>NZ_CATKIF010000021.1:0-44271 GCF_949752865.1 Burkholderia sp. IT-111MI5 | reverse complement strand
CGAATCGCTGGCGGTGGTGTACGACAGCGCGGCGAAGAACCAGGTGACGCTGGGCGGTGCGAACGCATCGACCCCGGTTCAGTTGAAGAACGTGGCAGCCGGTACGGACGGCACTGACGCAGTCAACGTGGCCCAGCTGAAGGACGCGGGCCTCGTTGCGCCGGTCGATCCGACGAATCCGGGCTCGGGCCTGGCTTCGCTGGCGGTGACATACGGCACGAACACCGACGGTTCGGCGAACTTCGACCAGGTTGCGCTGAAGGGCGCGAACGGCACGACGATCACGAACGTGAAGGCGGGTGCGGTGAGCGCGGCCAGCACGGACGCGGTGAACGGTGCGCAGCTGCACGGCGTATCGTCGAGCGTGGCCGATGCGCTGGGCGGCGGCTCGACCGTCGACGCGAGCGGCAACGTGACGAACCCGACGTATTCGCTGGCCGATCCGGCGAACGCATCGCAGAAGCAGGACTACCACAACGTGGGCGACGCGCTGGCGAACCTCGACGGCCGAGTCGTGGACAACACGACGAACATCACGGTCATCAAGAACCAGCTCTCCGACTCGGGCCTGGTGGATCCGGTGACGGGCCAGTCGATCGCAGCGGTGACGTACGACCGCAACGCGGATGGCACGCCGAACTACAACTCGGTGAAGCTGGGCGGTGACAAGGCAACGGGCCCGGTGGCGCTGTCGAACGTCGCGGACGGCGTGGATCGCCACGACGCGGTGAACGTCGGCCAGCTGCAGGACGCGGGTCTTGTCGCACCGGTCGATCCGAGCAAGCCGGGCACGCTGGCGTCGCTCGCGGTGACGTACGGCAAGAACACGGACGGCACGGCGAACTTCGACCAGGTCGTGCTGGCGGGCGCGAACGGCACGACGATCACGAACGTGAAGGCGGGTGCGGTGAACGCGACCAGCACGGACGCGGTGAACGGCGCGCAGCTGCACGGCGTGTCGCAGAGCGTGGCCGATTCGTTGGGCGGCGGTTCGACGGTCGATGCGGACGGCAAGGTGACGAGCCCGACGTACGTGGTCAACAACCAGACGTTCAACAACGTCGGCGATGCGATCACGAACATCTCGAACAGCCTGTCGGACGGCTCGATCGGCCTCGTCCAGCAGGACGGGACGACGCGCGACATCACGGTCGCGAAGGACACGGACGGCACGGTCGTGGACTTCACGGGCACGGCGGGCGACCGCGTGCTGACCGGCGTGGCCGCGGGTGCGGTGAACGCGACGAGCAACGACGCGATCAACGGTTCGCAGCTGCACGGCACGGCGCAGAGCGTCGCGGACGTGATCGGCGGCGGCACGACGGTCGACGCGAGCGGCAAGCTCGCGGACACGGCGATCGAAGTGAACGGGCAGAAGTACTCGACCGTTGCGGAAGCAGTCCAGGCCGCAGCCGCGTACGGCGCGACCGATCCGCTGGCGGTGCGTTACGACCTGAACAGCGACGGCTCGGCGAACTACGGTTCGGTGACGCTGGGCGGATCGGGTGCGGCACCGGTGATCCTGACCAACGTCGCGGACGGTGTGAACCGCAGCGACGCCGTGAACTTCGGTCAGTTGAGCGACTTGAGCGACCGGTTCGGCGATCTCGACGGACGTGTCGGCGCGCTCGAGCAGAACCCGGGCAGCGGCGGCGGCGGTGGCGGTTCGGGCGACAACCCGTACTTCTCCGGCACGGACGTCACGCCGGGTTCGTCGACGGCGGCCAATGCCGGCACCGGCACGGGCAACACGGCGGCCGGTTCGGGTGCGAGCGTCGGCGGCGGCGCGAACAACGCGACCGTCATCGGTTCGAACGCGAGCGCCACGAAGGACAACGGCGCGGCGATCGGCTCGGGTGCGAAGAGCACCGGCGAAGGCGCGACCGCGATCGGCAGCAACGCGAGCGCGTCGGGCAGCCAGTCGGTCGCGATCGGCTCGGGCTCGGTGGCGAACGAAGCCAACACGGTCTCGTTCGGCAACGGCACCGACGACGGCAACCGCCGGATCGTCAACATCGCGGACGGCGTGAACGCGTCGGATGCGGCGTCGAAGGGCCAGCTCGACCGCGCGGTCGGCGGTCTGCAAGGGCAGATCAACGACGTGTCGAAGAACGCGTACTCGGGTATCGCCGCAGCCACCGCGCTGACGATGATCCCGGGCGTGGATCCGGGCAAGACGCTGTCGTTCGGCGTCGGCGGCGCGACCTACAAGGGCTATCAGGCCGTGGCGTTCGGCGGCGAAGCCCGCATCACGCAGAACCTGAAGATGAAGGCCGGCGTGGGTCTGTCGAGCGGCGGCAACACCGTCGGCGTGGGTGCGTCGTACCAGTGGTAATGCGCAGGGCGGGGCGAAAGCCCCGCCCGCACGACGCCAATCCGTTCACTCAATACTTTCTTACGGGCGTCCGCCTTCGGGCGGGCGCTTCATCATGACCATGAAATCACTGCTTGTGCGCGCCGCATCGATCGGCGCGATCGCGATGGCGCTCGGCGCCTGTACGACCCAATCGGGGCTGACCTACGACATTCGCGCAGTCTCCATTCCGGGTAAGCCCGACCGCCTGTTCCGCGTGAGCTGCGACGGGTTGCTCGGCAGCGCTAATTCGTGCGCGCGTGCCGCCGAGGAATTCTGTCAGGGCCAGGGCTTCACGCCGGTCGAGATGATCGATCGCGTGTACAGCCGTGCGCCGATGAAGGATCCGCGCGAGATCACGTTCATGTGCGGCAAGCCGCAACCGGTCGTGCAGCCCGCGCCGCAACCGCAACCGGCACCCCAGCCGGCCCCGCAACCGGCTCCGCAGCGCCAGGTGCTGCTGCAGGGCGACGCGAACTTCGCGACCGATAGCGCGGCGCTGACGTCGCAAGCCCGCAACGACCTCGATCGCTTCATCGCGGCCAATCGCGGCGTGGAGTTCGCACGCGTCGCCATCACGGGCTTCACCGATTCGACGGGCAGCGCGGCGCACAACCGCACGCTGTCGGAAGCGCGTGCGCGCACCGTCGTGAACTACCTGCGCGCGAACGGGCTGCGGGCTCGCTCGTTCGCAGCCGAAGGCCTCGGCGCGGCCGACCCGGTCGCGTCGAACGCGACGCCGGACGGCCGTGCGCAGAACCGCCGCGTCGAGATCCGCCTCGATGTGCAATAAAACGTTGCGCGACGCCGGCATGCCGGCGTTCCCCATGCCTGCGTCGGCCATGAGCTGACGCACGGGCGATACGCGACCGGACCGTCGCGCGTCGGTTTCCTCGGCAGGCTTCAGGCCGCCGGCTCCACAAGAGCCGGCGGCCTGTTTCTTTTGGGCGTAGGGCGCAGCGGCGGGCGGCTGTCGCCCGCCCCCGATCCGTGGATGCCCCTCCGGTTTCATGCGAAGATAGCGCCCAATCACGATCCAGAGCGGCGCGCAGCGCCGCCGTCGGCAATCGGGCGGCCATTCGGCGCCCGCGACATCAGCGGACACCCGGACGACTATGGGAAGCTATCAGATACGCGTGGTATTGGCCGACGATCATCCGGCATTGCTCGTCGGCGTCGAGCACGGGCTGTCGTCGGTGCCGACGATCCAGCTCGCCGGCAAGGCCGGCAACTCGACCGAACTCGTCGCGCTGCTCGATGCGGGCGCCTGCGACGTCGTGGTCTCCGACTATGCGATGCCGGGCAGCGCGCACGGCGACGGCATCGCGCTGTTCTCCTACCTGCAGCGCAACTATCCGGCCGTCAAGCTGGTCGTGCTGACGATGCTCGATAACGCAGCCGTGATCGGCGCGCTGGTGCGGCTCGGCATCGCGTGCATCGTCAGCAAATCGGACACGATCGATCACCTGATTCCGGCGATTCACGCAGCCGCGACGGGCGGCACCTATTACTCGCCGTCGGTCGAGAAAGTCGTGCGTACGTTGTCCGCGCATTCGAGCACGCGCGTCGCCGACCAGGCGCCGAGCCTGAGCGGCCGCGAGATCGAGGTCGTGCGGCTGTATGCGTCGGGCATGACGGTCAACGAGATTGCCGAGCAGCTGAGCCGCAGCAAGAAGACCATCAGCACGCAGAAGGCGCGGGCGATGGAGAAGCTGGGGCTGGACAAGGACATCGATCTGCTGCGCTACGCGATCGAGCACGGGATCGTCCCCGCGTCCGGCAGCGAGGGCAAGGGCGGGGACCAGGAAGGAGACGGAGAAGGGCGCGCCGATCCGGCCTGACCGGCGCGCCGTCGCGCGGCGCTGCGCCGCCAGTCAGTTCGGGTCGTTTTCACCGGCCGGCAGCGCCGCCGCATACCCGTAATCGGACACCAGCCCGCACGCGATCGCGTAGCGGACGAGATCGACGTCGCGCTCGATGCCGAGCTTCTGCATCGCCGAGCTCTTCTGCGTGCTGATGGTCTTCTTGCTGCGGCTCAGCTTGTCCGCGATCTCGTTGACCGACAAACCCGACGCAAACAGCCTGATCACTTCGAGTTCGCGCGCCGACAAGGCCGGCGCCTTGCCGCTCGCGCTGCCGGCGGCGCGCAGGATCCGGTCCATTGACGGCGACAGGTAGCGGCCGTTCGTGTAGGCCGCGTGAATCGCCATCGTCAGATGGTTGGTCATGTCGGACTTGCTGACGATGCACGCGATGCCGAGGTCCATCAGCGCGCGCAGCGCCACCGCGTTTTCCATCATCGTCATCACGACGATCCGGAGATTCGGATGGCGCTTCAGGATCGTCGTGAACATCGCGAGGCCGTCGCCGTACTCGGCGCCCGGCATCGCGTAGTCGGATACGAGCACGTCGCACGGGTGGGCCGCGAGCGCCTCCATCAGTTCCGTCGAGTTGTGCGCGCTCGCGACGACCGACAGCGTATTCGTTGCCGACAGCTCGTAGCGGGCGCCGATGACGACGGCCGGATGGTCGTCGGCGATCACGATGCGGATGGGGAAGTTTCTCGTCATGTTGGTATTGCCCGCCACGTCGCGCGGTGCGTGTGGCCGGGGTCGTTGATGAGGGAGAGGTGTCGGCGCGAATCGAAGCTGTCGCGCCGACGGCCAGTGGCGGCTCGTGCGGAACCGTCACTGGCCGTCGGCCGAAAAAGCGGGGGATGGCTCCCCCGCTTCGGGTCGACGCTCCGCCGAAGCGGAGCCGTCCGGTCAGAACTCGTAGCCAACTTGAGCTCGCACGCCCGCATCGCCCGTCGACGTGACGGACAGCGCGCCGTTCATCAGCCACTTGCCGTCGCGCGTCCGGTAGGTCGCGCCCGCTGCCACCGCCGAGCCGCTCTTGTAGTTCGCGGCGCCGACTGCCACCACCGTCTTGCCCGGCTGCGAAGGCGTCAGGTTCGGCATCGCCATCGCTGCCGCGACACCGGCGTACGCGTTCTTCGCGACGTCGTTGATCATGCGGTTCGTTTCGCCGAAACGCTGATCCACCGACTGCATCGCGCTATCGAGCTGACGCACGTTCACGGCGTCGGTCGGCGCGGTGCCGTCCGCGACGTTGGTGATCTGACGTTCGTTGCCGGCCGAGCCGACCGACACGGCGTTGTCGCGATCCGCCACCGAGCCCTGGCCGAGTGCGACCGAGCCGTTGCCGGTTGCGCTCGAACCCTGGCCGATCGCCGTGCTGTCCGAACCCGATGCGACGGACCCCTGGCCGATGGCCGAGCTGTTCTCGCCCGATGCGTTCGAACCTTGCCCGAAGGCCGAGCCGTTGTCGCCCGACGCCACCGCGCCCTGGCCGACCGCCGTGCTGTTCGAGCCCGACGCGTTCGAGCCGTCGCCGACCACGAGCGAACCGTCGCCGCCCGTGCCCGTGCCGGGGCCCATGCCGCCGCCCGAGCCGCCGCCTGCGGTTTCGAGGTCGCCGACGCGGTTCGTCAGGTCGTTCATCTGGCCGCTCAACTGGCCGTACTGCTGCGCGAACTGCTGCTGCAGGTCATGGAGCTGGCCGCCGTTCACCGCGTCCATGCTGCCCGCCGCGATCAGGCCCGGCGCGACGTTGTGCAGCGCCGTGCCAGCCGAGCCGCCGAAGGTCACGCTGCCGAGCGAGATGTCGTCATACGTGACGGCCGCGATTTCCTTGCCCGTGTAGTCGATCAGACCCGTCGCCTTCAGCTGCGCGATCGTCACGGCATCGCTGTCGTTCACGCCGTTCGCGACGCCGGTCAGCGTGCGTGCGCCACCCGTGCCGGCGAAGTTCACCGTCGAGCCGCCCACGTTCGCGCCGACCGTGATCGTGCCCGTCGCCAGATCCTGCTGGACGAGACCGATCTGGCCCGATGCGAGCTGGTCGCCGAGGTGCGTGATCGCGCCTTCGTTGTTCGTCACGCGGCCGTCGAGATAGGTGACGACGTCGCCGACGTTGTGGACCGTGGTCGTGCCGCCGTTGCCGTCGCCGACCGTGAAGCTCGGTGCGGTGATCGTGCCGTCCGGGTTGACCGTCGAGCCGGCACCGATCGCCGACGCGACGCTGTCCGCCACGCCGTGCAGCTGCGAGCCGTTGACGGCTTCGTTGCTCGATGCCGAGACGTCGCCTGCCGCGACGCCGGTCAGCTTGCGGTCGCCGGCCGTGCCGGTGAAGTTCACGGCTGCGCCGTCGGTGTTCGCGCCGACCGTGATGTCCGCGCCTGCGTTGGCTTGCTGGACGAGGCCGACCGTGCCGCTGCCGATCTGGTCCGCGAGGTTGGCGATATCGCCTTCGTTGTTCTTCACGCGGCCGTCGAGGTTCGTCACGGCGTCGCCGACGTTGTGGACCGTGGTCGTACCGCCGTTGCCGTCGCCGACCGTGAAGCTCGGTGCGGTGATCGTGCCGTCCGGGTTGACCGTCGAGGTGCCGCCGATCGCCGAAGCGACGCTTTCCGACACACCGTGCAGCTGCGAGCCGTTGATGGCTTCGTTGCTTGCCGCCGAGACGTCGCCTGCCGCGACGCCGGTCAGCGTGCGGTCGCCGGCCGTGCCGGTGAAGTCGACGGCCGTGCCGTCGGTATTCTTCGCGACCGTGATGTTGCGCGTCGTCCCGTCCTGCTGGACGAGGCCGACCGTGCCGCTGCCGATCTGGTCCGCGAGGTTGGCGATGTCGCCTTCGTTGGTCGTCACGCGGCCGTCGAGGTTCGTCACGGCGTCGCCGACGTTGCGGACGATGGTCGTGCCGCCGTTGCCGTCGCCGACCGTGAAGCTCGGTGCGGTGATCGTGCCGTCCGGGTTGACCGTCGAGGTGCCGCCGATCGCCGAAGCGACGCTCTCTGCCACGCCGTGCAGTTGCGAGCCGTTGACGGCTTCGTTGCTTGCCGCCGAGACGTCGCCTGCCGCGACGCCGGTCAGCGTGCGGTCGCCGGCCGTGCCGGTGAAGTCCACGACCGTGCCGTCGGTGTCCTTCGCGACCGTGATATTGCGCGTCGCGGCATCTTGCTGGACGATGCCGATCGTGCCGCTCGCCAGGTCGCCGAGCTGGTTGTTGATCGTCGTGATGTCGGCCGTGTTCTGCGCGATGTTGCCGTTCGCGGTCGTCAGCCCCTGGTCGAGCGCGCCGAGCGCGCCGCCGACGGTCGTCTGCGGGCCGCCGTTCGTGAGGTTGTACGTCGGGCCGGTCACGGCGCCCGTCGTCGTGTCGATCGCCGCGCCGCCGCCGAGTGCAGTCACGACGGGCGCGAGCTGGGACACGTTCACGGCGTCGGTTGCTGCGGTACCGGCGGCCATGTTGGTGATCTGGCGTTGCTGCGTCGAAGAGCCGATCGAAACGGTGTTGTCGCGATCGGTGGAGGCGCCGGCACCGAGTGCGACACTGCCGTCGTTTTGTACGTTCGCACCCGCGCCGAGCGCGAGCGATTTGACATTTCCTGCCCTGGCCGAGTAACCCAGCGCGGTCGCACTGTCTGCGGTCGCGCCGGCGATATATCCGACTGCGGTTGCGCCGTTGACGTTTGCGGTTGTGCCGGCACCGACTGCGACGCCGCGACTTACTGCGTTGGCTCCGCCACCCATTGCGAGGCTATTGCCGATCGCGGACGAATTCATACCGATTGCAACCCCCGGGTATGCAGCGCCGGTGGCGTCGGCGTGCGCGTTGCTGCCGATCGCAATGGCGCCGTTCGCCGTGGCCGTTGCATCGACGGTGCCATTCACCTTGACGTAATTGTTGTCGACCTTGGTCGCAAGCGCGGTGTTCATCTGGCCGAGGTTCACAGCGTCGGTTGCTGCGGTACCGGCGGCCACGTTGGTGATCTGGCGTTGCAGCGTCGCGCTGCCGACCGATACGGCATTCGCACGATCCGCTTCCGATCGATAGCCGAGCGCGATCGAGTTCTGTTCCGTTGCCTTCGCGTCGCCACCCAGCGTCATGGAATTAGCGCCGCTCGCCGTGGAGCGCAGGCCCAATGCAACGGCTTCGGTAGCCGACGCGGTCGAGCCGGAGCCGATCGCAACCGCACCGGCGCCGTTCGAATTTGCGTTCCATCCCAGCGCAATGGCGGGGGAGTTTGCCGGATCCGAGTACGAACTGGCGCCGCTGCCGATCGCGATGTTTGACGTGTTGCCGGAAATGGTGGCGGCAGTCGTTCCGCCGACCTTGATGACGGTGTCGTCGAGAGCGGCCGTCGTACCGATCGAACGCGCACCCTTCAATGCGACCGGTGCCTGGCACACGCCAGCCTCATCGACCGTGCCGCTCGTGCCATCAGCCGTCGTGCACGCGTCCGCCGCGAATGCGCCGCCGACCGACGCGCCACCCAGCGCGAGCGCGACCACGGCCTGACGCGCCGCGCGCGCCGTACCCTTCGAATGCGACTTCGCCGTTTCGGCGACAGCCGTCCACGTGCCCGTCGCGGCGTTCCAGATGTTGCGGTAAGTCTTGTTCATTTCCCTACTCCTTTCAGTTCGTCAGGTTGATGAAAGAATGGTAGGGATCGGGCTCGTCTTAATCTGTCGGCCACGGCTGAAACGTCGGGCCGTCTCGGTAGGGCCAGTCCTACACGTCAGCGCGCTCGCGTTCGCGCTGGTGTGCGCCAGGACGGAATTTCCGGATTGGAACCGCGCATGCGTCGACAGCCCGATCGACCCGGCGCGGGCAGGCATTGCAAGGCGATGAGCAAGCGGGAAGGTGGGGGCGTGTCGGAAGGCGCGCGGTTCGCGGGCGCGAAGCGCGAAAGTGCCGGAGCGCGGATTGACCATTCGAGCAGCGGTTTGACGCCCGGAGGCGGGAGAAAGCGGCGATTCGCGATTCACGGGCGTGCCGGCATGGCGCGGATGGGCATGCACGCGCATCCGCGCATCCGCGCCGCGATGCCGCGGAAGCTGCGCTCGCGTGAACGACGGACCGAGGGGCGGGCGCTCGGTGTTCGCATCTGGCAGCGTTTGCGTATCGATACCAACACCCATCTCTGTCGTGGCCGCGCCCACCGACCACCACCGAACGCCCGCGCCTCGGTCGGTTCACGGCCGGAACGCACGTGTTGCGCGGCGGCGATCGTCATCGGAACACGTCAGGACAGCTTACCGGCAACGCCCGCGTCAACCAATCGGACCGGGCTGATTCTCGAGCCGATCTCGCGTTTGGCCATGTCGCGCCGCATCGGCGGTCGAACGGTCGCAAAAAAAGCGGACGGATCGCTCCGCCCGCTTTCGCTTCGACGCATTCGCGATGCGCGGAGCTGCCCTGCCGGAATCGACGGCTTACCAGTAGAAACCGCCGCCGACGACCGCGCCGACCGTGCCGCGGCTGCTCGTGTTCGCGGATGCCTTGATCGTCCACTTGCCGTCGCGCGTCATGTACGACACGCCGAGCGCGCTGCCGTACTCGCCGCCGTACGTGCTGCCGGCCATCGCCACGAACGTGCGCCCCGGTTGCGTCGACTGCGGCAGGCCGGCCACGGCCATCGCTGCCGCGACGCCGCCCATCGCATCCTGGCGTGCGCTGCGAACCGAGTTCTGCATCTGCTGCACGTTGACCGCGTCGGTCGGCGCCGTACCGGCGGCAACGTTCGTGATCTGCCGTTCGTTGCCGGCCGAGCCGACCGACACCGCGTTGTCGCGATCCGCGACCGAGCCCGCGCCGAGCGCAACCGAATTGCTGCCGGATGCATTCGAACCCTGGCCGATGGCTGTGCCGTTGCTACCCGATGCACTCGATCCCTGTCCGATGGCCGTGGCGTTGCTGCCGGATGCGTTCGATCCCGAGCCGATCGCCGTGCCATTGCCGGACGAAGCGCTCGCGCCCGAGCCGATGGCCGTGCTGTCGCCGCCGGACGCATCCGCGCCGGCGCCAAGCTGAACGCTGCCGGGCGCGCTGCCGCCCGGATCGAAGCCGCCCGAACCGTTGCCGGGGTTGCCAGGGTCACCCGGCACGCCGCCGGATTCCAGCCCGGAGACGCGATCGTCGAGTCCGGAGAACCGGCTCTCGAAATCCTGCTGCATCGCGTGCAGCTGGCCGCCGTTCACGGCGTCCATGCTGCCCGACGCGATCAGGCCCGGCGCGACGTTGTGCAGCGCGGTGCCGCCTACGCCGCCGAGGGTCGCGCTGCTGAGCGAGATGTCGTCATACGTCATCGCCGAGATTTCCTTGCCCGTGTAGTCGATCAGGCCCGTCGCCTTCAGCTGCGCGATCGTCACCGCGTCGTCGTCGTTCACGCCGTTCGCGACGCCGCTCAGCGTGCGCGCGCCGCCGGTGCCCGCGAAGTTCACCGTCGAGCCGCCGGTGGCCGCGCCGACGGTGATTGCCCCCGTCGACGGATCCTGCTGCGCGAGACCGATCTGGCCGCTATCGAGCTTGTTGCTGATCGTCGTGATGTCGGTCCGGTTGTCCGCGATGTCCGACGCATTCTGTGCAACAGCCTGGTTCGTTGAGTGGAGCTGGTCGCCCGTCACCGCATCGTGACTGCCGGCCGCGACGTCGCCATTCGCGATGCCTGTCAGCTTGCGTTCGCCCGCCGTCCCTGAGAAATTCACCGCCGCGCCGTTGGTGTTCGCGCCGACCGTCAGGTCCGCGCCCGTGCTCGCTTGTTGGACGAGGCCGATCGTGCCGCTATTCATGTCGCTGCGAATCTGCGTGATCGACGTTTCGTTGCTCGTCACGCGCTGGTCGAGGTTGGCGACGCTCGCGTTCGTCGTGTTCAGTTGGTCGCCCGTCACGGCATCGGTGCTGCCTGCGGCGACGTCGCCGTTTGCGAGGCCGGTCAGCTTGCGTTCGCCCGCGGTACCGGTGAAGTTGACCGCCGCGCCGTCGGTGTTCGCGCCGACCGTCAGATCCGCGCCCGCGCCGGCCTGCTGGACGAGGCCGATCGTGCCGCTCGACAGGTCGCCGAGCTGGTTGTTGATCGTCGTGATGTCCGTCGCGTTCTTCGCGATGTTCGTTTCGTTGGTCGTTACGCGCCCGTCGAGATTCGTGACTTGCGTGCCGAGGCTCGCGATGCCGGATGCGTTTTGTGCGACACCCTGATTCGTCGCGTAAAGCTGGTCGCCCGTGACGGCGTCCTTGCTGCCTGCCGAGATATCGCCGTTTGCAAGGCCCGTCAGCGTGCGCTCGCCGGTGGTCCCGGCGAAGTTGACTGCCGCGCCGTCGGTGTTCGCGCCGACCGTCAGATCCGCGCCCGCGCCGGCCTGCTGGACGAGGCCGATCGTGCCGCTCGACAGGTCGCCGAGCTGGCTGTTGATCGTCGTGATGTCCGTCGCGTTCTTCGCAATGTTCGTTTCGTTGGTCGTTACACGGCCGTCGAGGTTCGTGACTTGCGTGCCGAGGCTCGCGATGCCGGACGCGTTTTGCGCGACACCCTGATTCGTCGCGTAAAGCTGGTCGCCCGTGACGGCGTCGTTGCTGCCCGCCGAGATATCGCCATTCGCGATGCCCGTCAGCGTGCGCTCGCCGGCCGTCCCGGCGAAGTTCACCGCGCCGCCGTTCGTGTTCGCGCCGACTGTCAGTTCGGCACCCGCGCCGGCCTGCTGGACGAGGCCGATCGCGCCGCTGTTGAGGTCGTTGCTGATCTGCGTGATCGACGACTCGTTGTTCGCGACACGGCTATCGAGGCGACTCACGTCGCCACCGAGAGTCGCGATGTCCGACGCGTTCCGGGCAATGTTGTCGTTCGCGGTCGTCAGCGCGCCGTCGAGCGCGCCGAGCGCATCGCCGACGGTCTGTTGTGCGCCGCCTGCGACGTTGTACGTCGGGCCGGTTACGTTGCCCGTTTGCGCGTCGAACGCGGCGTTGCCGCCGAGCGTCGCGACGACCTGCTTGAGCTGATCCACGTTCACGGCGTCGGTGTCCAGTTTGCCGGCGGCCATGTTGACGATCTGGCGTTGCTGCGACGACGAGCCGACCGAGATGGTATTGCTGAGCGTCGCGGTGGAGTTCGTACCGAGCGCCATCGCGTTCGTGACATTGGCTGCGACGCTCGCATTACTGCCGATCGCGACGGAATTGGTTGCGCCCGCTGCGACACCGGCGGAATTGCCCAATGCAACGGCGCCCGCAGCCAGTACCGACGCCTGATTGCCGAGCGCGGTACTGGAATTGGCCGTTGCGCTCGCCAAACGGCCGAGTGCCACGGAACCCGTGCCCGTCGCGGTGGCGGAGGAGCCGACAGCCAGAACCGACGTGCCGTTCGCAACCGCGCTGTTCCCGAATGCGGTCGCACCCGTGCCGCCGGTTGCGGTCGAGTCGTTCCCGATCGCGATCGAGCCGCTGCTGGTTGCTGCTGCAAGACGCCCGAATGCCATCGAACCGGTGCTGGTCGCGGTCGCGGCGGAGCCGAACGCCAGAACCGATGTGCCGTTGGCAACGGCGGCGTTCCCGATCGCTACTGCGGCCGTTCCGGAGGCGGACGCATCCGTTCCGCCCGTCGTGGCCGGCAGGACCTTGATGTAGGCGTCGTCCAGCGTGGCCGTCGGCGTAATCGACCGGGATTGCGCACCGATCGGCGACGGCGACGGCAGCGTGCACGTGTTCGTGCTATCCGCCGTGCTCGCCTGTTCGTCTGCCGACGTGCAGGCTTCGGCCGCCGTGGCGGTGCCGAACGGCGCGCCGAGTGCGACAACCGCGGCGACAGCGGAGAGCGCAGCGCGCGCCGATCCCTTCGAATGCGATCTCGCCGTCTCGGCGACCGCCGTCCACGTGCTTGTCGCGGCGTTCCACACAGTGCGGTACGTCGTGTTCATATCCCTACTCCTTTCAGTTCTTTGGGTCTCTGAAAGCATGGTAAGGATCGGACGCGTCCGAATCTGTCGTCCGGGGCTGAAACGCCGTGCCGCCGGTGTCGGACCAGTCCTATGCGCCGGCGCGCGCGCCGCTCAGGCCGACGGCACTTGCGCGGCGCGGCGGCGCAGCGCTTCGCGTGTGACGCGTTCGATGCGGTCGAGCAAGGTCGCGAGCGATGCGGAATCGCCGGCCTGCACGGCGTCCTGCATGTCGCGCACCGCATCGGCCGCCGCGTGCTCGTGGATGGTCGCGAACGCGCCTCGCAGCGCGTGCAGCTCGTCGCGCAGCGCGCGGGTGTCGTCGCGTGCGAGCGCGGCGCGGAGCGCCGCGAGCGAGCGTTCGACGCTTTCGGCGAGCAACGCCTGCACGTCCGGCGGCAACGGGCCTTCGGCGAGGTCGACCAGCGCGGACGCACGCGGCCGCGGGGCGCCGACGTTCGCGAACCGCCGCACCGTGCGGTCGATCGTTTCAAGCAGCACGGGTTTCACGAGCACGGCGACGACGCCGGCTTCGGCGCAGCGCGCGCGTTCTTCCGCGCTCGCATGCGCGGTGCTCGCGACGACGGGCAGGCCGGGGTATTGCGCGCGCAGCACGCGCGCGAGCGTGTAGCCGTCCATGCCCGGCATGTTGAGGTCGGTCAGCACCAGGTCGTAGCGCGTGTCCGTGCAACGGCGCAGCGCGGCCGCGCCGTCTTCGGCCGCATCCGCGTCGTAGCCGAGCGCGACGAGCTGGCTCTGCTGCAGCTTGCGGTTCACCGGATGATCGTCGACGACGAGCACGCGCGCGGCGAGCGCCGGCAGCGCCGCATCGTCGCCGGCCGCTTCGTGATGCGCGACTTCGTCACTGGTCGCCGCACGCAGCGGCAGCGTCACGACGAACGTGCTGCCGTTCCCCGCCTCGCTTTTCACGTCGATCGCGCCGTCCATCATCGTCGCGAGCCGCTTCGTCAGCGCGAGGCCGAGCCCCGTGCCGCCGAAGCGGCGCGAAATCGACGTGTCGGCCTGCGTGAACGGCTGGAACAGCGCCGCGCGCTGCGCGTCGGTCATCCCGATGCCGGTATCGCTGACGCCGATCACGACGGGCGACGCCGGATCGGTATCGTCGCGCAGATAGACTTCGAGCGTCACGTCGCCGTGGCTCGTGAACTTGATTGCGTTGGCAACGAGGTTCGCGGCGATCTGCCGGATGCGGGTCGGGTCGCCGATGTAGCGTTGCGCGAGCGCATCGTCGACGATCACGTCGAACTGCAAACCCTTCGCCGTCGCGAGCGGTTCGAACATCGCGCCGGTCTGCGTGATCGTTTCCGCGAGATCGAACGGGATCGCCTCGATCGTCATCTGGCCGGCTTCGATCTTCGACAGATCGAGGATGTCGTTGATCAGGTCGAGCAGCGTCGCCGACGCACCCTCGACCGTATGCAGCCGCTCGCTCTGCGTATCCGTCAGCGGCTCGCGGCCGATCAGCTCGAGATTGCCGAGGATCGCGTTCAGCGGCGTGCGGATCTCGTGGCTCATCGTCGCGAGGAACGCCGATTTCGCGTCGTTCGCCGCGTCGGCCGCGCGCCGCGCTTCGTCGAGATGGCGCTCGACGGCCTTCTGCGACGTGATGTCGGATACGTTGCACAGCAATACGTCCGCGTCGCGATAGCGCGTGCGCACGAGCGTCGCGAGCAGGTCGAGCGTGTCGCCCTGCGCGGTGGGCAGCGGCACATGCAGGTCGGGCTGCCACGCGTTCGCGCCGGGCGTGCGGTCGAAGCGTGTGAAGAGGCGCGCGGCGAGCGACTGCTCACCGGCGGCGCGTGCGTCGTACGCGCGCATCGTGTCGTTCTGCATCAGCACCGTGCCGTCGTCGAGCGACAGCAGTGCGATGCCGGACGGCGCGGCCTCGACGATCGTCCTGTTCAGGTTCTCGCTCTCGACGATGCGCCGCGTGCGTGCGTCGTCGGGCTTCAGTACGCGGCGGTCGAACAGCACGAGCATGGTCCACGCGAAGCCGAGCGCAATCGTCATCAGCGCCGCGTACCAGCCGACACGCTGGCCGAGCGCCGTGAGCACCGAGCGCGTCGAGAACGACTGCACGAGCGTCCAGTCGGTGCCGGGAATGCGCTGGCTCAGCGTGAAATAGCCGGCGTGATGCGCGGGATGCGGGCCGTCGGCGCGCACTGCGCGCGCATCGGCGACGAGCCGTTCGACGATCGTTGCCGCGGCATCGCCGCGTTCCGCCGCGCCGACGCGCAGCACCGTACGGCCTTCGGCGTTGGCGATGATCGCGGCGTCGCCATCGTCGCGGCCCGCGAGCCGTTCGCGCAGCAGGCTGGCGGGCAGCGTCGACACGAACACGACGTTCGGCCGGCCGCCGTCGTAGACGGTGCCGACCAGCCGGAACACGTCGCGCTGCTGGATCGGGTCGTGCGCGGGCGCGTGCCAAACGTAGCGCCCGGCCGGCGAGGGGCCGAGGTCGCCCGCGACCTTGTCGAGCAGCGCGGCGACGTCGGCCGAACCGGTCATGGCCAGCGGATCGGCCGCCGGCTGCGGGATGATGAGCGCGAAATGACGGTTCGGGTCGTACGCGTAGCCGGCGATCGCGCGGTCGGCTTCCTGCTTCGCGACGTACGCGCCGACGCGGTAGCTCATCTCGCTCGACATCGCGAGGTCGCGCGCATACGACGCGGCGGGCCGTGCGGGCGACAGGTCGGCGACGGCGAGCACCGGCGGGAACCGAGGGCTGCCTTGCAGCACGAGCCGGCCGTGCCCGTCGGCGAGTTGCGCGGCGAGCGCGGGATCGGTCGCGCGCGTGTGCCAGACCGCTTCCTCGTGCGTGACCAGCGTGTCCATGCCCGTCGCGCGCAGGTTGAATTCGAACCGGACGAAGAACTGGCGCACCGCGAACTGCGTGTAGCGCTCCTGCACGTAGTCCTTGCCCATCGCATACAGCAGCGTGCCGCTCGCGGCCAGCGCGGCAAGCGTCACGCCGATGCCGCCCGCATACAGCAGCGTGCGCTGACGGCGCCCGACGGGCGTGCGGGAGGCGGGGCGGCTGCGGTCGGAGGCGGCGCGATGATCCATCGTGGCACGGGGCGGTCGGCGAAGGTTTCGCCATGATAAGGGAGACCGGCCGTGTCGCGGTGCGGTGATTGCGCTTTGCTCGAAGCCGGTTCGCCGCCGGCCGTTCGTCGCATGGGGGAACGTGGTGCGTCAGCGTGTGGCCGGATCGGGCGGTGCGCTGCTTGTCCGGCTTCGTGCGACTCGCGTTTAGAGCGAGTGCGCGTGCATGTGCTCGTGCGGATGTTCGGACGCGGAATCGGGCTCGGCCCCGGGCTCGCATTCGACGAGCCGGTAGCCGTATCCGTACACGGTGAGCAGCTTCAACCCGTAGCGGCCGTCGAGCTTGAGCCGCCCGCGCAGGTTCGTGATGTGCGTATCGAGGCGTCGGCTCGACACCGCGACGAGCGAACCCCAGACGAGCTGGCTCATGTGCGGGCGTGACAGCGGCCGGCCCAGGTTCATGAACAGCGCCGTCGCGATCTGGAAGTGCTTCTCGGTCAGCACGTGTTCGTGGCCGTCCACGCGGACCGTGCGATTGGCGGCGTCGAACTCGAAACAGCCGACACGCCAGTGACGATGATGCGTCGTCCGGTAGTGGGCCCACCGCAGCCACGTCGACACGCTCGATACGATGGTTTCGGCGGGCGACGCGTACGGCAGGTATTCGTTCGCGCCGGCGTCGAACGCGATCGTCCGAGCGCGGTCGTCGTCGTGCTGGCTGGTCACGAGCAGCGGCATCGATACGGCGAAGCGCGCGCGCAGCGTGCGGACTGCCTCGGCGGTCCGGTAGCACGGCGTTTCGCATTGCACGACGAGCAGGTCGAACGGCCGCGCGTCGCAGGCGGCCAGCAGGTCGGGCAGGTATTCGAAACGGACGGGGCGGTAGCCGGCGCGGCGCAGCAAGTCGTCGATCCGCAGGCGGTCGTAGCCGTGGCCGGCCCGCCGCAGACGATCGTCGAATGCATGGCGCGCCGGATGATCGATCGTCAGGATGCCGATCGTGAGCGTCGAGGCGTCGGTCATGGGCGGAGAGGGCATCGGTCGTGCCGGCGGCGCGTGCGCGGATGCCGCGTGCCGGGGCGGCGCGCCTGCATGCGCCGTCGGGTCGCGGTGGCGCGGCCGTCGTCGGGCACGGCGCTGTCGCGGCGTTCGTCCGGTGCAGCAGAGGCGGTTTCGATGCGCTCGCGTCGCGCGAAGGGAGAAGAGATCATGGACGGACTCGATTCGCGCTTGAGATCCGAATGCCGGATGTCGCGCGAAAAAGATCCCGCCGCGAAGGCGGGATGAATATCGACTATCTATCTCTGGAAACCGCGGCATGCCTGCATTCGGAGGACGACAGGCACGCCGCTGAAATGATTGTCGTCGTGTGTATGCATCGCGTGAATCAGCCCAGTCTGAAATTGAAGGTGGCGATGCGTGCAACGCGCATGCGCGTTGCACGCCTGTCTCGACGACGCGCCCTGTGCTTTTCGTTGGCACTGCTTCGCACGGACCCGCCGGCACGCCGCGTGCGCGATCACAGGTATCGGGCGACCCGACCGATGCCGCACGCAGGCGTTGCCTGCCGGCCACGACGACGCGTCGTGTGCTTCCGTCGCCGCCGCTTCGCATGGAACCGCCGGCACACCGCGTGCGCAATCGCAGGTATCGGACGAGGCTGACCGATTTCGCACGCAGTATCGGACCACGCGCAACGACTTCTTGCCGACAATGCGGGAGCGGATCGCAGCCGACACCGAGGCCGCCGCACGCGTCCGGCGTTCTGCACGCTGTACCGCTCCGTCGCGGCGCGTATCGCCCGCCTTCACGCATGCTGCGTCCGGCCGCTGGGGCTTCCTTGCATGTCATCTGCATGAAACCATCCATTCGCGTCGCACTGTGCTGTGCATGGCTGGCGCTGAGCCTCGCCGGCACTGCGCTCGTCGTGTCGCGTGCCGTCGGTGATGCCTACGACCGCTTTTTCCAGGATTCGAGCATCGCGATTCGCCTGCTCGGCCAGAAGGCCGCGCAGCACGAAGCGATTCTCGCGACGCTCGGTGCGACCGCGTTGTTCGCGCCGCCGCCGCAGATGCTCGACAACCTGCGCGCGCGGATGCCGCAACTCGACGGGCTCGAATACCGGCGCGCCGGCGCGGATCGGCATATCGCGGGCAACGCATTGCGACGCACGCAGCCGCCGTCGCACCGTTTCGGCACGACGTTCTCGATCGAGTTCGCGGCCGACGGCGGTTACTGGCTCGTCGCCGATACGGGCTGGGCCGTGCGCATCGACCCGCGCCACTTGCTTCAACCGGGCGACTGGCCCGACTCGCTCACATCGGCGACGCTGCATCTGCAAGACCGCGCGTTCGACCTGCTGCACCGTGATGCACCGACGACGCCGTTCGGCTGGACGATGCGGCTCGAAAAGCATCTGCCCGCGCAACCGCAGGCGTTCGTGCTGACGACGACGCGCACGCTCACGGCGGTCGATCTGCCGTGGCTGCCGATCGCGTTGTGGAACGCGGTGGCCGCGCTGCTGGCCGCGGGCGCGTTCGGCGCGTGGCGGCTGCGCGAGACGCGCCGCCGCGAGCGCGCCCGCGCGCGTCTCGACGGTGTCGCGCGGCTCGACACGCTCGGCGAGATGGCGGCCGGCCTCGCGCACGAACTCAACCAGCCGCTGACTGCGATCGTCACGCATACGCGCGCGGCCGAGCGGCTGCTCGACACGCCGTCGGAGCGCGACAGCGTGCGCCGCGCACTGCAGACGAGCGTCGCGCAGGCGAAGCGCGCGGCGGCGATCCTCGACCGGTTGCGCACGGCGATGACATCGACCCGCGACGACGCACGCCGCGCGCTCGATCCGGACGCGCTGATGGCGTCGCTGCTGTTCCTGCACGCCGACGACGCGGCGCGCGAGCACGTCGCGCTGACGTGGCGCAACGCGACGCCGCGCGCGCAGCCGCTGGCCGATCCGGTTGCGGTCGAGCAGATTCTGCACAACCTGATTCGCAACGCGCGCGATGCGCTCGCCGGCGAGCCGCGCGGCGAGATCCGCGTGAGCGGCGCGCGCGCGGGGCGGCACTACCGTTTCAGCGTCGTGGACAACGGGCCGGGCGTGCCGGATAACGCGCTGCCGCGGCTGTTCGAGCCGTTCTTCACGACGCGCACGGACGGGCTCGGCCTCGGGCTGCCGTTGTGCGACACGCTCGCGCAGCGGCAGGACGGATCGCTGACGATCCGCAACCTGCCGTTCGGCGGCGTCGAGGCGGTGCTGTTGCTGCCGATCGACGAGGAGGAACACGCATGAGCACGAATGAAACACCGAACCCGATGTCGGCCGGGTCCGTCGTCGCGATCGTCGACGACGACGAAGCCGTGCGCGACGGCCTCGCGCTGCTGCTGCGCACGGTCGGTGTGCGGACGCGCCGCTTCGCCGACGCGCAGGCGTTTCTCGCGGAGGCCGACGACAGCACGCTCGGCTGCGTGCTGCTCGATCTGCGGATGCCGGGGATGAGCGGGCTCGATGCGCTCGATTGCCTGGCCGAGCGGCGCAATCTGCCCGTGATCGTGCTGACCGGCCACGGCAACGTCGACGCATGCCGGCGTGCATTCAAGCGCGGCGCGTGCGATTTCCTGCGCAAGCCCGTCGACGACGACGAACTGATCGACGTGGTCCAGCAGGCGATGCGCCGCCATGCGGACCGGCGCGACGGCGATGCAGCAGCGCAGGCACGCGCGGCGCGTGCGATGCGGTTGGCGACGCTGAGCGCGCGCGAGCGCGACGTGCTCGACGGCATCGTGCGCGGCAGCAGCAACAAGGAAATCGCGCGCGATCTCGGGCTGTCGCCGCGCACGGTCGAGACCTATCGCGCGAACCTGTTCGACAAGCTGCGGGTCGCGTCGCTCGTCGAGCTCGTGCGCGATTACGCGGCGCTCGCAGGCGTTTCGACGCCATAGCCTTTGTCTTTTTTTCTTCAGGGAGAACTCAAATGAATACGACCCGAACCACGATGATGCGGCTCGCGACTGCGACGCTGTTCACCATGACGGCCATGACAATGCCTGCACATGCGGCCGACGCACCGGCATCGGCAACGGCTGCATCGGTCGATCATGAATTCGACTACGACCATCAGCGCGAATGGCATCTGGAATCCGGCGATGCGCAGTCGCCGGTCGCGATCGATTCGGGCACGGCCAGGCGCGCGACGCGATACGAAGACGAAAACATCGCGATCGACGTGCACATCGCCGATACGCGCGCGAAGGTGATCGACAACGGCCACACGATCCAGATCGTGCCGGCTGGCGGCAGCGCGACGATCCGTGGCCGCCATTTCAGGCTTCAGCAGATTCATTTCCACGCGCCGGCGGAACACACGCTCGACGGCCGAACCTATCCGGTCGAGGGGCATTTCGTGTTTCGGTCGCAGGATGGCCGGCTGGCCGTCGTCGCCGTGCTGTATCGCACCGGCAGCGAGAACGCGCAGTTCGCTGCGGCGATGGATGCGCTCCGCGGCGCGGACACCGCGAGCCTGTCGTCGTTTCACGCGAGCAGGCTGATGCCCGGCAAGGTGAACGCCTACTATCACTACCTCGGTTCGCTGACCACGCCGCCGTTGACCGAAAACGTCGAATGGTACGTGCTGGACGAGCCGGTCGAGCTGTCCGCCGACGACATCGCCGCGTTCCGGATGCGCTACTCGCACAACGCGCGCACGGTGCAGCCGCTGAACGGGCGGCCGCTGCTGCGCTACGACGTGAAGTAATCGGCGACGCACGGCGCCTCCGTACCGCTACGGAGGCGCTACCCGTACGCGAACGGGTTCAATGCGCATGACGAACTTCCTACGATGACGCGATCTCCTCTCATCCACAAGGAAGCATGGTCATGATCAAGTCATTCGCACTGCCGTCGTCGCTCGCGCTGCTGTTCTCGGGCGCGGCGTTCGCCGACGTGGCTGCACCGGAAACGAAGAAGCAGGACGCGAGCGACGCGGGTTATTACGCGACCGCGCGCGTCATCGGCGCGTTCGACAACGCCGTGAACATGGAGCTGACGAGCCCGCGCGTGACGAGCCGCATCGGCGGCCCGGACGGGCAGGATCGCGTGACGGGCTCGGTCGCGGCCGGTTATCAGTTCGGCAACGGCTGGCGCGCGGAAGGCGAATACGTGTTCAAGCGTTCGGGCAATTTCGTCAGCTACTGGGCGCCGTTCGATGCGAACGCGAACGAGTTCCACGTGTCGTCGCAACGGCTGATGCTGAACGGCTATCGCGACTTCGATCTCGGCCGCGGCTTCTCGGTATACGGCACGCTCGGCCTCGGCGTCGCGATCGTGTCGGCCGACGGCTGGCAAGGCAACGATACGCGCCGCTTCGCGTCGAAGACGCAGACCAACCTCGCGTATTCGGCCGGCGCGGGCGTGAGCTACGCGATCAACAAGCGCTTCACGATCGACGTCGGGTATCGCTATGTCGACATGGGGAACGTCGAGACCGGCTTCAACACGTTCGTGAACCGCGTGTCGGCGCGCGACGAGCAGCTGAAGTCGAAGCTGTCGTCGAACGAAGTGTTCATCGGGCTGCGCGGGCGGTTCTGACAGGCGGGAGGCGGGCGTCGATTCGCGCGGCTGCGCGATCGGCCGGCCGATGCGTGGTCGGATCCGGTCCGCGACAAAGGACGGTGTGACGCGGCACGGCCGCCCGCGCTTGCTTGAACCACGCCACCGCCAGAATAAGCCCAGTCCGATTTACTCGCGACAGGCCGCGCGGCGATACTCCGATCCGTCATCCACATTCAATAGCGCGAATCCGTCCGGCGAACGGCGGGCGGTTCGCCTCCGACATCATGGGCATGCAGGACATCACCGGACATTTCGCGTTGCCGCTCGCGCGGCCTTTCTCCGACCTTCCGCCGCCGTTCGGGCGGCGACGCACGCCGTTCGTGAAGAGCAAGCGGCCGCGGCCGGGCGTATTCAATCTGCACGGCGCACGCGACGCGTCGGCGTCCACCGCCGTGCGCGCGTCGGATTTCGGTTCGGACAACAAGCCGTGGGTGAAGCCGCGCCCTGCACCCCGCCGGTGGCGGCCCACGATGATGATGCTCGCGGCCGGCCTCGTGTTCGGTTCCGTGGGCCTGGCGGGAACGCACGCGTTCCACGGCGCCCGTCGCGGCGCGTTGCGCAATACCGTCTACGAGGCGGCGATCTCGACCGCGTCGGGGTCGGCTGTCGCGGCGCCGGCGACGATCCCGGTGGACCCGGACCTCGAGCCCGGCCTGGCTGTCGCGGCGACCGTTGCGGGAACCGGCGAAACGACGGTCGTGCGCGCCGAAGCCGCGCCGACGCCCGACGCGTCGACCGCAGCACCGGCCGCGCGGAAATCCGCAAGCGTGACGCGCAGGAAGGCGGTGCGCCTGGAAACGGCGCGCGAGCGTCTGGCCGCGGCTGCACCTGCATCGGCTGCGTCAGGCGGCGCGACATCGCGCGCGCATGCAGCGGAGCAGGCCGACGCGTCGCCCGCCGCGTCCCGGTCGGCCCACGCGGCCGTCGGCATGACCGCCGCGGAATTCTCGAAATGGCTCGCCGCGACGCGCGAACCGGCGCGTGCCGCTGCCTCTGCCGCATCGCCGGGTCCGGACCTGCACGTCGCGCTGCCCAGCCATACGCGTCTCACGGACGAAAGCGCGAGCGGGCAATGACGTTCGACCGCCTGATCCCCGAAATCCTGTTCGGCTTCATGGGCCTGGTCGGCATCATCAATCCGTTCGGGATGGCGTTCGTGTTCCTCGAGCGCACGCAATCGCTGACCGAGCCTGAACGCGCGATGCTGTCGAAGAAGCTCGGAAGAAACGTGTTCTTCACGCTGCTCGTGATCTTCTTCGTCGGCGCGCCGGTGCTGAACTTCTTCGGCATTTCGATGGAAGCGCTGCGGATCGGCGGCGGCTTTGCGGTCGCTGTGGCCGGCTGGTCGATGCTCAACGCGCCGGACGTGTCGACCGATGCGTCGGTGGCGCACGGCAGCGATTTCCAGAACCTGATGGCGCGCGCGTTCTTTCCGCTGACGGTGCCGCTGACGATCGGCCCCGGTTCGATCGCGGCCGGCATCGCGCTGCACGCGAACCGCTCGCATGGCGCGAAGGACTATCTGCTGTCGGGCGTGATTTCGGTGGCGGTCGCCGCGCTCGTCGCGTTCGCGATCTGGCAGATCTACAGCCGCGCGACCACGCTCGCGCGCTATCTCGGCGGCGAAGGCACGAAGGTCGCGATGCGCGTGTCCGCGTTCCTGCTGCTGTGCGTCGGCGTGCAGATCATGCTGACCGGCATCGCCGAGTTCGCGCGATCGATCGGTGCACAGGCGGGTTGAGCGAGGACGGGGCCGGCTTCGATTGCCGCGCCGTCAGCGTTTGCCGGCGCATGAAGATCCCCGGCGATGGCCGGTCGTGCGGGAAACGGTCCGGCGGGTTGATCGGGACGGCGCCGGATTTCGCGATTGCTGCGCGGTGGTGTTTGCCCGCGCATGAAACACCCTGATGATGGCTGGTCGAGCGGGAAACAGTTTGGCCGCTGCGTCGCAAGCCGGCCTCGCGTTTCGCGTTCGCCGGCCCGCGCCGGACGACGCAGGCCCGAGATGTTCGCCGCGCCTGTCGTCGCAATGCCTGACGGTGCGTCGGCGCAGCCGTTTCCGCACCTCAGAAACCGAACCGCGTATTCATCGTGTCCTTGAGCCGCGCGGCGGTGATCTCGCCCATATGCGACTCGACCAGCCTGCCTTTGTCATCGAAGAACAGCGTCGTCGGCAGCCCGCGCGAACCGTAGGTCCGCATCGCGCCGAGCGAGCGGTCGAGCAGCACGTGGTCGAAGCGCAGCCCTTCGCGTTCGAGAAACGCGCGCACGGTCTGCACATCCTCGCCTTGATTGATCATCAGGAAACTGACGCCCGGGTAATCCTGTTGCGCCTGCGCCAGGATCGGCATTTCGCGCTGGCACGGCGGGCACCAGGTCGCCCACAGGTTCACGACGACGGGCTTGCCCGCGTAGCGGTTCGGTGCAACGGGCGTCGCATCGAGCGTCTCCACGCGCAGCGCGGACAACGGCGCCGCCGCGCGGTCGAACGTCGCCAGCACACCCTGAGCCGCCCCCCAAGCCAGCATGCCGGCGGCGATGCCGGCGAGTGCGGGGCGCGCCAGCCCCGGCAGGCGGCGCGACCGCCAGCCGATATAGGCGAGCGCGACCGGCAAGCCGATCCACCAGGTAAAGCCGCCGTCGCCGAGCGCGACGAGGGATTTCGGCGCGGCGAAGTAGTCGGGCCACCAGCGTGCGATATAGCCGACGCGCGCGGCGATCAGCCCGATCAGCAGCGCGTCGAGCAGCAGGCTCGCGGATGTCTTGTGCTGGCCGGCGGGCCGGTTGCGCTGCGCGAATCGCGCGACGATCCACGCGATCAGGGCGGCGATGGCTACGGCCACGACCCTTACGGAAAAGGGGCCGATGCTCAGCATGAGGAAGCGTTCATTGTCGTTGATCGAATGAGGAATGCGTTGATGATTGGCGGTCGGGCACACGCTGCGTTGCCGTGGCGCTGGCATCGTCGCGTTGCTTCGATGCGCATGCGCCGCAATGCGGACAGACCGTCGCACCGGCATCGCCGGACTGCGCTTGCTGCGCCCGTCCGCGTTCGAGCGCGGACGCGACGAGCTCCGCGCCCATGATACCGGTCGGGAACGCGATGATGCCGTAACCGAGCAGGATCGCGCACGACGTGATCAGCCGGCCGAGCGGCGTGTGCGGCGTCAGGTCGCCATAGCCGGTCGTGCTCATCGTCACGGCGGCCCAGTACACGCCGACCGGAATGCTCGTGATGCCGTTCTCGGGGCCTTCGACGAGAAAAATCACCGTGCCGAGGATCACGACGATCACGAACATTCCGCCGATGAACACGAAGATCTTGCGCCGCGCACGCGCGAGCGCGCGGATCAGCATCTGGCCTTCCTCCAGATAGATCGCGAGCCCGAGTATGCGGAACACGCGCAGCAGCCTGAGCAGGCGCACGTCGATCAGCGCATGCAGGCCGGGGAAGAAAAACGCGAGATAGGTCGGCAGGATCGATACGAGATCGACGATGCCGAAGAAACTGCGCGCATAGGCGGCGGGCTTCGGCGCCGTGAACAGCCGCATCGCATATTCGACGGTGAACAGCAGCGTGAACGCCCACTCGGCCGCGTACAGCGCGTTCCCGTACTGCGCGTGCAGTTCCTGCACGCTGTCGATCATCACGACGAAGACGCTCGCGACGATCAGCGCGAGCACCGCGATGTCGAGGCCGCGGAGGAAGCGGGGGCGACGGATCGCGTCGCGGATCGCGGCGCGCATCGTATGGACGAAGGGGGAGGTCGAGAGGTTCACGGGTCGGAGTTTACGAGCCACCCGACGCCAATCCTATCGGACCTGTCTGAATTGCCGGTGGGTCTTGCGCCCGAAAATCAGACCAGACTGATTCCCGGATGCGGAGCGCTCGTCAACAATGGATCTACCGGACGGCGTGGTGGCCGGACGGCGTCTCCGTCTGAACACGGTAGACCTCTCCTTTACGGCTGCTTCAGGGCGGCCGTTTTTTTGCCATCTTGCGTACGACGCAGACTGCCGGCACAACGAAGACGCGGACGAGCGCACGTCGAATCGGAATGCGGCAATCGAAGCCGCGACGCGTGCCTGTTGCTAAGGGGCATGCTCAAAGGAGAATCTGCTCGATGAAGATCGTTGCGGTCGCAACCCGCATCGTAGCCGTTGGGTGAGCGCAGCGGCTGCCGCTCGACGGGCCGCGAATCCGCGGTCCGTCGGGCGTCGGACATTACAGCTTCTTCGCGTGAGCCGCGTCCGCTTGTTGCGCGCCGGCCGAGGGGTCGAGCGTCGACAGCGTCTTCTCGGTGAAATTCTCGTACAGCCAGTCCATGCGTGTCCCGTCCATACCGGCGATGCCGCCGAGTGCGTACGATGCCGACACCTTGAAGCGGTCGACCTGACGATTGTCGGTGCCGACGAGCGTCACGGTGCCGTCGACATAATCGCTGCCCGCCATGAAGCCGAACATGACCGCGGAGAAACTCGAGCGCACCCGAATGCCGGTGACTTCAACGTTCAGGTGCATTGCATCGGTTGAATCGGCCTTTGCCAGAAGCTTGCGTGCGTCCAGCGCGCTTTCGATTTGCTCCTGCAGTTTCTTGGGGCTGAACTTCAGATTGTCTTTCAACGCTTCCTGGGCAGCCGCGTCCAGCGTAACTTGCACGATAACCGGCTTGGTGCCGAATTTGGACGTCGACGCAGTCGCGGTGGCCCCCGCCTGATTACCTGCGTCGCGTGTCACGCTGCTTGCGCAGCCCGACAGGAAGCCGATCGTCACCAGTGCCAGAGTGGCATGTCGGATAACAGATTTCATGATTTGGTCTATGGATTGAGGTTATTTGAGATGGCTCTGTGGCCGGGAGGAAATTTATCACCGGGTGATCTGATTCAAATGGTCGAATTGATAGAAAACAACCCGGCATTTATTCGCCACGGATTTTTGTCGCGGATCGAGGATATGAGCACGCTGCACGTCGATCCGGTTTCGTTCTACCCGAATGCGAACGAGGAGAAGCGGCACAGGTATCCGCTGCCGCGCCGCCGATCACTTACGTGCGGTCACTGGCCGTTGCCGGATACCGCGCCGCCGAGCCTGTAGGCCGTGAAGAATTCGTACCACGGAGAACCTTCCGCAACCGGCACCCCAAGCGCCGACGTGCGTCGCTTCAGCGCCCCGAACACGTCGTTGATGCGGGCCGTCTGCGCGACGTCGTTGAACGGATAAGGCCGGGACCGTCCCGCCGCGAACGTGCCGTATGCGATCGCGAGCAGGCGTGCGCTGTCGTCGGTGCCCGCGATCGCCGCGTCGATCGCTTCGACGAAACGCGGCCGGTCTTCGGCGCGCGACCCGGACAGGCACAGGAATACGATTGCCGACAGTTCATGCAGGTCGTTCACCTGCAGCAAGGCGGGCAGCCGCGCGACGATCCGTTCCACCGGCTCTTCACGCAGCGCGTCGCCGAAGTCGAGCACGGCGGTCATCGGATTCCTGTCTGCTTTCAGGCGATCGAGCGCAGGCGGTATGGCCGACGCGCTGTCCGGCAACGACGGCGGCGCGGATCGCAACGCATCCGCCACCTGCTGCGTCCATTCCGGAAAGATCATCCGCGCGTTACCGAACTGCTCGCCGCCTTCGGCCGCCGGATTCCATCGATAAACGATCGTGCCGCCGCGAATGAACGGCGAATACAGATGCTCGGGCGTTTGCGGCAGCGGCCGCCGATTGATCGGCAGCCACGCGAGCGTCAGCCAGTCGTAGCGGCCGGTCGCGGGCACCGACGGGCTCGAACTCGCGACGACCTGCCACGTGCCGCGATTCGCATAACGGCGGCGCGCGTCGGGCACCGGGACGGTCCGGCCTTTCGCGGTGTCGAAATACGTCGCGCCGGTCACGTTCGCGCCGCTGTCCGCAGCCGGCGTGATGGTTGAGATGACCCACGACGAACCATCGGCCGAACGGTAGTCGGACGGCTTCAGCGTGGCGACGTCGTGAACCATGCGCGTTTCCGCCGCGACGGGGCTCGGGGGAAGATTGGCGGGAGCGGCGACGATACTCGGCATGGGCTTTCCTCGGAATCGGGTGCGACTCGTCGAACGGGGACGAGGCACGGCAGCGCAGGTAGTTTTCTGTCACTGTAGAACTTCGCCGCCGGAAACGGAAAGCGCCGGATGTGGCGTAACCCGGTCATGCGTTCCGGCGCCGGACCATGCCGATACGGACCAGTTGAAGCAGTGGGTGCGCGTACCGTTGTTTTTGCCGATCAAGGCGCTGCCGGTGGGTTGAGCGGATCGATGGTCAGCCAGGGTTTCACGCGGGTATCGCGTCATTTGCCTTAGTGTAGTAACACACCTGCATGGGTGTGTTTGAGGAACTCACGATGACTATCACTACTCTCTCAAGTCGCGAATTCAATCAAGACGTGACTAAAGCGAAGAAAGCGACAAAGGATGGCCCGGTGTTTATTTCGAACCGCGGCAGGCCTACTCATGTGCTGTTGAGTTTCGAGGATTACCAGCGCCTCACGCAACAGATACGCAACATTGCCGACGCGCTGGCATTGCCCGATGTCGAGGACATCGAGTTTGACCCTCCGCGCGCGGACGTCAGGATCAAGCAGGTTGACTTCCGATGATGCTCGTTCTCGATACCGATGCCCTTGGGATTTCTTGCGTCGCGCACGTGGATAACTGGATTGCTGTTGGCGCAACACGCTCCTTGTAAAGGCCGTAGCGTTGTACGAGTGATGGTGGATTCGTCGGGGGAAGCGGATACGAATCGACACGCCGAAAGTATGGCCCTCGGGCTACCGGGGCCTGCGACGCCAGCCGTGCTGACACAAGACCGTTACCATTTTGACACCCATTTGCACCCATTAATTTGCTGCGAGAGAAATGGGTGTAAATGGGTGTAATATTGGTTTATGTTCCGAGCCGACACCCTCCAGATCACACCGGAAGTCCTGGGCCTGATTGCCCGGATTGACGAGTTCAAAGGCGCATGGCGTGCTTTGGGCACACTCGCGCCTGACCGACTGTCGGCTTTGCGGCGCGTGGCCACCATCGAAAGCATTGGATCGTCCACCCGCATCGAGGGCAGCAAGCTGAGCGACCGCGATGTCGAGCGCCTGCTATCCAATCTCGCCATCAAGCAGTTCGAGACGCGCGACGAGCAGGAGGTGGCGGGGTACGCCGAGCTGATGGACTTGATGTTCCAGGCGTGGAAGGACATCCCGTTCAACGAGAACCACATCAAGCAGCTTCACCAGATTCTGCTGCAATACAGCCAGAAGGACGAGCGGCACCGGGGACATTACAAGACTAGCTCCAACAGCGTCGCTGCTTTCGACGAGAGCGGCGCGCAGATCGGCATCGTCTTCGAAACGGCCATGCCGTTCGATACACCGCGTCTGATGGCGGAGCTCGTGCAGTGGGTGAATGACGAACGGGAACGGGCGCACCTGCATCCTTTGCTTGTTATCGCCATCTTCGTGGTCGTGTTCCTGGAAATCCACCCGTTTCAGGACGGCAATGGGCGGCTCAGCCGCGTGCTGACAACCTTGTTGCTGCTTCAGGCGGGCTATGCCTACGTTCCATACAGTTCGCTGGAAAGCGTGATCGAGGTGAACAAGGAAGCCTACTACCTCGCGCTGCGTCAGACGCAGGGCACCATCCGCACCGACGCACCCAACTGGCAGCCGTGGTTGTTGTTCTTTCTGCGTTCGCTGGCCGAGCAGGTGCGGCGGCTTGAAAAGAAAGTCGAGCGCGAAAAGATCGTGCTGGCCTCACTGCCTGTACTGTCCTTGCAGATCGTCGAGTTCGCCCGCGAGCATGGGCGCATCACGATGGCCGAGGCGATCAAGCTGACAGGCAGCAACCGCAATACCTTGAAGTCGCACTTCCGTGACCTGGTCGAACGCGAACATTTGCAGCAGCACGGCAGTGGACGCGGCGTTTGGTATGGGGTGAATTGAGGAGAACCCGCTGAACGTGTGACCAACTATCTCGATGTTGGCCCGCATCCAGTACCCGGAAGGTATGAGAAATGTTCCGGATTCGTCCGGGCGGGCAGCGAATACAAATCGACGCACAGAAATTGTGTCCCTGGGGACACAAAAATCAATCAAAAGGACGGTTTTGTATCCTTCGGGCTACCAAGGCCGTGATGGCGTACAACGTGCGGCGATGTGGAGCGCGCGACGGGCTGTCGTTGCATTCACGAACTAGTCGCGGCCGCTGAGTTGAACGCCCGCCCGCCCCGCCCCGCTCAGCGCGGCAACACCTTCCTGTAAACCACGAACCCCGATTTTTCCGCGACAGTGTCGTACAGCCGCATCGCCGTGTGATTCGTTTCATGCGTTTGCCAGTACACGCGTTCGGCGCGATGCTGGCGCGCGGCGTCGTACACGGCTTCGATCAGCGCGCGGCCGACGCCCTTGCCGCGCTCGCTGTCGAGCGTGAACAGATCCTGCAGGTAGCAGGTCGGCCCGGCGAGCGTCGTGCTGCGGTGATACAGGAAATGCACGAGCCCGACGAGCTTGCCGTCACGTTCCGCGACGAAAGCATGCACGGGTTCATAGCCGTCGAAGAAGCGCGACCACGTGAGCTGCGTGATTTCCAGCGGCAGCGCGGTGTCGCCGAAGCGGCCGTAGAAGCGGTTATAGCCGTCCCAAAGCGGCAGCCAGCGGTCGTAGTCGTCTTCCCGGACCGCGCGTACGGTCAGGCCGGCGTCGGTGGCGTTCATGTGCGCGAACCTTTCGATGAGGGTTGGACGTGTTGCCGGCTCGGCCGACAACGACGCAAACCGCCACGATAGGCAGTTCGCGGCGCGCTGGGTAGGCCCATGGCGGTCGCGGTTTCTGGTGCCACGGTAGGTGAGTTCGTCGTGGCGTGCCCGCGTTGTGCCGCTTGGGCGCCGTCGTGCCGGGTTGGCCGTCGCCGCTTACCCGCGCATCGGCGGATTGAGCCGCGCGAACGCCTGTTGCCGGCGATACGGGAAGTACGGATACGGCGCTTGCACCGCGCTCGCCGCGTCGAGTTTCGCGACCTGCGCATCGGTCATGCGACCAGCCGACCGCGCCGAGGTTCTGGCGCAACTGTTCCTCGTTGCACGCGCCGACGATCACCGACGACACGGTCGGCCGTTGCAGCAGCCAGTTCAGCGCGATCTGCGGCACGGTCTTGCCGGTTTCCTCCGCGATCGCATCGAGCGCCGGTGTCGTGATCCTGAACATGACATGACAGCCTGAAACCGGACCTCGAACAGATTGCCCACGTTTCGTCATTTAGCTAATATGCGAAACGTTAAACGAAGCCTTCCAACCGTATGGACGACGTCACCCGCATCAGCGCACTGGCCAACGAAAGCCGTCTGGCCGTGATGCGCTGGCTCAAGCAGCCGCGCAAGCATTTCCCGCCGCAGCCGCACGGCGATTTCGACGAACTCGGGGTGTGCTGCACGTACATCACCGAGAAGCTCGGCATCGCGCCGGCCACGACCACGCGCCACATGCGCATCCTCGCGGATGCCGGGCTCGTGCAGGCGACCCGCGTCGGCAAGTTCACGTACTACAAGCGGATCGACGGCGCGCTGCAGCAGCTCGGCCGCGATCTCTCGCAACTCTGATTCGATCGATCTCCACCGATCCCCACCGAGGCAACCGACATGGACGAACTTGCATTGCTGGCCGACGCCGACCGCCGCGCGCACGCGTATCTCGAAGCGACGAACGAACGGCGCGCGTTTCCCGACGCGGCCGCGCTGGCCGGCCTCGCCGCATTCGACGAGCCGCTGCCCGACACGGGCCGCCCGGCCGACGACGTGCTGCGCCTGCTCGACGAGCAGGGCTCGCCCGCGACCGTCGCGTCGAACGGCCCGAACTACTTCGGCTTCGTGATCGGCGCGACACTGCCGGCCGCGGCGGCGGCCGAGCGGCTGATGCTCGCATGGGACCAGTGCGCGTCGTCGTACGCGAATTCGCCGGTGGCCGCGACGCTCGAGCGCCAGGCCGCGCGCTGGGTCGTCGACGCGCTTGCGCTGCCCGAAGGCAGCGCGGTCGGTTTCGGCACGAGCGCGACGGCCTGCACGCTCGTCGCGCTGGTGGCCGCGCGGCGCGCGCTGCTCGCGCGCAAGGGCTGGGACATCGACGAGGACGGCCTGATCGGTGCGCCCGAGGTGAAGGTCGTGATCTCCGAGCTCGCGCACATCACGGTGAAGAAAGCGCTGCGCGTGCTCGGTTTCGGGATGAAGCGCATCGTCGTTGCGCCGGTCGACGCGCACGGCCGCATCGACCCGGCGCAGTTGCCGCCGCTCGACGACATGACGATCCTCTGCGTGCAGGCCGGCGAAGTGAACACCGGCGAATTCGATCCGTTCGCGGCGCTGATTCCGCCCGCGAAGGCGGCCGGCGCATGGGCGCACGTGGACGGCGCGTTCGGCCTGTGGGCACGTGCATCGTCGAAACGCGCGCTGACGGACGGCATCGACGGCGCGGACAGCTGGACGACCGACGGCCACAAATGGCTCAACACGCCATATGACGGCGCGATGGTGATCTGCCGCGACGCGGACGCGCTCGCGACCGCGATGAACAGCGATGCCGTCTACCTGAGCGGCGCGCAGGACGCGCAGAAGAACCTGAACCTCGAGTTCTCGCGGCGTGCGCGCGGCATTCCCGTGTGGGCCGCGCTGCGCTCGCTCGGCCGCGCCGGGCTGGCCACGATGGTCGAGCGGCATTGCGCGCAGGCGTCGCGTGTCGCGGACGGCCTGCGTGCGGCCGGCTACGACGTGCTGAACCGCGTCGTGCTGAACCAGGTGCTGGTGCGCGCCGGCACGGACGAGGAAACCGTCGCGATCCGCGAGGCCGCGCAGGATTCGGGCGACGTGTGGTTCGGCGCGACCGTGTGGCAGGGGCGTCCGGCGTTCCGGATCAGCGTGTCGTCGTGGCGCACGGAAGACGCGCATATCGATCGGCTCGTGGCGCTGCTGACTGAATTGCGCGGCACGCCCGTGCGCTGAATGGTGGCGGGGGACGGAGCGGCGGCAAACCGGCGTCGCGATGCGATGCCGAGTCTCCACGCAGCCGGAAATGTCGGACAATGCCGGAGCGCCCATGCGCCCATGCGCCCATGCGCCCATGCGCCGCATCGCCCGTCGGCCGATTGCCCGTTCGCCGGCCCGGGCGGCGCGTCCAACCGATGCAGTCACGCTAACGAGAGCCCCCATGTCGACCACCTCTCCCCGGGAATTGCTGAAGGCCGCCGATATCGCGAAGCTGGAACCGACGCGCGCCGTGCATTCGCTGAATTCCAATGCCGTTCGTCTCAAAAGACCGCTCAGCGACCTGACCGGCATCACGCAGTTCGGCTTCCATTTGCTCACGCTGATGCCTGGTCACGAATCGGCCGAATACCACCGTCACCTGTACGAGGAAGAATGTGTGTACGTGCTGTCCGGCACGGGGACGGTCACGATCGGCGAACGCCCTTACGACGTCGGGCCCGGCGATTTCCTGGGCTTCGCGCGCGGCGGCGAAGCGCACACGCTGCAGAACACCGGTGACGTGCCGCTCGAACTGATCGTCGTCGGGCAGCGCCTCGAACACGATGTGTGCGAATACCCGAGAATCGGCAAGCGGCTGTACGTCGCCGGCGAGCTCGAGGATTTTGTCGATCTGCCGAAACAGCGCTGAGCCGATCCCCGATGCGCTGATGCAGGCTGCAGGGCACCGCGCCCGGCAGTCGCTGGGTTAAGCGGTTGTGACGATCTTCGCTGTTCCCGTTTTCGCTGGCACCGCGGCTCGCGCGGCTGGCCTGCATCGATGCGAGAGCGGTCGTGTCGGACCGGCTTCCGGTAACCCGATGACCAGCTCTGGACCTGCTATGTCTTGGATTTGTCCGAAAAATGTATACAAATTTCGGACAAGGAGATTTTGCATGTCAGACATTAGTACCCGCATCGTCACGCTCGTTCGCGAGGCGGGACCTGGCGCTGTCTGGGTGCCAGCCGACTTTGCGCATCTCGGTTCGCGCGACGTGATAGACAAGACATTGCAACGTCTTGTCGCCAGCGGAACCCTGCGCCGCATCGATCGGGGGTTATACGACCTCCCAGCCGTCAATCGGCTGACCAAACGGCCGACGGCCCCTGATTATCGCGCCGTGCTCGACGCAATCGCTCGTCGCGATCAATTGCGTCTGCTGGTCGACGGCATGACGGCAGCCAACGATCTTGGGCTGACGGATGGCGTTCCTGCGCGAGTGACTATCCATACCGACGCGCGCCGGCGCGCGGTTCAACTCGATGAACTGCGAATCGACTTCAAGCAGACAGCCCCCAGTCGCCTTTTCTGGGCCGGGCGACCCGCCATGCGAGTCGTGCAGGCGCTTCACTGGCTCAAGGACACGCTGCCGGGCGACGGAGACAGGGTCCGTGCCCGACTCAAGTCCGTCCTCGCAGACCCAAAACATGGGCGAGTCATTGCCCATGACCTCGCTCAGGGCTTTGCGCATTTGCCGACGTGGATGCAGGAGTTCTTGCGCTCGGTTCCGCCTTTTGACCAGGGGGGCGCCGACTCGCCCCTGCTCAGGGTTTCTGACGAACCAGGTAAAAAGACGGTGCTGCCGGATACGGGTGGAGGTCCTCGATGAACGAGGCCTATCGGGAAATCATCGCGGCCAGTGACGCGGATCGTCGCGATTTGTTCATCGGCACAGCGACGCGTCTGGGCACGGCGGTGCAGAACGTCGAGAAAGATTTCTGGGTATGTTGGGTTCTGGATGCACTGTTCAACGGACTGCCTTCAGGCGGCCCGCGTCTCCTGTTCAAGGGCGGTACATCCTTGTCCAAGGGGTTCGGGCTGATCTCCCGTTTTTCGGAAGATATTGACATCACGGTATTTCGGGGCGATCTCGGGCAGCATGTCGAGCCGGCGGATATTGAAGCCCTGAGCGGGAAGCGGCGCCGCGTTCGACTCGACGCGATACGTGAAGCTTGCCAGGCATTCATCCAGGGGGATTTCAACGCTGGGTTACACGCCTGCGCGACACGGCTTATCCCTCAGGGCTTTACGCTGGAGTCCGACCCGGACGATGCGGACGGGCAGAGCCTGCTTTTCTGGTATCCCGCGGCAACAGCTCGACAAGACGAGTACATCCGTTCTGCGGTCAAGATCGAGTCCGGTGCAAAGTCGGCGCTGGATCCGCATGCAATGGCAACCATCAAACCCTACGTTGCCCGGAACGCGTGTCCGGTCGGGTTCACGCGCTTATGATGCGGGAACGCCACCGACAGGGTTCCCCGATATGGACGCGCCGCTCCCGCCGATGCATGCCCCGATTTCCGAAACGGAACCTGAAACCGAAGCCGCCGCCGAGCCGCGCGCGTCGCGCCTGCATCGGCCTGTCGCGCTCGTCACCGGCTCGACGTCGGGCATCGGCGCGGCCATTGCGCGCCGCCTGACGGCGGACGGCTATGCGGTGATCCTGCACTCCCGCAGTTCAGCCGACACCGGACGCGCGATGGCGCGCGCACTCGGCGCGGCCTACGTGCAGGCCGATCTCGCCGACGATGCCGAGCGCGTGCGGCTGATCCGCGACGCGCTCGCCGTGCACGGGCGGCTCGACGTGCTCGTCAACAATGCGGGGATCAGCCGCGTGATCCCGCATGAGGACCTCGCGGCGGCGACGCCCGACGTGTGGCGCGAGATACACGAGATCAACGTGATCGCGCCGTTCCGGCTCGTCGCCGAAGCGCAGCCCGCGCTGCTCGAAGCGGCGTCGCGCGGGCGGGCCGGTTGCGTCGTGAACGTCAGCTCGCATGCGGGCGTGCGGCCGAAAGGCGCGTCGATTCCGTATGCGGCGGCGAAGGCCGCGCTCAATCACACGACGCGGCTGCTGGCGCGCACGCTCGCGCCGGCGATTCGCGTCAATGCGGTCGCGCCGGGGCTGGTCGATACGCCGCTGACCGCCGACTGGACCGAAGCGCAGCAGCTCTGGCGAGAACGCGCGCCGATGCGTCGCGCGGCGACGCCGGACGACATCGCGCAGACGGTCGCGATGCTCGTCGCGTCCGATTACGTGACGGGCGAGATCGTGATGCTCGACGGGGGATTGAACCTGACTTGATGCCGTGCGGGCGGTTACGCGCGCGACGTTGCGCGCCGACGCGACCTTGCAATCGGGCAGCCTCGTGCAGGCGTCGTGCGCAAGCGCCGAAGCGGCCGAAGCTGCCGAAGCTGCCGAAGCGGCCGAAGCGGCCGAAGCTGCCGAAGCTGCCGAAGCCGCCGAAGCCGCCGAAGCCGCCGAAGCTGCCGAAGCAGCCAAAGCAGCCAAAGCAGCCAAAGCAGCCAAAGCAGCCAACGCGGCCAATATGGCCAATATGGCCAACCCGATCAGCCGAGATTCGACCGCAGCCGCGCGAGCGCGCCGTCGTGCGTGCGCTCGAACTTCAGCGGCGTGACGGCGATATACCCTTCGCCGAGCGCGACCGTTTCCGAATCCGCGTCGTCGTCGCGCGGTGCGCGCGCGAGCTTCAGCCAGTGATAGTCGATCTCGCGCGGGTCGCGGCCCGACACGATCTCGACGCCCTGCAGCGTGCCGGCGCCCTGGTTCGTCACCTTCAGCCCGCGCACGTCCTGCGCGGGGCGGGCGGGGAAATTCACGTTGAGGCACGCGTCGCTGTCCCAGCCGGCGGCGGCGAGCCGGCGAATGACGTCCGGCGCATGCGCGAGCGCGGTGTTCCATGGCACCGCGTTGCGATCGGTGAACGCCTGGCTCAGCGCGATGGCCGGCACGCCGACCAGCATGCTCGTCATCGCGGCGCCGACCGTGCCGGAAAACACCGTTTCGGTGCCGAGATTCGCGCCGCGGTTCACGCCGGACAGCACGACGTCGGGCCGCGCGTCCTTCATCAGGTGGCTGACCGCGATCGCGACGCAATCGCCGGGCGTGCCGCGCACCGCGAAGCGGCGTTCGCCCTTGCGATGCACGCGCAGCGGTTCGTGCAGGCTCAGCGAATGCGACGTGCCGCTCTGGTCTTCCGCCGGCGCGACGATCCACACTTCGCGGGCCAGTTGCATGGCGACCTGTTCGAGTACTTCAAGGCCGGGGGCGTCGAATCCGTCGTCGTTGGTCAGCAGGACGCGGTCGAAAAGCGGGCGGGTTTCTTGCATCGGGACGATCCTCACGGAGATGGGCGATGAGAGGGAAGGGCGGCGTGGCGCAAGCCACAAGGCTAGCATCCCGGCGTGAGAATCGTCGTGTCGTGTCGTGTCATGTCGCGTCGTCGGCGCGGACATGAAAACGGGCGCATTGTGCGCCCGTTCGTCGGTTGAGATGCCGCGTAAGCGGCGATCGGCCCTTCCGGCGGCTAGCCCCGCGAATGATTATTTCCCAAACAGGAGAATGTGCGTTGCCGGCCGGAGCGCGAGATCGATCGTCGCTCGTCCCCTTGGGGGACGGCTGGCAACGCACGTTCACAAGCCCGCTATCGGCGGGAACGGGCTCTATCCAATCAGATGCCGCAGCAGCCCCGCCGACACGACGCCGACGATGACGGTCGGCAGGATCGACAGGCGCGTCGCCGCGAGCAGCGTGATCGCGAGCGCGAGCAGGTCGGCCGGCCGCGTCGACACGAAGGCCGGGGCGATCACCGAGATCAGCACGCAGCCGGGCACGTTCTCCATCACCGATGCCATCCGCGGGCTGAGCGTGCGGTTGCGCAGCAGCACGTAGCCGAGGATGCGCGACAGGTAGGTCGTCGACGCCATCAGCACGATCGTCGCGACGGTGCTGAAATCCGGAAGCTCAGGCATCGCGCGGCTCCCACAGCAGCGCGGCGACGAGCCCCGCGCACGCGCCGGCCGCGACGTACCATGCGCCGGGCACGGCCAGGTGCGTGGCCGCCGCGACGACGAGGCTCACGAACCACGGGCGGCTCGCGCGCATTCCCTTCCACATCCCGCGCAGCAGCACCAGGAATACGGCCGTGAACGCCATGTCGAAGCCGTATTGCTCGACGTTGCCGATCGTCGGGCCGACCGCCGCGCCGAGCGTGGTCATCGAGATCCACGTCAGGTAGAGCCCGATACAGATGCCCGCGTAATAGGGCACGCTGATGTGCGTGGCCGAGCGCGAGCGCGCGTCGGCGAGCGACATCGCCCAGCTCTCGTCGCACATGAAGAACAGCGCGACGAACGCGCGGCGGCGCGGCAGGCGCCGGATGTACGGCTCGAACGCCGCGCCCATCAGGATGTGGCGCGAATTCACGAGGAACGACATCGCGACGATCAGCGCGATGTGCGGCGGCGAGGTCCACAGATGGATCGCCGCGAATTCGGAACCGCCGCCGAAGTTCAGGCCCGTCATCATCGGCACCTCGAACAGGCTCAGCCCTTTCTGCGCGGCCTGCGCGCCGAGCACCAGCGCGAACGGCACGAAACCCAGCATGACGGGCAGCGCCGCGCGCAAACCGCGGCCCATCTCGGCGACATAGGCGGGCTTGTCGCGAAGCCCGGACGACGTTGAAACGCTACTGCTCATTACTCCTCCTTCGGGGGAGGGATTGTCTGCTTTTTTGACTCGAATCGGGTTGCGTTGTGGCCATAACTTTCAGAGAATTTGGCATTGAACGCGTGATTTGCGAATTTTTTGGAATCGGATGCCAAATGAAACTGGATGCCATCGACCGGCGGATCCTGAGCGCGCTGCAGCGCGACGGCCGCATGCAGAACGTGGAGCTCGCGCACGAGGTCGGGCTGTCGCCGTCGCCGTGCCTGCGGCGTGTGCGGCTTCTCGAGGAAGCGGGCGTGATCGAGAAATACGTGGCCGTGCTGAATCCCGCGAAGGTCGGCAAGGGGCTGACGATCTTCACGCGCGTGTGGCTGAAGGGGCAGGACGCGGAATCCGTGAACCGTTTCGCCGATGCCGTCCAGCAGATGCCGGAAGTCGTCGAATGCCATCTGATGGCGGGCGACTGCGATTTCCTGCTGCGCGTCGTCGCGGCCGACATCGACGACTATCGGCGCTTCCAGATGGAAACGCTCACGCGCATTCCCGGCGTGCTGAGCGTGAAGACCGACATTCCGATGCAGAAGGTCAAGCTGACGTCGGCGCTGCCGACCTAGCGCCGAACGAGTGCGAGGCGATGACTCGACGAACGGTCAGGTCTCGGTGACAATCGCCGGGTAATCTGGCGAGTCATGCCGCTTCGAACGTATCGCGCGCACCGCCGCGCGATGTTCGATGCGCAAGCAACTAACGGTCAATGTCGATGCGATCGGGCAGGCGGCGCTGCGCGCCGGGTCATGCGCCGGCGCGGATGCGTTTCTTCTTGTCGGGCCATTCATGCAGCCATTCAACAATCCGTGGAATTCGCTGGAAATCGTCAAGCTCGTGCTCGGCGTGCTGACGCCGTTGTCGGTGGCCTGCCTCGGCTGGCTCGTCGCGCGTCGGCTGAAGCGGCTCGAACTCGTGCAGTGGACCAACCAGCGGCTGATCGAGAAGCGCCTCGCGCTGTACGACGCGGTCGCGCCGCAGCTCAATGCGCTGCTGTGCTTCTACACGTGGATCGGCTACTGGAAGGACATCTCGCCGGACGACGTGATCCGCGCGAAGCGCGAGCTCGACCGCACGTTTCACATCTACCGCTACCTGTTCGACGAGGATGTGTACGACGCGTATCACACGTATATCCACGCGCTGTTCGACATGCACACGGGCCCGGGCCGCGACGCGCGGATCCGCTCGCTGATCCAGTCGCCGGACGGCGACCGGAGCGTACACGGGGCGTATGAATGGAAGCCGGCGTGGTCCGAGCGTTTCGCGACTGCGAATGTCGTGCCGAAGGACGACGTGCTGCGGCATTACACGCAGTTGATGGAACGGCTGCGCGTGGCGCTGGGCGCGACGCGCTGACGGCTCGGCCTCGCATCTCACGCTTCGCGCCTTACGCCGCGCACCTCACGCCGGTATCGAAATCCGCCACCCGGCGGCACGGATTCACGCCCTCGCACAAGAAGCGGATGCGGTGCGCGGTAGCTGCTGACATCCTCGCGCCATGTTCACTCTCGCGAGGTCCGTATGATTGTCGACACCGGCTGCCAGCCGCTCATGGTCCGCTCGCCCGACGCGGGCCGGCGGCGTCTTTTCTCCACCGGTTCTCCCGAACCTCATGACATGCCGTTGCCGGTCGAACCGGAGATCGGCGATATCGTGTTTATCCGCGTGACCGTGCGGCCGTTTCTCGAAGTGGCGACCGCGACACGGTCGTGGACGAATCACGTCGGGATCGTCGTCGGCCGGCGCGGTGGCGAGCCGCTCGTCGCCGAGAGCACGTTTCCACTGTCGCGCGTCACGACGATGTCGCGGTTTCTTGCGCGCTCCGATCGCGGCGCGTGCGTGATCGCGCGACTGAAGCAGCCGCTCGATGCCGCGCAGCGGCGCCGGCTCGTCGACGCGGCGATGCGCCGGGTCGGCGTGATCTACGACACGGGTTTCAATCTCGCGTCGCGCCGGCAGTTCTGTTCGCGTTTCGTTCGGGAAGTCGTGCGTGACGCGACGCGGATTACGCTCGGCGACGTTGAAACCTTCGATACGCTGCTGCGCAGGAACCCCGATCATCCGCTCGGTTTCTGGAAGGTCTGGTACTTCGGCCGGATTCCGTGGCAGCGCCGCACGGTGACGCCGGCGAGCTTGCTGGGCAGTCATGAACTGCGCGTGGTGCTCGATACGCGCGCTTGCGCCGACGATGCGTGCGCGGGCGGGGATTAGGTGAGATGCGGGGCAGGTGGGCCGTCAGTCGCTCGAGCAACCGACGGCCGATTCAATCATGTCCGGGCCGTGATGCGACTCAGGCGAACGAGATCACGAGTTTCTTGCCGCACGCGGCCGCATACTTGCGCAGCGTTTCAATCGACGGAGAGTGCTGGCCTGTCGCGAGCGCGCGTTCGAGCCGCGTGACGGCAGGCGCCTTCGTGCCCATGCGCTCTGCCACATCGGCTTGCGAAAGACCGGCGGCTCGCCGGGCGGCCAGCATGGCGTCGAGCAGCGCGAACTCCTCGCGGTTCAATCGTTCGTATTCGGCGCGTACCTTCGGATCGGCCAGCGCGCGCTCGCGCAGTGCCTTATAGGTTGCCATCTCGAATCTCCTTCAATCGACGGCGCGCGGTTTCCAGCTCTTTCTGCGGCGTTTTCTGCGTCTTCTTCACGAAGCAGTGAAGCATGACGATCCGCCGGTTGACGACCGCTCAGCAAAACACACGTGCGATACCTTCCAGGCCCTTCAACCGCATTTCGTACAACCCGTCGCCCATCGGCCTGGTGTGAGGTTCGCCCGGATTCGGGCCGTACTGCTCCATGCGGTCAGCGAGTGCGAAGAATCTGGCGGTCAGCGTTTTCGGCAACGCAAATACGCCAGCCTCGACTTGCTCGCTGAAGAAATGGATTTCGTCCGCGACGGTTCGCATAGTAACAAATTTGTTATTTCCTTGCAGGAAGGAGCGCCGTCGTGTCTGTCATGAGGGCGGCTCGTCGAATGCACGGAAGCACCGGAGAAACGTTCAGGCGTTTCTCTGGTGCTTCGTTGCTGATGTGCGAGCCAGATTGTTTGGCTGTGGCCTGAATTCGGCTAGTTATCCGAATGGATATCAGGCCCGCCCGTGTGCTTCGGGAGGGGGCGAGATCAGTTTCGCCCCGCCACCGCGAGCCGCGCCGCAAGCCCGACGAACACCGAACCGAGCAGATATTGCGGCAGTTTCGACGGGCGGCGGCGCGCGCCGATCCGCCGGCTTAGCCGGCTCGCGGAGAGAATCACCGCGCCGTTCACGACGAGCCCGATCAGGTTGAGCACCGTCGCGAGCACGAGAATCTGCACGGCGATCGAGCCATGCTCGGGCCGCACGAACTGCGGGAACAGCGCGAGCACGAACAGCGCCATCTTCGGATTCAGCAGGTTCGTCGCCAGGCCCTGACGGAAGATCGCGGCGGTCGAGTGCCGGCGCTGCGACGCGACGGGCGATAGCGAGGTTGCGTCGGAACGGAACGTCTTCCACGCGAGATAGAGCAGGTACGCGGCGCCGGCGAAACGCACGATGTCGTACGCGATCGGCACCGCGAGAAAGAGCTGCGACAGCCCGAGCGCGGCGGCGAGCGCATGACAGTAAGTGCCGGCCTGAATGCCGGCGAGCGTCGCAAAGCCCGCGCGCCGGCCCTGGCTCACGCTGCGGGACGCGATCAGCAGCATGTCGGGGCCCGGCGTGACGGTCAGCGCGAGACACGCGCCCGAGAACAGCACGAGCGTGGAGAGGTCGATCATGGGAGTCCCTTTGGCGTGAGCGGCGTAAAAGGAATGCCAGTTTAGGAGTGCCGCCGCAGGTGGTCAACCGTGCTCGCGACGGCATTCGGTCGACGGCCGGCTGGCTTCCATCCTGCCGATAAAACGGAAGCCGTTTTTGCCGTTCACGCGATTCGTGCGGCCGCTCCGGCAATTAACAATTTCGTCACGAAATTTCGTACCTGATCTAAATACATGGGAAATGTCTGTCTGTAGCATTCGGCGCTTGAGTCACAGCTGGCAAGTGCTTTGTCGGCTAGATCCGGATGTGTTCCATGTGGGAAGTTCATATGCAAGTCGTCGGCCACCGTCGGGTCGACATCGACAGCGTCGAAGCGGCGCGGTCGCGCGAGGCCGGCTCGCAAGCGGTGCCGCGCGATGCCGGCGTCGCGCTGCGCGCCCGCCACGCATTGTGCGTGGCGCTGATCTGCGGCGGTGCCGCGGGCCTGGTCAAGCAGGTCCATGCGCAAGTGCCGGACGCCGGGCGAGCGATGCGCGACATCGAGACGCCGCGTCCGGATCTGCCTCCGGAAACCGCGCCCGAGCTTAAGGTGACGCCGTCGGAAGACACCGCCGAGAGCGCACCCGAGTCGGGGCCCCGCGTGCTCGTTCGCGCATTCGCGCTCGACGGCAATACCGTGTTCGGCAGCGACAAACTGCTGCCGCTCGTTGCCGATCTGGCCGGCAGCACGCTGAGTTTCGCCGACCTGCAACGCGCCGCCGGGCGCATCACCGCCTACTATCGCAGTCATGGCTACGTGCTTGCGCGCGCGTACCTGCCTCGCCAGGACATCGACGACGGCGTCGTGCGTATCGAAATCGCCGAAGGCCGCTACGGCGCAATCACGATCCAGAACCATTCGCGCGTGCTCGATGCCGCGCTGCGCCAGCCGCTCTCGGCGCTGCATCCGGGCGATGTCGTACGCGGGCCCGATCTCGAGCGCAGCCTGTTGCTGCTCGACGATCTCGCCGGCGTCGGTGCGCGCGGCACGTTGCGTCCGGGCGAAACGCCCGGCACCACCGATCTCGTCGTCGACGCCGACAAAGGGCCGCTCGCGTCCGGATCGCTCGAATTCGACAACTTCGGCGACGTCGCGCTCGGGCGCTACCGTCTCGGCGGCAGCATCGACGTCAATTCGCCGCTGCGGCTCGGCGATCGCCTGAGCCTGCGCGGGCTTATCAGCAACGAGCGCCAGCGCTACTACCGTGCCGCCTACCAGGTACCGGTCGGGCCCGCGTCGACGCGGGTCGGCGTCGCGTATTCGTCGCTGCACTACCGGCTCGGCGGCGCGTTTTCCGATCTCGATTCCCAGGGCCGTGCGAGCGTGCAGGCCGCGTACGTCACGCAGCCGCTCGTGCGTGCGCGCGCCCTGAGCGTCACCGCGCAGGTCCAGTACGAAAACAAGAACCTGCGCGACGACTACGGCGTATTCGACATCCGGCGCGACAAGAACGTCGGCCTGTGGACCTTCGGCGTCAGCGGCAACAGTCAGGACGGCTTGCTGGGCGGCGGCCGCAACGGGTTCTCGGTGATGTTCGGCGTCGGGCGGCTGCGCAGCAACGATCCGTTCGAGGCGGATTCACTGAAGAAGTCGATTGGCAGCTTTGCGAAGCTGAATGTGAGCGCGCTGCGCGTGCAGGCGCTGGGGCGGCGGCTCGAGTTGTACACGCAGTTCAGCGCGCAGCTCGCGTCGCGCAATCTCGACGAATCGGAGAAGTTCAGCCTCGGCGGCCCGTACGGCGTGCGCGCGTATGCGCTCGGCGCCGGCAGCGGCGACCAGGGCTGGCAGGCCAGCGCGGAGCTGCGTTATCTCGTTGCGCCGGGATGGCAGGTCAGCACGTTCGTCGACGCCGGGCGCGTGCAGGGCGACAAGCACCCGTGGACGCGAGAACGAAACATGCAGCACATGCAGGCCGGCGGTGTCGGCGCGAGCTGGTATGGCGCGAAGCGCCAGGTGACGCTGACGGCCGCGTGGCCGCTCGGCGCGGCGACCGGCTCGCCGACCCGCGCGCCGAGCGTATGGGTTCAGGCCGCTCAGTATTTCTGAGCACGCGTGATCGGTCCGTCCGGCAAGGCGGGGTTGTAAATATAAATTGAAGAGGATGCCAAAATGAACAAGGCCTATTCATTGGTGTGGAATGAAGT
>NZ_CATKIF010000020.1:0-48497 GCF_949752865.1 Burkholderia sp. IT-111MI5 | reverse complement strand
ACCTGATCGGAACGTATTGGGTGGAGGGGGTGACCGAAGGGCGAGGCAGCTATTATCGAGCCGACACTACGGGCGATTTGTATGACCGGGACTGGGTACACGGCGAGGTCCGCGCCGACGACACTGATCGACGCGACAGGCTCAAGAGAACGCTCGGCTATCTAGCGATGCGCCGTGCCCTGGTGCGCTTGAGCAACGAACCCGCAGGCGAGTATTTCGGCATGCGTGAGCGCAAAGCGCGGTCACCGCGTCGACCGACGAGAGGCGAAGCTAAGGCGGGGTAGCTTCGGATAGCCGTAAGCGGGCCGGCCAGAAAATCTGTATCCAAAACGCCTAACCTATTGATTCTATTGGGGCGCTGATTTCGTCGATTTCGGGTGGAATGGTCGCCTCGCCCGCGGCGTTGCCGGAGGGGGGCACCGTTGTGACGCGAACTCCTGAGAATTTCGTGAGAAAAATACTCGGAAAATTAACAAGAAAACCTGCGAAAAATTGATCGAGACGAGCTTGTGCGACAGAGATTCAGTCGACCGGTTTGGTTCATCGCGACGGGGCGGTGATGTGCTGTCGCAATGGAATCGAAAACACCAAGTCGACCACAACATCCTATGCGCGAATACCCGGCACAGGAACGATGATAGAAGTAGGCAATCTCGGCGTTGACGGAGCGAGATTGATCAAGCAATTCCGGTTCATTTCTTATACCTCGTAGAGAGGTGTAGTGCGCCCCGTAGAGAGAGACCAGGAGAGATGTCTGGTACGGCTCATAGGGAAGTATGAGCAAGAAAGTATTAAGCAATGCTATCCACAATGGGAGTTCTTCCCATTAGGTGGAGCAAAGGCACAGCATTCATCCCTCGCTCAAGTGACGATGAGCAGGCGCACAGATGATGGATGTAAAAAACACAAGAGGTAGGTCAGATGACGAAGCTGATAGAACGACGCAGCGATGCGGACGTTGCGGAGCTGTTGCTCAATGCTGCAACGTACTCTGCGAAAGATCGCTGGCCAGAAGAACATCGCGATGCGGTTGGGACTGTATCGCGGGAGGTGTCACGTATTGCCAAATGCGTGAAAGATGTCATCGACTCGCAACGACCGTTGTTCTCGATCAAGCGCGTGGAAAGCGCCTTGCCGTGGCTTCCGGAAAGCGTTGAGGTGGATTCGAAGGATCTCGGGGGAGTCTTCTTGGATTGCTTGAAGATCGACTTGGAAAGCAACTTGGCGGAACATCCGATCGTACGGCAGCACCCGTATGTTGATCTATTCTGGAAGAATCTCTATCGCGATGAGCGATCGGACGCAACGCAGGGCGTGTATACCGTGTTCGATCTGCGTAACCGTATCGGTTGCTTGCCGATCTTGAACGATGACGAGCGAAGGGCGGTGGTTGCGGGGCTGAACAATATCGTCACGAGGATACGAGAAGAAGGGCGCGGTGACGTGTTTCGCAAGCAGCTGAAGCGGTACTGGCGTCCTGCAGCAGAGAACTATCGGTCATTGATCGCCCTCATTCGCGCGATACAGGCCCGGTATCACCACCTTTTAATCATTCGGCTGGATCTGAGCTACATGAAGGCGCATAGGGCCTCGATCAGCTACGCTGAAGTTCGTCGTCATCGAATCGCGTTTCGACGCTTCCTGAAGCGTTGCAAGCGTCTGAAGGGGGCATACTTGGGAGACGCTCTCAAACTGGAGTTTGGGGTCGACATGGGGTTGCATTTCCATGCGCTGGTATTCGTCAATGGTGACAAACTGCATGGCGACGTGGACATTGCTCGAGCTTTCGGAGAACACTGGAAGACCAACATCACCACGGGCCGAGGCAACTACTTCAACTGCAACAGTCAATCCTACGGGAAGCTGCGAGGAATTGGTTCGGTGCGGTATCACCAGGAGCAAACGCGGCACAACCTAGAAACACGTGTCGCGGCGTACATTACGAAGCCGGACTTCTACATTTGCTCTGTGAAGGACGATGGGGACCATACGTTCTGGACGAGCCTGCCACCCAAGGACAAGCCAATAAAACGAGGGCGAAAGCGTGGCAAGATCGATGCGCAGGCCGCGTTGAGAAGCAAGCCGTTACCGTCCAAGCGAAGGTAGAGGTAGCCTCGCTCGTTCGGACAGTTTGATGAGATTCCCAAGCGGAACGTCCGAGGCATTCATGCTGTCGAGTAATCGCAGGAAGCGTCGCGAAATCCGCTGTACCTCGGCAGAGGAGTAAGACAGTCTATTCCCGCTCGGATGCTCTGTTGTCTGAGGCAATCGCTTCGATTGTCGTCACGACACTGGAAAGCATGTCTTCGTGGTAGCGCTTCAGATGACCGTGGATGTTCTCGTTGCGCAGCAAGCGAGCGATGAACCCCTTTGCAACGACGAGCGATAACATGGTGTCGCCGATGGTGTCTTCCACTGCCATGCTGTCCTGTTGCAGGCGCTCCATCTCAGCTTCCATGCGCGAAATATCCTCGGGTGAAATTTCCTCCCGCTTCTTTGGCTTGGCCTTGTCCGTCAGGGCATCGGAGCGTGTGGTCACGAGAATCATTTCCGCGTAGGGTTTCGTGAATTTGTTCGCGGCAATCATCATCTCGGCGGCTTCGATCTGGCGAAACGGCTTCATCTTGCGTAGCACCCCAAATACGGCGGGGATCACCTGTCGGTCTTTCAGGAGTCGGGCTGCCTCCGGTGCAATACCGTCGAGTAGGTGAGCTTTCTCGCGGACGCGTTTCACGTCGATGTCGAGAACTTGGGCAATACGCTCTTCCGAGGCACCCTTGGCAAGCGCTGCACGGATCATGCGATGTTCTTGAACAGATGCAATACGGGTGATCTGCCGGTTGAACGTGAATCCCTCATCGTCGAGCGAAACCATGCAACGGGCCGTTGCTTGTCCGAGCTGCTTCAGGGCTTCGAGTCGCAGGCGACCGTCAAGCAGATCGTAATGGCCTTCCCCTTTCTGTGACGGATGAACGGCCAGTGGCTCGATCACACCCAGTTCACGGATGGAACTGAGGATTGTCCGAAACTTCGGTGTTTCGAGCACCTTCGCTCGGATGGGTACCAGCGGGTGAATATGGTCGAGCGGCACCTCGATCATGGTTGGCTCGAACCCATGTCTTATCGCGCTCATGGCAGCATCTCGGTTGGAATGCGTCGTGCAATGACTTCGGGAATGTCGCTGATCTGTTCGGCGCGCAGTAGGGTGCGGAAGTGTTCGTCGGACAGGAAGTGCCGCATAGCCGACGTAATGAGCAACAGGCGTTCTTCCTGTATACGTGCCTTCTGGATATTGAGTTTCTGTCGTCGCACTTCCGTCTTGTAGATGCGCAGTAGCTTCTGCGGCGTGGGTTTGTCATCGTGGCCGGAGCGGGGTTTCGGGTAGTACGCTTTCCCGAGTGCCTCGCGCTTGCTAATCAGTTTGCGTACGCGCAGCAGTTGTTCACCCTTGAGCGTGCCCTGTTCGTAGGCTTCCAGCAGCGCTTTCTGGACATCTTCGCTCGATGCGCGTGAGATTTCGACGGCGAGCCAGATCGGTACAATTCGTTTCTCGACAGCACGCACAAGGCGCTGTTCGCCGTTGTTGAGCAGGTGCAGGATGCTACTGATGTAATCGGCGTCGAGATTGATTTTTCGGGCAATCTGCTCTGCGCTGTATCCTTTGGCGCGCAGCACTTGGATGCCGCTCAGCAGTTCTTCGGTCGTATGCCGCCGGCGTGCGATGTTCTCGGTCAATGAAATCAGGAATCGATCAACTTCCGGCGCATCGAAAATACAGCACGGAATCATGGTCTCTCCCAAATGCTTCAGGGCTTCAAGGCGTCCCTGCCCGCATAGAACCTCGTACCAGTCCCCCTCCTTGTCTTTTCCGCCGAGCGCCACGCTGATTGGCCGCTTCAATCCGACCACGGCGATGTTCTCCACCAGTTGCGAAAAAAATAGGGGATTGCGTGTGCGCGGATTGAGTACGCGCAGCCGGTCCGCCGGAATTAGCAATATCTTCTCCGACGACGAAGGCGGCCCAGGTTTAGAATCTTGGTTGCCATTCATGACTGCCTCCACGTAGCGGCACTCGGCGGCCGAGATAGACGAGCATCGATAGGTCGTCGTAGCGGTAAGCGTCGAAGCCCTGTTCGTTGTAGTCGCCGAGGCGCAGCTGTTCTGACCAGACGTCGATGGCTGGAAGCAGGTAGTAGTCTCGGATCGACTGCGCGTCGGGGGCCATACGTACGGCGATCGTGATGTCGGGCTTCAGCGCGGTATCGAACCGGACAAGCCAGCGATTGCTGCCAGCATTGGTCGTGCGACATCGGCACAGGGCAAGCGAAACCGTGAATTCACCGTTGACCCGCAGCAGATCGGTTGTCGAGTTCCGATCTATTCGCGCTCCAGCGGCTGTCATGGCGTTCATTGCATCCGAAACGATGCTCGGATGCAGTTCGCGCAGACGGCGATTGATTTCGAGATAACGGTAGTCCCGATCCGGGGTATAGCCAATTAAGGTATATGTACGAATCAGGCTGCCGAAACGACCAGCGAACGCGCTGCTCGAAGGGCAGTCCGTTGTCTCGTCGATCACAATGCCGGACAGGTAGCCGTGTCGCAGCAGTACACGGCGTAACGCAGCCAGCATTTCTTCGTCGGTGAGCCGGTAAGAGCGTGCGAGGATGATCTGGCGTGCAGCGTTGAAAATCAGCCGGTCAACGATGGCGTCGAATGCGCCTTCTGCTCGTGCCCAGGCCGCCGGTGGATTTCTGACCCGCTCTTCCTTGAGCTTGAAGGATGTGCGATTCCAGACATTATCACCGACGTATTTTTCGTTTATCAGGATCTGGTGAACCGTGCCACGTGTCCAAGCGGTTCCGCGATCCGTGAGTTTGCCCTCGCGATTGAGCAAGGCCGCGATTTCCGATTCGGTCAGCCCATCTTCCACGAATGCCTTGTATATCCAGCGCACGGTGTCAGTTTCTTCGACCGGGCCGGGTACGAGGATCACGCGGTCGGTCTGGATTGACTTGTGCTCGCCGAATTTCAGTTCAGCCTTACGAGTACCGGTATGGTCGATCAGCATGCGGCGCAGACCATAGCCGGCCGGACCACCTTGCCGCACGCCAAGCTGGATAAGCCTCATTTGGCCGGCATGTACTTTGACACTCAGCTCGCGGCTGTACTCGCCGGACATGGTCCGTTTTACATCCCTGATGATGTTTGAAACCGGACTCCCGTCGTTTTCAAATTGCTCAGCGCAATACAACACTCGTACGCCGGATCGCTTGCACCCGAACTCGTAGCTGGCGGCTTCGTCGGGGTCCTGGAATCGGCCCCATCGGCTCACGTCGTACACGAGGACGACAGAATAGTCTGCTTGTCCTGATTCCACGTCATGCAGCAGTGCCTTCAACTGATCACGGCCTTCGAGCCGTAGCCCGCTTTTCCCTTCATCGGCGTAAATCTTGACGATTTCAAGATTGCGCGCGGCCGCGAACGCGAAGATCACATCCCGCTGGTTTTCCGTCGAATACTGCTGGTGTTCGGTGGACATACGCACATAGGCAGCGGCGCGCTCCCGGCCGTTGCTATTTACCGCTCGATTTTTTCGTACGCGACGAGTCACCGTATTCCCCATCCAACTGGAAGTCGCAGCCTTTTCAATTTGTACTATTTCGTCGTAGTCACCTTGCGATCACAACCAATATACTTTCGGAGGTCGGAAATATGTTGCGGGAAACACGCAAGAAGTTGCCGATCGAATCAGGTCGAGGACTCACTGCTCGCGAATACGCGGTTGCAGTCGAGGTAGCGCTGAAACGCGAGATCGGAACATCTCGGCATGCTGTCAAGACGCTCGCGCGCATGACACATGCGAGCGAACGCACGGTTCAAAACTGGCTGTCAGGTGTGCGTGGGCCGAATGGCGTGCATCTGATTCTGCTGGCGCAAAATTTTGCGTCGATCCGTTCGGCCATCATGTTTCTTGCAGGTCAAGGGATGCAGCAATCTGCCGATATGGAAGCAGTGGTTCAGTTACTGTTTGAGGCGATTGCCATGTTGAACGGTCAAGCAGCGTAGGTACTCGAATATGCTCCGCGCGATGTGCGCGCCTTCGAACTGCTTATCGGGCCGGCGTTGTGCTTTGTGCGAGTGCACGTAACCGCTTTGTTCGGCCTTGAGCCAACCGCAGGTTGCAAAAACGGAACTTGGCCAACGTAACAGCCGCAAGGATCGGGGCGGTAAGAATGGAGATTGTCCCAATCGTAGCGACGTGGCTCTGCTGGATGAAATCCACGATGGAGTTGACGCTCATGGTGGTTCCTGAAAGATCCACCGGAGCAGAGTATTACAGATTGGAGGTGGGGGCGGCGAATCAGGCCAGTGAGACTTGACTGGGCACTTTCGTTACAATCGCCCCAAACCCGTCGGACGCATGTCTACCGCAGGTGGCAACCGGCGCAAATCTGGGCTGGTTGGCGCCGCGTGAGCCAGGCGGCAGAAGTCGAGCAGGTTGAGATAAAGCCACATTTGGCCGACCAGAGAAATCGTGCGCGAACAGCGTGTGGCGATCTCAGCGGCTACGGTGGCGCTGAATACGACGCGTTCGGACGGGAGGCACATGCCGTAGCTTGCGGCCGAACGGATGCTGGTCGCGTTCCACATGGCGTAACTGAACAACGATTGAAGAACTGGAACCCAATATGGCCAGTAGTGAAAACACGAAAAATGGCAGCGGTGGCAACCTCGGCTTCGAGGCCGAGTTATTCAAAGCCGCCGATAAGTTGCGCGGCAACATGGAGCCGTCCGACTACAAGCACGTCGCGCTCGGGCTCATTTTCCTGAAATACATCTCCGACGCCTTCGAAGCTAAGCACAAGGCGTTGCTGGCTGACGACGCACAGGCCGCCGAGGACAAGGACGAATACCTCGCGGACAATGTGTTCTGGGTACCGAAGGAGGCGCGCTGGTCGCACCTGCGGGCCAACGCCAAGCTGCCCACCATCGGCACCTTGATCGATGACGCGATGCGCGCCATCGAGAAGGACAACGAATCGCTCAAGGGCGTGCTGCCCAAGGACTACGCCCGCCCCGCGCTCAACAAGGTGATGTTGGGCGAGTTGATTGACCTGATCTCCGGAATTGCGCTCAACGAGGATGGGGACCGTTCGAAGGACATCCTCGGGCGCGTGTACGAGTACTTTCTGGGCCAGTTCGCCGGAGCCGAAGGCAAGCGCGGCGGCGAGTTCTACACACCGCGTTCCGTGGTGCGCGTGCTGGTCGAAATGCTCGAACCGTATTCGGGCCGCGTGTATGACCCCTGCTGCGGCTCGGGCGGGATGTTCGTGCAGTCGGAAAAATTCGTGCAGGAGCACGGCGGCCGCATCGGCGACATTGCGATTTACGGGCAGGAGTCGAACTACATCACGTGGCGACTGGCCAAGATGAATCTGGCCGTTCGGGGCATCGACTCCGACATCCGCTGGAACAACGAAGGCAGCTTCCACAAGGACGAGTTGCGCGACCTCAAGGCTGACTACGTCCTCGCCAATCCGCCGTTCAACATCTCCGACTGGGGCGGCGACCGCCTGCGTGAGGACGTGCGCTGGAAGTTCGGCGTGCCGCCCGTGGGCAACGCCAACTACGCGTGGCTGCAGCACATCTTCCATCACCTCGCGCCCAATGGTACGGCGGGCGTGGTGCTGGCCAACGGATCGATGAGCTCCAGCCAGTCTGGTGAGGGGGAGATCCGCAAGGCGATGCTTGAGGCCGACGCGGTGGATTGCATGGTAGCGCTGCCCGGGCAACTCTTTTACTCCACGCAGATTCCCGCCTGCCTGTGGTTCCTGGCCCGCAACAAGAATCCTGGCAAGGGTCTGCGTGACCGGCGCAGGCAAGTGCTGTTCATTGACGCCCGCAAGCTGGGCGTGCTGGTAGATCGCACGCGGCGTGAATTCGCCGACGTGGACGTCCAGAAGATAGCCGACACCTACCACGCTTGGCGCGGGGAAGCGGGTGCGGGTGAATACGCGGACGTGGCGGGCTTCTGCAAGTCCGCCACGCTGGATGACATTCGCAAGCACGGCCACGTGCTGACGCCGGGGCGCTATGTGGGCGCTGCCGAGCAGGTGGATGATGGCGAGCCCTTCGAGGAGAAGATGGCGCGGCTGTCCGCCCAGTGGCGCGAGCAGCGGGCAACGGCGGCCAAGCTGGATGCGGCGATTGAGGCCAACCTGAAGGAGCTTGGGTATGGCGAGTGAATGGAAGGAATGTACGCTTGGCGATGTGATAGAGCTGAAGCGTGGTTACGACCTGCCGCAAAAAGTCAGGCTGCCCGGTAACGTTCCGCTGGTTTCGTCTTCAGGCGTAACGGACACCCACGCAGAATCAATGGTCAAGGGTCCAGGGGTCGTGACAGGGCGATACGGAACGCTGGGACAGGTCTTCTACATCGAACAGGACTTCTGGCCGCTAAACACCACGCTTTATGTGCGCGACTTCAAGGGCAACGATCCTCGTTTCATCAGTTTCTTTTTGCGGGATATAGATTTTTTCGTTTATTCGGACAAGGCGGCTGTTCCGGGCTTGAACCGCAATCACCTGCATCAGGCCCGGGTGCGATTTCCGACCGATCCCAAAGAACAACGTGCCATCGCCCAAATCCTCGGCACGCTGGACGACAAGATCGAACTCAACCGGCGCACGAATGAAACGCTGGAGGCGATGGCGCGCGCCTTGTTCAAGGCGTGGTTCGTGGACTTTGAGCCGGTACGCGCCAAACTGGAAGGCCGCTGGCAGTGCGGCCAATCACTGCCCGGTCTGCCCGCGCACCTCTACGACCTCTTTCCCGATCGGCTCGTTGAATCGGAGTTGGGGGAGATTCCGGAGGGGTGGTGTATGGGTTCACTCGGAGAAGTCGCAGTGCATCCTCGCCGTAGCGTGCAGCCGGGTGAAATCAAAGACGAGACACCTTACATCGCATTGGAACACATGCCCAAGCGTTGCATCGCGCTTGCCGAATGGGGCGTGGCGAATGGCTTGGAAAGTAACAAGTACGAGTTTAAGCACGGAGAAATCCTATTTGGAAAACTACGCCCGTACTTTCATAAGGTCGGCGTCGCTCCAGTCGACGGGGTGTGTTCAACCGACATAGTAGTTATTGCGCCCAAGTTACCCACATGGTTCGGTTTCGTTCTTGCCCATGCATCAAGTGATGCGTTTGTGGAGTACACCAACGCCGGTTCAACTGGAACGAAGATGCCGCGGACAAGCTGGCCTGAAATGGCGCGCTACGCAGTTGTTCTGCCACATGAGGATGTAGCCTCTGCATTCAATCAGCATATCCAAGCAGCGAGCGAGGAAATCATCGCAACGATTCACGAGTCAAAATTTCTCGCACAGCTCCGCGACACCCTGCTGCCCAAGCTCATCTCCGGCGAGCTGCGCGTACCGGATGCCGAGCGCATCGTCGGAGCAGCGGTATGACCCTGGACTGGTGCCCCGGCATCCGCGAGGCCTGCGCCCATTGGCGCGACGCGCCTATGTTGCAGCAGACCTTCGAGGCGATGGAGCGCAATCTGGAGCAGAACAACGATGCATGCATTGACTGCGCCAAGACCGTAGTCGAGGTGGTGTGTCGCGTGGTGGTGGAGAGTTTCCACACCCAGCAAGCCCCGCTCAGACCCACGCAGGAGACCCCCTCGCTGTCGGACTGGCTGACCGCCGCGATTCGCGCCCTCAAGCTGGGCGACGTGCGTGATGACCGGTTCAAGAAACTGGTGTCCAGCCACCACAAGCTGGCCGACGCGCTGAACGACCTGCGCAACAAGGCAGGCCCCGCCAGCCACGGCAAAGACCCGTATCTGGAACGGTTGGCAGAACACCACCGTCGCAGCTCGGTTCTGGCGGCTGATGCCATCGTGGCATTTCTACATCAGGCCTATCTGGACACGCAGCTCGACCCGATCAGTTCCCGCGAACCGTGGGAGCGGTTTGCGCAGGACAACGCGCTCATCGATGCGCAGGTGGGGTTGGCTGTGGACGCAGAGGACGGCGACTCGCCAACCTTACGTTTCCTGCTGCCGGGCGGTGACGAGCTGCCGATCAATATCGAGGTCAGCCGTTTGCTTTACCAACTGGATCGGGACGCCTATGTCGAGGCGTTGAACGCCGCGAGGGGGGCATCGGCTCCAGTTGTGGAGCATATCGAAGAACAAGGAGAACCGTAATGGCGTTTCTGTCGGAGGCCGCTGTGGAGCAAGCGCTGCTGGAACAGTTGCGCGCTCTCGATTACAGCATCGAACGTGAGGAGGACATCGGCCCCGATGGGCACCGCCCGGAGCGCGAGAGTCACGATGAGGTCGTGCTCAAGAAGCGATTCGAGGACGCTGTTGCTCGTCTGAACCCCGGTCTCCCGTTGGAAGCCAGGCAGGACGCTGTGCGCCGTGTAATGCAATCCGAACTGCCATCGCTGCTCGAGGAAAACCGCCGCATCCACAAGCTGATGACCGAAGGGGTGGACGTTGAGTACTACGCTGACGATGGCACATTGACGGCGGGTAAGGTCGCGCTCATCGACTTTGAGCAACCAGAGCAGAACGACTGGCTGGCCGTGAGCCAATTCGTCGTCATTGCCGGTCAGTACAATCGACGTCCCGACGTTGTCGTGTTCGTGAACGGCCTGCCGCTCGGCGTGATCGAGTTAAAGGCACCCGGAAGCGGCAATGCGACCTTGGTCGGGGCTTTCAATCAACTGCAGACCTACAAGAAGCAGATTCCGGCGCTCTTCAATACCAACGCACTGCTGGTGACGTCGGATGGCATTGCGGCACGCGTGGGGTCGCTGTCGGCAGACCTTGAGCGCTTCATGCCATGGCGCACCACCGACGGTACGGACGTTGCACCAAAAGGTGCGCCGGAGCTCTCGACGCTGATCGAGGGCGTGTTCGAGCATCGCCGCCTGCTGGATCTGCTCTGTCACTTCACGGTCTTCGGTGAAACCGGTTCTGGGCTGGCTAAGATCATTGCGGGCTATCACCAGTTCCACGCGGTGCGACATGCGGTCAACAGTACGGTGACGGCCTCCTCTCCGGAGGGCAACCAACGAGTTGGCGTGATCTGGCACACCCAAGGTTCCGGCAAAAGCCTACTGATGGCGTTTTACGCCGGGCAACTCGTCAAACACCCGGCAATGGCCAACCCGACGCTAGTGGTGCTGACCGACCGGAACGATCTTGATGACCAGCTGTTCTCAACGTTCTCGATGTGCCGCGACTTGATCCGGCAAACGCCGGTGCAGGCCGATAGTCGCGAAGATCTGCAGAAGGTCTTGAGTCGAGCATCGGGCGGCGTGATTTTTACGACCTTGCAGAAGTTTGGCGAGATCGCGGAGCCGCTCACCACGCGACGCAACGTGGTCGTCATTGCGGATGAAGCGCACCGCAGTCAATACGGCTTCAACGCCAAGGTGGACACGAAGACCGGCGAAATTTCCTATGGCTTCGCCAAATACCTGCGCGATGCCCTGCCGAACGCATCCTTCATTGGTTTTACCGGCACGCCCATCGAAGCGGACGACGTCAACACACCGGCGGTATTCGGCAACTACATCGATGTGTACGATATTAGCCGTGCGGTCGAAGACGGCGCGACCGTGCCGATCTATTACGAGTCCCGGTTAGCACGCATCGAACTTGATGACGACGAGAAGCCAAAGATCGACGCCGAGGTTGAAGTTTTGACCGAGGAAGATTCCGAGGCAGACCAAGAGCGTTTTAAGAAGAAGTGGTCAACGGTCGAAACCCTGGTCGGCAGCGACAAGCGTCTGGCGATGGTGGCCAAGGACATGGTCGCCCACCTCGAAGATCGCGTCGCTGCCCTCGACGGTAAAGCGATGGTGGTGTGTATGAGCCGCCGCATTTGCGTAAAGTTGTACGACGAGCTTGTCAAGCTGCGCCCGGACTGGCATAGCGCCGATGACAACGCTGGTGCGATCAAGATCGTGATGACGGGCGCGGCGAGCGATCCGCACGAGTGGCAGCAGCACATTGGCAACAAGGCACGGCGCGACCTGCTGGCCAAGCGTGCCCGTGATCCGAAAGACCCGCTCAAACTGGTGATCGTACGGGATATGTGGCTGACCGGCTTTGACGCACCATGTATGCACACGATGTACGTGGACAAGCCGATGCAGGGGCACGGCTTGATGCAGGCGATAGCACGCGTGAACCGGGTGTTCCGCGACAAGCCAGCCGGCCTGATCGTGGACTACATCGGTATTGCACAAAGCCTGAAGTCGGCCCTGCAACAGTACTCGAAGAACGATCAGGACAACACCGGCGTCGACGAAGCGCAAGCCATCGCGGTGATGATGGAGAAGTACGAGGTTGTCCGGGACATGTATCACGGCTTCGACTACGCCTCGGCGCTGACCGGGACACCACAAGAGCGTCTGGCGATGATGGCGGGAGCTATCGAGTGGATTCTCGACTTGCAGCAGAGGCTGGCAGCGAAGGAGAAAACAGAGGGAGGCAAAAAGAACGCTCATCGCCGCTATCAAGATGCAGTACTCGCGCTGTCCAAGGCGTACTCACTGGCATCGGCATCCGACGAGGCCCGCGAAATTCGGGAGGAAGTTGGCTTCTTCCAGGCTATTCGTGCCGCGCTGGTCAAGAGCGCGACGGGTTCAGGTGTCACCGAGCAAGAACGCGAACTGGCAATCCAACAGATCGTGAGCCGCGCAGTGGTCTCGACTGAGATCGTTGACATCTTGGCCGCAGCGGGAATCAAGAGCCCGGACATTTCCATCCTGTCCGATGAGTTTCTCGCGGAAGTTCAGCGGATGGAGCGAAAGAATCTCGCTCTGGAAGCGTTGCGCAAGTTGATTAATGACGGCATCCGATCGCGGAGCAAAGCTAACGTCGTACAGACTAGGGCATTCTCGGAGCGCTTGGAAGACGCAGTGGCGCGCTATCATGCCAACGCGATCACGACAGCCGAAGTGCTGCAGGAGTTGATCCAACTGGCGAAGGACATCCGGGCTGCCCGTCAGAGGGGCGAGGAGTCGGGGCTATCTGACGAAGAGATCGCTTTCTACGATGCACTGGCCGAGAATGATAGTGCGGTGCAGATAATGGGCGACGACAAGCTTCGGTTGATCGCTCACGAGCTCTTGGTGAGCCTTAGAGGGAGCGTGTCGGTAGATTGGGCCCATCGCGAGTCAGCACGAGCACGGATGAGGGTGTTGGTCAAGCGCATTTTGCGAAAATATGGCTATCCTCCTGACTTGCAGGATCTCGCCGTTCAGACGGTACTACAACAGGCCGAGGCGCTGTCGTCAGGGTGGGCATTTTCGCGCGGCGGGACGACATTACATGGTGACTGACGGGTGTATAGGAGCCACCGGCAATACTAGCGGGCGTGGTTCGGATCTCGATATTGTCGGCGTACTTTCGTAAACGTCTACGGTTAGTGAAATGGATTTTCGCCACCACCGCGGCGCCATACGGGCGAAGCCATGAAAATTTGCAAAAGGTCACCATGACAACAAATATCGACCTCTCCGGTACCACGGAAATCGGCAACGAGGGTATCAAGAAACATTTCAAAAGTATCGAGCCTTGGCAGCCATTGTTCGAACTCGTCTGGAACGGATTCGATGCCAAGGCCGACCTGGTGGAAGTGGACGTTCGGCTCAACAGTCTGAGTGCTTTGGCCACGGTGCGTATTCTGGATGACGGCGACGGTATCGATCCGACAACTCTGAAGCACACGTTTGGCCGATTTAATGACTCCCACAAGCGTGAGGACGCAGCACAGCATGGTGCGCACGGCCGCGGTCGGCTCTCCTTTCATCGTATTTGCCGCTTCGCGACTTGGCACACCAAGTCCGCCAATGGGCAGGCGCGAATCGCCATCAACGCTATGACCATTAAGGACTACCGCGCCCAGTTTGTGTCCGACGAGACGCAATGCTCGGCCTTGCGCGAGCAAGCGAAAGGCACTTTGGTCGAGTTGTCGGAATTCTCGTGTCAGCTCCCTGGGGCTGATGAGCTACGCGCGAAGTTCGCGGTTGAATTCGGGTGGTTTCTTGCCCTGCACCCGTCGAAGACGCTGAAGTTGGATGGTGGGCTGATCCCTGTCCCGAGCAACGAAATTACCCAGCAGATCCTTACCCCCGGTAAGTATGCATTTGACGTGCAGGTGATCCGCTGGGACGAGAGACCTAGTTCGGAGAAGTCGTACACGTATCTGTTGGACTCCGCTGGCAGAATCGTTTACAAACAGCTTAGCGCACTCAACAATAAGGCTGGTTTCTTTACCAGTATTTATATCAGTTCTCCATGGGCAGATACGTTTGCTCATGATGAGAATTTATTTCAACCTGATGCGCATACGCCCAATGCCACAGAGTGGAAGAAGCTTTTGCGCCAGGTCGGCGATTTGGCGCAAACCGTGTATGACCAATTTCTTCGGAAGAAGGCGGCAGTAGAGGTCGAAAAATACGTTGACGATGGTCTGTTTCCGACGTATGCGGAACTGCCTCCGGACGAGCGATCATGGCGCTTGGACAATACGAAGCAACTGATCACGTCGATATACGTTGCAGATCCTTCGGTGTTCAACGCGGCTAGCAAGAAGCAACGAAAAATCATCATCCGCCTTCTGGATCGGCTGGCGGTTTCCAACGAGAACGACTCACTCTTTGATGTGCTCAACAGCGTACTCGACCTAGAAGAAGAGGCAATTAAGTCACTCGCAGATCAGCTCAAGCAGACAACGCTGGAAAACATCATTGCGACCATTGAGATCTTGCAGCGTCGTCAGACTGCGGCTTCGAAGCTTCGGACGTTAATGAACGATCATTATCGGGACGTCCTAGAAACGCCGGATCTACAGAAGATCATCGAGAACAACACATGGTTGTTTGGACCCGGTTATGAGACGCTTGGAGCTGAGGAGGATACGTTTACGAAGATCGCTAAGGATCTACGCGACAAGATTCCGCAGATCGATAACATTGGCGCGGACGACGTAGACGATGAGCAAGCCGACATCGCGGGCGCGCGACGTCAAACAGACCTATTTCTTGCGCGTCGCGTGCCCACGATCGCACCAAACGGGCAGCAGATTTATCGCTGCGTGATCATTGAGATTAAGCGACCGGGCATTTCGCTTAACGTAAAGCACTTGCGCCAGCTTGATGACTACGCGAACATCATCAAGAAGCATCCTGAGTTCGGAAGTGAGAAGATGCACTTCGAATTGATCTTGATCGGCAGGAAAATTTCATCGACTGATACCGAGATTACGAGTCGCCTACGCGGGCAAATTGCCCGAGGGGAACTCGGGCTCGTCAGTGATGACCCTCGCATGAAGCGCTACGTGCTGAATTGGTATACCCTCCTTGATTCGTTTGAACTCGCTAATGCGTTTCTTTTGGAGCAGCTAAAGCTCAGGCGCGACTTGTTTAACCAGTCAACGAAGGACCAGCTCGTTGACGATTTGCAAACAACAACCTAGGCGTGCGTTTCCTCGATGCGTTATTCACATGTGAGCTGTGTCGCGCGTGAGTGATAACTTGGCCGCCGTTTTCAAGCTCTGTTGGTTGGATGGTGGCCTACTGGCAGCTCTGTAAAATAACTAAGGATCAACGTGTCGCAGATTGTCTATATCCTTACCAATGAAGCTATGCCGGGCCTGATCAAGATTGGGATGACTGCCGATAGCGTCGAAGCCCGAATTTCCCAACTGAGTGCCCATTCAGGCGTGCCGTTGCCTTTCGAGTGCTATTTTGCGGCTGAAGTGCCTGACCACGTAAAGCTCGAGAAAATTCTGCACCAACTCTTCGGAGATGTTCGTCTGAATCCGAAGCGTGAGTTTTTCAAGCTGGACCCCGAAAAGGCGGTCCTAGCTATCAGTATCGGAGATTTCAAGGAGATTACGCTCGGCGTCGCAGAGATCGACAAAGACGAGCAGCAGGCCCTCGACAAAGTCAAGGCACGTCGTTCGAAACTCAATCTGGACGCGATCGGCATCAAGTCAGGTGATGTCTTGACATTTTCACGTGACGAGTCTGTCACGGGCATCGTAGTGGACGGCGGAAAGCTGCTGTTTGACGGCGAAGTCATGAGCCTTTCGGCGGCTGCCTTGAAGGCCCTTCATGCCATGGGCTATAAGACGCCGGCTGCAAGCGGGCCAGGCTACTGGATGTTCGACGGCGAGTTGTTGGGCGAACGTCGCCTCAGGCTCGAAGCGGAAAAGTACGGTGATGGTGCGACCCTGACCTAACTTTTGCCCTCGATCTGATTCGATTGATGGGCGCACGGTCGACAATGATTGGCGGTCGGGGAAGCCGGAGGAGCATGCTGTGAATCGGTCTTGTTTGACATCCGAGTAACCGTAGCGACCGTTACGCCGTCGAGCGTGATTTCAAGTGCGGGCATCTTCGTTATCGACTCGGTGGCTCGTTCCCTACGAGAGCTTGGCGTATCCGTTGTGCCGGGCTATCGTAGTGCAGTGGCTTGCATGGCACGTCCGCGAGTTTCATCGAGAGACGGTGCAAATCCGTTTCGCTATGCTGCTCTTTCCAGGCTCGTGCCAGAAAGGCGAATTCATTGAGCATTCCGACGACGCTTCGATTGGTGGTCTTGACGATCTCGTACTCCCGCATGTGCTGAATCTCGGTGTCGATCTGCGCTGCGTGCCATCCATGAGCATGCAGCACACTTTCCAGAGCCTCGGGAAAGCGAGTCGGCAACGTCGCAGCGGGGGCGAGCGGCATGAGCAGCGGCAAGAGCGTACGCTCGTTGACGAGGAGCGCGACCTGCGGTCGCCAGAACAGCACCGTGGCGTACCAACGGCTCAATGTGGACGCGGGTGTACTCGCCGGGTTGGCGGTTAGCTGACGACCCAGGCGATCGAGTAGCTTGCGGGTACAGTGAAGGTGAAGCATTGTTTCGAGACGTCGAGCTACGGCATAGTCAGAGTCCTTCGGGCCACCAGGGCTTGGGGGCTTCTCGGATCAGGTAATCATCGAGATTCTTGTCTTCAAGCCACTTTGGCCGCTTACCACGACCAGTCCAAGAATTCCCGCTGTTGGGATCGTAGTACATGACGGGTGCTTTCTGACGCTTAGGTTTGACGAAGCCGGCGGCGCGCAGGAGCTCGATTTCGGTGATGCCGTATTCGTTCACGTGTTCGCCGATCTCGGCAAGTACGGCTTGCTTTTCCCGTTGCCTTGCTTCTTCAACAAGCAGGTTCAATTGACCGAGCTGCTTCTGCAACTCTCGAATGGTAGAGCTGTTCATGTAATGTTGTATCGAGCGAATTACTGTCTGGAGCGAAGTTTCGCAGTCAAGTGGCATGGCTGAGCGCCAACCACGCAATTGCATCCGAGTACGCGAGGTCGGATGCGGCCTGCGCATGCCTGCGCGCGAATCGTTTGGCGGCGCACATTGATCTGCCGCGACCGGGATAATGTCGAGCCTACGAAGCGGGAGCAGGCCTTGGAGTAACGCGAGCCAAGGATCGCTATGGTCGGTAACGACCCTTTGGGGGCCGCCGATCTACGATGTCCGGTGTCTAACCTCTTAACTCACCCGGTATAGCTCCATAGCCTGTGGTTGTGCCCGACGCATTGCTCTGCCAGGTGCGTGCGTGTCGATATTTTTGCTGCAAACGGGTATTCTACGCATTAATTAAATAAAAAGCCCGGGGTAGCTGTGACAACGACAAACCAAATTAAAGCCGAGTTCGCTCACGATCTCGAAGTTGGTCTCGCGCGTAAGAGTGTGCCCGAGTTCGAGCATCTGCCGACCATCGGTATGGCCGGTAAGCTGGCCTTGCACATTCGCGGGCTAGGGGAGCTTGAGGGCGGTGTGTTACGTCAAGTGGCAGACTATTTTTTTGATATTCCCGCCGTAGCTTTACCTGGGGTCCTCACCCTGCTGGAGGAGATCGAGTATGTGCAGTTGATCACCGAAGGAAAGTCGATCAAGAAGGTGATTCCGACGGTTCCTCATTTTTCATCGGTGTACAGTGGCTTGGGGGAGTACGTCGGAACGATCACATTGAACGAACACGAGGAGGTGGCGATCGCGATGCTCAGCGAGTTGCGATCGAAGCCCGAGAAACGTGATGCGTTGATCAATCGCATCGGCGTAGCAACGCCCGTCTTCGGTCGCATTGAATCCATCACGACAGAGGGCGGCTTGATCGTGCCCAAACGTGCAAGGGGGCAGGACATCCTAATAAGCCCTTTTTATTTCGCTGACAACCTTGATTCCCTTGCAAGTCAAGCAGCTGCAGGTGGCGCACGAAGTGTCGAGCGCATCTTGACGCTCATTCAGAAGGCGCAGGGGTGGCCGCTGTCCCTGATCTTGGCCCGCGGTGAAATTAATGGGAGCAAGCTGACGTCTCAGGAACTGCAGATTTTGCAGGATCTGATCGCCGACGGTGTGTTGCGACCACCGAGCCTTAGTAACGCTAAGACTCGGCGCGACGAACACTTCGTGTTTACACCCCATCCGGGCGCACAGCGTCTCGATGGCGCAGCTCGTGAAATATACGAGCGAACCATGGCGCTGGTCGCCGCCGTTCGCAAAGGCCAGCTCTTGCCGCAGCAATTCCGGATTCGCTCGCCACAAGCGCTCCTGGGAAAGCTGCGAAGCGCTAAGCGGATTGGTGCGAGTACTGAAGCGGCGGCGCAGTATCGCAATCTGGTGGCATTGCGCGTCGGTCGATTGGAGCGTGTCAGGGACGATTGGTTCGAGTTTGTGCTGATTGATGAACCCGAGAACATCCATGCCGTTGACGATGCAATCTCCCTGTTCGAAGACGGGGAGCCCTTATCGGCGGGCGTATCGGAAGAGGCTCGGATTGCTCTGCAACGTGACGAGTCGTATATCCAGTCGATTGTCGCTGCGCAAAAGCTGCGCTCCACTGCCCGTCCAGCTTTGGATGCACAGGCTCATGCTGAAATGGAGCAATTGTTTTTGGATCTACGATGATCAAAGATACAGCACAAAAGCAAAAGGCCATCCGTTATTGTGTCGCAATGGGCTACGTGCCGCACATGGAAGTCGTGGTTCGTCACACGGCCGATGTGGCGGAGACCAGTGCTGACATTTCGGACATCGATGTCTTCGGGTTGAAGGCAGCAGGGGAGTTCCCTACGCGGCGGATCGTGTTTGACTGTAAGACACAAAATAAGATCAGCGCCATTTCTCGTGCATTGTGGGCTGCGGGCCTGAAGCAGCTAGTAGGTGCAGACGAAGCCTTCGTGATCCTGAACAAAGCTGCGCCCGAAGGACATAGGTTGGCCGCCAGTGACATCGGTGTGCGGCTGTTCTCCGAACAATTGTTCGACGAGCATGGCAAATCTTCATCAACGAATTACCTTGAAGGCATCACATACCTTGATGACGCATCGGCTTGGGAGGAGATTTTTGCGATCGGAGCAAAGTTCAAGGGACTAGAGTCGTTAGCGACTTACCTAACATGCGATGGCCCCCTCGAACGGAATGCAGCGGTTGGATTTCGCAGTCTACTTGGTAAGGTCAAGCAAGCTGGCGGTGAATTGGATGTCGGAAAGCCCAGTCATCGCGCGCTGTACGGTTTGCTCGTTGCGCAGGCAATTCTTTTTCTGAGTGCGATGACGCGTGATTTTCATGCGGTCTTTGATCCGGCGATTTCACGTGAACGGTTCGAAATTGCTTTGCGTAATTTTGTCTGGGGTGGGCGAGACGGATATGAGTTGCGTCAACGCTTGCATTTGGCACTGGCAAATGCTCGAGGTGCTGACGATCAGGGGCAGTTCCAGTTGCCAAATTGGGACAAGCTAGTCGAGCTGGTGCGAGGCCTGTTGGATGCACCGTTCTTGGCCGGCTCTGGAGCTTTGGCGGTTAAGGATCTCGCGTTTCGCGAGCTTGTTCCTCAACGAGAGCTTGCCGAACGGCGAATCGCGATCGAATTCGCCGCAAACAATCGGGCACGGCAATATGCCATGCAGATAAACCGCTACCTTGGCTCCTTGTCGAGATTGCTGCGTGATTTTGCCGACCACTACAACACGGTCCTCGGAAGCGTTCCTACGAGTTGACGTTGAGTAGTTGCTGATGTGTATTGCGAGCATCTGCGGTTTCGCGCCCCGAGCGTATCGGGATACGCGTCGCGATAAAAAAGAAACGACTGAAACGTGTTGGATGCGCCTCGCGGCGGGACCTGTCCGCATTTTTGTGGGCGAGGCGGTTGAACAATCTGTGATCAGCGCGCCATCGTAAATCGATCACCGAACAGAATAGCAAACTGATTCATCGCGGATTTCCAATCAAAGGCGGTCCGCACCGACTTGGCGAGTACGTTGCGCAGTGCCAGCCAGAGCAGTTTGACGGCCGCCTCGTCGTTCGGGAAGTGGCCGCGCGTCTTGACGATCTTGCGTAGCTGCATGTTCAAACTCTCGATGGCGTTTGTGGTGTAGATCACCCGCCGAATGTCCGGCGGAAACACGAAGAACGGCGTGACGTGTTCCCAGGCGCGTTGCCAGCACTGGACGATCATCGGGTATTTGCCTCCCCACGGCCCCTCGGCGAAGTCCCGTAGCGCTTGCTCGGCCGCCTGCGCGCTGGCGGCGGCATAGATTGGGCGCAGCGCCGTAGCGAGCGCTTTGCGATCCTTGTAGCTGGCAAACTCCAGGCTGTTGCGGATCAGATGCACGATGCAAGTCTGCACGGTGGTGTGCGGGTAGACCGCGCCGATCGCCTCGGGTAGCCCCTTCAGGCCATCCACCACGGCGATCAGGATGTCCTGGCAGCCGCGCGTCTTCAGTTCGTTGAACACCTTGAGCCAGAACTTGGCGCCCTCGGTCTGTTCGATCCAGAGGCCCAGCACGTCGCGCTGGCCGTCGGCCTGGATGCCCAGCGCCAGATAGACGGCCTTGTTGCTGACCACGCCGTCATCGCGGATCTTGACCCGCAGCGCGTCGAAGAACACCACCGGATACATCGCCTCAAGCGGACGGCTCTGCCAGCTCAGCGCCTCGGCCATCACTTCGTCGGTGACCGAACTGATGAAGTCGGGTGACACCTCCGTGCCGTAGCTCTCGGCCAGAAACGCCTGAATCTCGCGCACGCTCATGCCTCGGGCGTACATCGCGATGATGCGTTCGTCGAAGCCGGTGAAGCGGCGCTCATGCTTGGGAATCAGGATCGGTTCGAAACTGCCGTCGCGATCACGGGGGACTTCGACCCGAACCAGACCACGATCGGTGATGACCGTCTTGCCGCTGGCGCCGTTGCGCTCGTTGGCCTGCCCGACCGGCTTGGGCTGGCCTGGCGGGTAGCCCAGATGCAGATTCATCTCGGCGTCCATCGCGCGTTCGATCACCGCCTTGTTGAACGCCAGCATCAGATCCTGAACCTCGGTTGGCGTCATCGGCCCCTTGACCAGTTGGTCCAGCAGTTCCTTGGGCAACTCAGGCAGCGGCCCTCGGGCCGCTGCCTGACGCGCTACGGTTTGCCTCTTCTTCTTCATCAGCATATCCATGACTTTTATACCTCATGATATGCCCAGCCCACCAAATGACGGATAGGTCCTCGCGGCGCATCCAACTATGCTGCTCCCTGTGTGCCTCATCGGTTCGGCCGCTTACCGTCTTTACACCACGACTGCCATTCGTCGAGCTGGTCGGCCGTTACGATCACCTCGTCGCCGTTTTCGCGATGAAAAGCCGCCGTCCAGACTGACACGCAGATGTCGTTGTCCGACGAACCTGCCGTCGTTGCGGATGCGGCGGCAGAGTTGAGCCCACCACGAAGCTTCTCTTTGCAAGTTGCTTCGAGTTCGTTCAGACGATCGACACCAACACCGTTCATGTTGTCCAGGGAGTGGAGTTGTTCGTCGACGCATATTTTGATTTCGTTGCTGGCCGGCATCTCTTGCCCGTTCTGGTACGTCTTTTCGTAGATCAGTTTCCCATCAGCATTCCAGCGTTTGACTTCGCCGGATAGTTTCCCGTCGACATATTCGGCATGGCCGGTCAGCTTGCCCGTGTTCGGATCGAATGATTCTTCGGTTCCTTGTTGGGTGCCGTGCGCGAATGTAGTCTTGTAAATTACATGCTTGCCGTCCGACGCATAGCGCGTGAATGCACCGTCATACTTGCCATGGACGAGCGTGGCGGACAGCACACGGCTGCCCGTATTAGGATCGAAGGCTTCTTCGTCGCCGGACAGAGCGCCGTCTTGCCAATGAGCAACATGGACCAGCGTGGCATTGCTCGAGTTGTAGATCGCCATTTTCCCGTCCGGGTGCCCATTATTGAGCGTCACGTCGACAAGCTGATGATCACCGCTGGTATTGAATAGCGCGAACTTGTCGTCGAGTGTGCCGTTCTTGAATCGGGCTTCTATCCGCTTCGCACCGCCATTGGGATCTGAGCAGGTTGCGTTGCCATCCGGCAGACCTTCGTCGATGTTGACATCGCATACTGCGTGTGGGGTCAACATGAGCAGGACGGCGTTTCCGCTTCCGATGAGACTTTGTGCCTCACGAGGATCTCCCGGAATCAACGCACCTGTATTGAGGATCGCTGCGCTGATCTGGCTGAATCCCGGCTGCTGGCTCAAGAGCTTGTCGGCTGGGACGTTCGTCAGCTTGCCGGAAAACGGCTCGTTTGCGTTTCCGGCATAGACCTTGCCATTGACGAACTGGGCGTTGCGATAGTCGAGTACGTCGCCTTTGCAGCCGGTCAATGCGAGGGCCGCAACGAGGCTAGAAAGAATCAGCGGGTAGCGGTAGTTCGGTACTTTCATGTGAGTGGTCCTGTTCTTATGTAGAAGCGGAATCGACTGAAAATCAACTCAAAAAGATGAATCTCAACCCTATAAGTCCTTCATGTCAAGAAGTCGATGCCCAACCATCTAGGTGGAATGGGAGCGGACATGCGGGATACGGAAGAAACGCGGCTCGCCCGGCGGGTCGGCAAGGCGATTGCTCGGCGTCGGGAGGAGAGCCAACTGACGCAGGAGGACGTAGCTGAGCAGCTCGGGGTCGGGAATGAAGCGATTTCGCGCATCGAGCGCGGTATTGTCATGCCGACGGTTGCTCGTTTGGTCCAACTGGCTAAGGTGTTTCAGTGCAATGTCGCCGACCTGTTGACGGAAGCCAGCCACCGGCCCGACGATCAGGCTCGGCATCTCAGCCAGTTGCTTACGAAGCTGAACCCGCAAGATCGAGAAACCTTGGTATCGATCGTCGAAACGCTCGCAGCTCGACTGGCACACAAATAAAAAAACCGACCGGAGAACCGGTCGGCGAAACGGTTCTGGCGATCCGAGGGTGATGTTTGCCAGAACCCAGGCACCGAACTACGACGTCTTTTCGGCCTGCACGGTCAGGTGCGTCCGGTTCGAGATGCAGTGAGCGGACAGGACCTTGAAGCCATGGTCCGTCATGAATCGCCTCATGGCCGTCACTGAGAAGTACCAGAGGTGTCCCGGCGGTCCGAAGTGCTTCCAGTTCTGCCCGCGGCGGACAGCGGAGAAATGTGTGACACACGGCACGACGAAGTAGACGCGGCCGGCAGGCGCGAGCACGCGACGCACTTCCGACATGAACTCACCTAGGTGCTGAACATGTTCGAGTACATGGAAACCGACGATGAACTCGAATCGGTTGTCCGGGTAGTGCTGGTCGAACAGGCTGCCTTGCGCCACATCAATACCGTTTGCGCTCATGTACGACATCGGCCCGGTCGCATAGTCGATGCCTCGCAGCTCGAATCGCCGCGTCTGTTTGAGCGCCATCAAAAGGTGCCCTTCGCCATATCCGATCTCCAGCAGCTTGCGCCGGCCTGCTGCGCATCGAACGAGGTTGCGCGCATGCCACCAGTTTTCGACCGATTTCGAGAGGCGCTTCGATAGCCGCTTCCGGGAGACCGGCACGAATTCGTTGACATCACCGTAGTAGCCGGAATAGAACGCGGCTAGCGTTGCATCTGACGGTACGTTACGGACGTAGACGAACCGGCATTCCGGGCAGCGATCGATGTAGTAACCGTCCCGCTCGAAATATGGCATCGGCAGACTGCCACATACAGGGCAAGTTAGATTGAGGTAAGCATCCCCGCGGTGATGAACGTCTTTGGTCGTTTGCAACATCGTTTTTCCTTATAAGGGGCGGCTGAGGTCGTCGTCGGTCAGCCGCGATGGAGCGGGAGTGATCTGCCGCGCCTCGACAGGCGGTTCTGCATGCAGGACCGCAGCGCACGCCCGGTAAATCACCGGACCGACCACGCCGACGTTTGCGAGAGCGATTAGCCGCTCCCGACGGACTTGATCGGGAACGGTCCGGTCGCCGACGAGTACCCAAACCGCGTCAATCAACGCTTGCCGTGCTGCGCTCCGCCGGCTCAGATAGATCGCCCCCGCAATGGGGCCGAGGCATACGGACGCAACGCCCCATCCGATCGGTGGCAAGCCGACGCGGCGAGCGCCGAGCTTGCGCATGTCGAAGACAATGACCAGCGCAGTAGCGACGCCGCTGCCCAGCCAAATCAGTTGAAACATGTAAGCCTCCCGAATATACCGTATACGAATACAGAATATTCGAAATGCGTATCTAGAATCTCTTCATGACCCATCCAATCCACGATCCCCGCTATCAGCGGATCGCGACGCTGCTCGCCGAGCTACGCAAACAGCGCGGCTTGTTACAGCAGGACGTCGCCGACCGGCTCGGGCGCCCACAAGCCTTCGTCTCGAAGGTGGAAAGCGGCGCTCGCCGTGTGGATGTCGTGGAATTGCTCGATTTCCTGAGGGTGCTGGACGCGGATCCGCATACCTTCATCGACGCGCTGCTGAACCCGCCAATCTCGTCCCTGCCGCGATGACGCCTAGTAGTCGCCAGGCAGCAAAAACGTCGTCGATGAGCGATCCCATTCGGTGATGACCCAGACGGTTTGACCGCCGGGCAGAACGTAGCTGGACAGCAGGCGTAGCCCTGCGTCGATCGACAACTCGTTCTGCTGGCGATCGGATTCAGACAGGTCACCCCAATCGCCGTGCATGTGGCGGATCAACAGGTCGATGATCGACACGTGCGCGTCGGCGATGGCTTCCAGCGCGGCGGGCGTGGCGAAGATCCGCCCGAGCTTGAAGCGCGGGCCGGCGTGAACGGTGGATGGCAGATTCACGAAATTCTCCAGGTAACGGACGAACACGAGCCTCCGGATAAACCGGATACCGAGTTCGCTGAATGGATAAGGGAAGACGAGACGCAGGACGCGTCCCGGAACTACCGGGCTTCGGACGCCAGGGCGTTCGGATAGTGCTTCGCGAGAATCAGGTTCATTCTGTCGACCAGATCAGCGCGTGTGAACGTCAGGTGGCCGTTGCCGTTCTTGAACCAGCGCAGGTGGAAATAGCCGTGCTCGGCCTCTGTCTTCCCTTGATGCTGTGCGTCCGAAATGAGCGTCGACATGCCATGCCGATGATCCGGCTCCGGCTTGCCATCGAGCACGCTGAACACTCGCATCAGATCGTCCAGTTCGTTCGTCGCGTGGTAGTTGGAGCTGCCTTGCGAGAGCAGATACCGGACGATGATGCGCTTGCCGAACTTGAAAGGCTGATTGGTCTTGTAGTCCCACGACAGCCGCTGGAAGCATTGCAGCACGCCGCGTTCGAACATGTCGCCGCGTGCTCCGTAGAGCTGCGCAAAGGTGGCTTCGATGTTGGCGACGGTCAGTTCGGGCACTTCGCCTTCGGCAATTTGGTGACTCCACTGGTCGCGAGCCTTCGCATCCATGAAGGTACGCAGGCCTGACTCCGACATCAGGTAGTCCCAGCCGCGCACGTCGACGATGCGCACCATAGCGGCTTCGGCTTCGTCGCGCTTGGCGTACTCTCCTGTAATGGTCGGGCGGCCGCGACAGCCGTAGCTTTCATCGAGCACGAGTCGCGGGAAGCCGAGATGCGCGGCCTTGGCAAGCCGTTGGGCTTCGCCGAGCAGATCGAGGGCAGCGCGTACGCGCTCGACGACGGCGACGCGCTGGTTGGCGAGATTGGCGATGCTGATGCTGGGGACGAGCGTATTCGGTTCCATGTTTCATGGTGATGGGAAGGTGATTGGGAAAGCGACAGCAAAAGGCCGGGCACGAAGCCCGGCCGCTTATGCTGTCGATGTGTGTTCAGCGAGCTGCCGACGTAGCTCTGCCGCGCGGGCCTGAGAACAGCCCAGATGCCGTCTGATGTCGGCGACGGTCGGCCGAACCAAACCGGCGGTCACGTCTCGAACGAGCTGCGACAGGTGGTCGTCGGTGCGAGCAGTGGGAAACGGCGTGATCGGGCCGTCACGTGGTGTGTGACTACGAGGCGTCGTCTCATGACCGGGCGTTACATCTTTGCGACTAACGGTCTTGCTGGCGTGACTCGCGATGACCTGAGTGACTCCCGGCTCGCCGAGATCAGTCGCGTCCGTGACTGCCGCGACTACCGGTGCGGTCACGTCGCCCGTCATCGTGACTGTCGCGACGGTCGGTGACGTGACGCCGGTCGCTGAGGATTCAGCTTCAGTTCCCGGCGATCGAAGCGCCACCGTCCATAGCAGGCATGCCACACCTTCGAGCACGGCGGCAAACATCAACCCCGACAGCAAGTCGACACGCATCGCCGTGATCCCGAGTAACGCGGCGAGTCGCGACGTGACTGGATCGACGAGTAACGCATCATGTTGTACCGTGACTCGATCCACTGCGGCCTGCTGGCGCCGCACGTCTTCGGCTTCGGCGTTCAGCGCATCCAGTCGTGCGGCAAGCGTCACGCGACGGGATCTGAGCGTCGTACAGTTTCCGATGCAGTTACGTGCCTGCGCGACCGCGAGTTGTGCTGTCACAGTCGCGCGTTCTGCCATGACCGCCGTGAGACTACGAGCGGACTCCGGTACCGAGGTCATCCGTACCGTTGCCGCCCGTAGCTCACCGGCATGCTGCTGGGCTAAAGTGAAGAACACTGCGTGACCGAAGCATGCCGCCAGCAGGCAAGCGCCCCATAACACGCTACCTACACCTCGAATGGCGATCGGCATCTCACGGATCAGCGCCGGCAACAGGTGCGCGCTCGTGACGAGCACCATGCCGATGGCGATCCAGATAAGCCGTTCCGGTAACGTGCCGCCGCGTTGCCAGCCGGCGAGCACCGACAGACAGAGCGCAGTGGCGGTTGTGCAGACTGCCAGGACGAACGTCGAGCGACGCGTACTCATGCTGCCTTGCCGCCGAGCAGCACGGCCTTGCGTTCGAGCTTGTCGCGCAGGGTCGACGGCGGCGTTCCGGTCGTCTCGTCGGTGCGACCGTCCCCGGTATCGAGGTTGTTCGTACCTGGATAGAACTCTTCCGCGACAGCCGCCGTTTCATCCGGACTGTCCTCGAACGCGCCCTTAGCGAACCCTGCACGCGCAGCGGCATCGAGCGCGGCCTGATCGAAACCGGCGGCGCGGCGCCGAGCATCCAGTTCCTTCGCCTCGATCAGTGCCTGTTCGAGCGTATTGCCCGAACGCACGCCGAGGTCGACGTAGTAGATCGCCGACCGGTAGCTCTGGGCCGTCGACTTGCCGCGCAGCTTCAATTCCAGCGGCAAGCAGGCGAGCAGATTGCCGGACACCGCGCGGAAGTAGTGCAACCGCGCGGCGAGCGTTCGGATACTGTTATAGGACGTGGTGCGGAAGATGAACGAACCCATCTCGTCCTCGTCCTCGTCGCCGACGATGACGATGACGTTGAGCCGCCCGTACGGCTTGCAGTTGCCCTGACGACCGAACGTGCAGCCGTCCGGCGACAGGCAGGGGAGGGTTTCGATGCCGGCGTCCGTCACGCGCCGGCAGGTTTCCCCGTTACCGACGCACACGGGCCGTCCGGTATCGCGGTCGAACAGCGAGTACTCAGCCCGCAGGTTCAGATCCGGATCGTTGAACAGCACACGAATCGGAATGGCACGCAGCTTGCCCGATGTCGCCTTGCGCAGCGTTTCGTTCAGCGGGTGCAGCAACCATTCGCCGCGCTGCTGCACCTGGGTGGTGAGGGTGAATTGGTCGTCCTTCTCGGGGACGCGCTTGCCGTTCTTCTCGACGATGCGCCCGATTGAGATTCGCCCGATAACGGGCGGCGTGATGGCGAGACCTTTGAGCATGATGGTCCTCAAAATAGAAAAAGGGAGAAGAAAACTGCGAGCGATGCGGACTATCGGGAAAAGTGCGCTTCGAGCTTCGTGTGGATCTCCTGCGCGACGCCGTGCCAGGCGCGTGCGCTGACCATCGGGTTGAGCTGCAGTTGATCGAGTGGGGTTGCGGCAACGTGTGCCGCGTGCTGGCTCAGTGCATCCATCACGAATGCTTGTGCGAGCGCGCCGTATCGGGAGAACGTCATGATCTCCGTGAGGCATTCCAAATTGGTCATGGGGAATGGAATCAGGTAGAAACGAGGAAACGCCGGGAACCCGGCTTCGAGGTCGCGTACTGTGCTTCGTACTCGGGGTGATCGGTCAGCAGGCGAGCCAAGTCGACGGAGGACGAATCCTTGCTGCGCTTGAACGACACGGAGCCGGACTCGAATACAGCGCGCGTCGCGTCACCCATGGCTTGCTGGAGCGTTTGCTTGAGCTGCGCTTCGAGCTGCTGGCGTGTCTCGATCTCGGCTCGTACTGCGACCAGATCGGCGAACGTGGACGACAACAAGCGGTCGTCGCTGAAGTCGATCGTTTCGCCATTGCCGGGATACAGGTGACGCAGCGCGCGATCGGCCGACTCCGATCCATCCGCAGGGGGTGGCGTATCGGTTTCCACGAACCGCCAGAACCGCGCTTCGAGTTCGACCAGACGTCCGATCAGCGCATCGTCGCGATCGATCCGATGCACTTCGAGCGCCTGACCACAGAGCAGCACGGCGACGTGCGCCTCTGTCTTGCCGGTTACGGCCAACTGGTGCTGCACCTGGATCTGCACGTACTCGGGCACGCCTTCTCGCCAGAGCCGCGCACCGAACTCGCCGGCTGTCTTGCACTCGAGAACCTGCACGTCGCGTGCGCCGACGATTTCCCGGTCGATGTTCGCGAGCATCCAGGGGATCGTCGGGTGACGCAGTACGGCATTGACCTTGCGTACCTTGTTGCCGGTCTGTCGGGTATAGACGGCGGCCACGATGGGCTCAAGGAGCGTGCCCCAAAATACCGGCGACGTCGTATCGTTCGGATCAGGGCGGGGCAGACCATCGGCACGACCAGTCTTGTCGAGCCACAATTCCAGCGCGCTCATGTAGGGATTCAGGCCGATAGCGGCGGCGGCGTCGGAGCCGCCGATGCCGGTACGCCGAACAGCAAGCCAGTCGTCGCGCGATAGATCGTTCGTCTTGACGAGCTGCAGCGCTGGTTTGCGCGTGCGGGGTGGTTCGGGGTGAGGGGTGTTCATGGAACCTCGCAAATAGGAAGACCCGGCAGGACGAATCTGACCGGGCGAAAGGTGAGGGAATACGGGGGTTATGTCGAACGGGTACGTCGGAATGCGTCTTGCAACGCGTCGCCAGCGAAGGTCACGAGTTTTCCATTTCCGAGGTGGACAATCGTGCCTTGCGGTTTGATTTGCAGGATCGTGGCGTAGCGGCCGCCGAACCGTAACCCGATTCCACGCGGAATCTGGATGCGCATGTCGACGGCCAGAGGCGGTATGGGCTTGGTCATGCGACAAGCTTCATCGCCTCGTCCCACGCGCGTTGCTTGAGCGTTGCACCCGCACCGAACCAGGCGGCATCAAGACGGTGATCGTCACTGCGTGCGCGACGATGATGATCCACGTACTCGGTGACAGCATTCAGCAAACCCCACGCCGTGCTGGACGCCGAGGCCAGATCCGAGCCTTTCCCGCGGCCGGCATAGAGCTGGCCCACTGCCTTGATCGCGCGCTCGTTGACGGCAACCGTTTCGCGATCAGGGAGATTGGCGGTGGAGTAGGTCAGCACACGGCGCAGGAACGCTTCGGCCGCCGAGTCCGTCACCTTGCGTTCGGATAGCGCCTTGGTGCGGACCATAAAGGCATCCCAGGTCGAAACGGCGATGCCGAGCTGTCGTTTCACGGCGGCTGCATCAAACTGCGATCGATGCGAGACCTTGATCGCGCCAGCGCTGTTCCCCAAGGCTATTTGCAGGGTGTTATTGCAAACGACTCTGATCGACGTGAACTGCGCTGTCGTCGCGAGCGTGCCATCGCACGCCGTGGCGAGCAGCAGGTAGCCATTCACCTCGTCTTTGCCTTTAAGCATGCCGGACTGACCCGTGCGGGCGAGCGCCCAGAGTTTGCGACCTTCCTTCAGCACGCCGGCCGTCTCGAGCTGGAAGCCGCCGATCTCCGTCAGATCGCGATAGAACTCCAGAATCTCTTCGGGTTGCACGACCTGATAGCGCGCGGAGACGACCGACAGCGGTGCCTTGGTGTCTGATCGATACAGCACCTTCTGTTCGGGAAACGCGTGAATCGAGCCGAGACTGCGATTGCCAGCGGCGACGAAGCGCACTTCGGCCTCTTCGATCCGCCAGTCCATGCCGGCCGCACGTCTCCAGACTTCGAGCGGTTGCTTTGGGGCGAGTTTGCTTCCGAGGCCGTGCCAGGGTTCGGCTCCGACGTAGGCCATTGTTTGAACGAGATGCATGGTTGCTCCTTATAAAGGACGAGGGCATACAGCCCGGCGAGCGCCGGACGGAAGGGAAATCGAGGGGAGACGAGCAAGAGGGGGAGACGAGCCGTTCAGCTCTGCGCGGCACTGAAAGCGTGACCGCACGCGAGGCAGTGATGATTGTCCAAAACGTTGTCGTCGATTGCCGCGCCGACAGCGGACCCGGCTGCGCAGCCCGCGGCGCTGCCGACGAGTCCTGCGATCACAGCGCCCGCGAGTCCGCCGAAGACGGTACCAAGTGGTCCGGCGATCGAGCCAACGACTGCGCCGGTTTCCGCACCGGCGAGGGCGGCGGCCATGCCACCCGTCGCCCCTGCAACGCTGCCGATCGTGCTGCCAGCTTTGCGGGCGCGATTGCGTGTGTCGATACGTGAGGACAGGCAGCGCGGACAGCGGATTGATGAACCGGACGACGACGGCACGGCGGCCTTGGTCGGCGCCGGATCAGGCTTGCTCGGTTCGCCCATCAACGATTCGATCGCGTCGTGCAGGTCGTGGCGAGCTTCGGTCGCAGGGGATGCGTAGGCGAATTCGTCTCGCCGACCGAACGGTGGACAGCTATCGCCCGAATCGGCGCTGGCTTCATGCGCCGTGCGGACGACGTGATCGGGATACGGCGCGAACGCTTCCCATTCATCGGATTCATCGACGTCGACGGAACGTGGGGTGGTAGCACTGGGAGCTAGTGAGGGAGCAACGGGGGCGTGTCGGTGTGCCGGCCGATCCTTGGTGGCGAGCCAATAGAAGCCCACCGCAAACAAGGCGACGAGCGCGAGGCCCAGCCCGATCAGCACAAAGGTAGGGGGATTAGAGATCACGGAAACTCCTGAGCGAAGTGCGCCGATGCGGAAATGCATTAGCGGAGCGGCCGTAGCTGGCCGTGCTCAGGAAGGTGATATGTGGTTGAAAGAAAGTAAATTCCTGGTCGAGTGCCGATTCGACCTCGCAATTCTGTCAGGGGTGTTTTTGAGATGATGCGTGAGGTAAGATTCGCGCGGATTACGATTAACAATGCCGTCGATATTTGCGGTCGATAGAGTATGTCGTTATCCAAAATATCGAGATAGCCGGACTGGCGTGGCAGTAATCGAGCGATGGAGTTGTTTCGTCCGTCGTATCTCGGCAACGATTGACACTCTTTGACGCTGCCTTTCCACGGTTTAAATTAGATTCCATGCGATGTTCGAGGCCGTGAGGGCGGATCGAACGAAAATCGCGAGTAGACCAAGGTTATGAACAAAAACCATTATCGGCTGGTGTTCAGCCGCGTGCACGGTATGTTGGTCGCAGTAGAAGAAACGGCCAGCTCAGCGGGGAAGGCGAGCGCAGGTGAAACGCGGCGTACCCTCAATCGCAGCGGTGTGCATGTAGTGACGCAGTTCGCGTTGCGGCTTGCCGCATTCGGTGCGCTGATTGCCGCGGGCGCGATGCCGATGTGGGTGCACGCACAAATCGTCGGAGCGGGGCCGAATGCACCATCGGTAATCCAGACGCCCAACGGCCTGCCGCAAGTGAATATCAACAAGCCGGGCGGCGCGGGCGTTTCGCTGAACACCTACAACCAGTTCGACGTCCAAAAGGCTGGCGCGATCCTGAACAACTCGGCCACGATGGTTCAGACGCAGCAGGCGGGCTGGATCAACGGCAACCCGAATTACGGCGCCGGGCAGGCCGCGCGGATCATCGTCAACCAGGTCAATAGTCCGAACCCTTCTCAAATTCGCGGCGCTTTGGAGATCGCAGGCGCTCGCGCGGAGCTCATCCTGGCGAATCCGTCCGGGATCTTCGTGGACGGCGGAACCTTCCTGAATACCAGCCGCGCGACCTTGACGACCGGCGTGCCGTACTACGGCGCCGATGGTTCGCTCGCCGGTTACAACGTCAACCGCGGGCTCGTGACCGTCTCGGGCGCCGGCCTGAACGCAACCGGTACCGATCAGGTGGACCTTATCGCCCGCGCTGTACAGGTCAATTCCGCCATCTATGCGAAGAACCTGAACGTGATCGCAGGCGCGGCCCAGGTCAACCACGACACGCTTGCCGCGACACCGATCGCCGGCGACGGCTCCGCTCCGGCGGTCGCGATCGACGTGAGCCAGTTGGGCGGCATGTATAGCAATAGAATCGTCCTCGCATCGAATGAGTTCGGTGTGGGGGTGGCTAACGCCGGTACCATCGCCGCGCAGGCAGGCGATCTGACGCTGCAGTCGAATGGCCGGCTCGTGCTCACCGGCAAGACCACGGCAAGCGGCAATATGGCGCTATCGGCCGCGGGCGGCATCCAGAATAGTGGCACCACGTATGCGCAGCAATCGCTGTCGGTGAACACGGCCGCCGATCTCACGAGCAGCGGCACGCTCGCGGCGCAGCAAAATACGACGGTGAATGCCGGGAGCATCAATTCGACCGGCACGCTCGGCGCCGGCGTGAACAACGACGGTTCCGTCGCGCACAGTGGCGACCTCAACCTGATGGCGTCGGGCCAGCTGACCGCGACCGGCCAGAATGTGGCGGGCGGCAATGCGTCGCTGACGGGCGGCAGCGTGAATCTCGCCGGTAGCCAGACGGCGACGAACGGCAATCTGTCGCTGAGCGCGACGGCCGGCGACGTGAACCTGTCGAACGCGACGACGAGCGCGCAAGGCGCCATTCAGGCGAACGCATCGGGCACCGTGATCAACGATCACGGCAGCCTGTCGAGCGGCGGCGGCACGACGCTGACCGGTGGCAATCTGTCGAATCAGGGCGGCAAGGTTTCATCGCAGGGGCCGCTGTCGGTCAACGTCGCCGGCCAGATCGCCAACCAGTCCGGCGAACTGGTATCCGAGAGCACGGCGGACGTGCGTGGCGGCGCCATCGCGAACAACCAGGGCACCCTTCAAAGCGCGGCCGGCATGACGGTGGCCGGTGCGACGCTGGACAACACGGCGGGTCGTATCACGTCGCTCAATGGCGACGGCCTGTCGGTGACGACGAGCGGCCAATTGACCAACGCCGCGGGTACCACCGCGAACGGTGCGCAAGGCGGTGTCATCGGCGGCAACGGCGATGTGTCGGTCCAAGGCGCAAACGTTGTCAATCGCGGCGCGATCACATCCAACACGAATCTGCGGGTATCGGGCCAGTCGGTCGACAATGGTGGGGGCACGCTGCAGGCTGCGCAAAAGGTGGCCGTCGATGCGGGCGCGCGCCTGACCAACAACGGCGGCTCGATCGCCGGCCAGACGGCAACTCTCAGCGCCACGACGCTCGACAACAGCGCGGGCACCGTGCAGGCGAGCCAGGTGTCGTTAAACGCGACCGACCTCGTGAACCACGGCGGCACGATCACGCAGTCCGGCGCTGGCGCGATGAGCGTGAACGTGTCGGGCACGCTCGACAACTCGAATGGCGGCACGCTGCAAACCAACAGTACCGATCTGACGCTCGCGCCTGCCGCGCTCGTCAACGATGGCGGCACGATCACGCATGCCGGCAACGGCACGCTGACGCTCGGCGGAGGTACGGGGGCGGTGTCGAACGTGGGCGGTTCGATCGCGAGCAACGGGCGCGTCGTCGCGCAAACCGGCGCGCTGAACAACACATCGGGCTCGATCAACGCACAGAACGGACTGATGGCAACCGTCGCCGGCACGCTGAACAATGTGAGCGGCAAGCTGTTGTCGAACACGGATCTGAGCGTCACCAGCGGTACGCTCGCGAACGACGGCGGCCAGATCGGCGCGAGCACGAACGCGACGATCCACACGGGCTCGATGACGAACCAGGGCGGTTCGATCGTCGCGCCGAACCTGTCGGTCACCGCCGATTCGACGCTCGACAACAGCGGCGGCAAGCTCGAGGCCAATCAGCTTGCGCTGACGGCTTCAAACCTCGTGAACCACGGTGGCACGATCACGCAGTATGGATCGTCAGCGATGGGGATGAACGTCAGCGGCACGCTCGACAACTCGGCCGCCGGCGTGATCCAGACCAACAGCACGGACCTGACGCTCACGCCGGCCGAGCTGAACAACGCGGGCGGCACCATCACGCATGCCGGCACCGGCACGCTGACAATCGCGCCGGGCAATGGATCGAGCGCGCTGAACAACGCGTCGGGCACCATCGTGACAAAGGGGCAGGCCGTCGTCAACGCGGCTTCCTGGAGCAACGCGAGCGGTATTCTTGCCGCGCAGCGCGGCATCAACGCGACCATCGCAGGCGACGTGAACAACGCGCAGGGCCTGCTGAGATCGGACACGTCGCTGTCGTTGAAGAACGGCGGCGCTCTGTCAAACCGGGGCGGCCACATTCAGGCCGGGCAGTCGACAGCAGGCGACACCAGCACGCTCGCCATTCAATCGGCCTCGATCGACAACGCGGACGGCGCCATTGTCGATCTCGGCGCGGGCAAGATGACGGTGCAAGGCGGCAGCCAGATCACGAACAGCCACGCCGGCGGCGTAGCGGGCATGGGCGCGATTACCGGCAATGGCGAGGTGACGGTCGGCGCCGAGTCGATCAGCAATACGCAGGGCGGTCAACTCAGCGGTGCATCACTGCGTGTTCAAGGCAACACCCTGGACAATAGCGGCGGCACGATTGGCAACGTCACGAATTCGAACGGCGACGTGGACGTGACGACGACCGGTGCGATCACCAACACGAATGGTCAGATCAGCTCCACGCACGACCTGTCGGTCGCGGCGGCCACGCTGCAGGGCGGCGGCACGTACAGCGCAACGCACGACGCCAACGTAAATCTGCAGGGCGATTACACGGCGGCATCCGATACGCAGTTCAACGTCGGTCACGATCTTGCCTTCACGTTGCCCGGCACCTTCACGAACAACGCGAACCTGCAATCGGTCAACAACCTGAGCGTCAACGCGGGCAACATCGTCAACGTGGGCGCCTTGACGGCCGGCGGCCTGCTGCACATGCAATCGACCAACCTGATTAATAGCGGCGCGCTCGTGGGCGCCAGTGCGTCGCTCAACGCGACGAATACGATCTCGAACCTCGGGCCGACCGCGCTGATCGGTGCATCGGACAGCAACGGTACGCTGGAAATCCTCGCGCACGACATCGAAAACCGCGATGACGCGACCGCGACCGATTCGATGGCGACGACGGCGATCTTCGGCATGGGCAAGGTTGTGCTGGCAGGCGGCAAGGACGCGAGCGGCAACTACACGAATGCGGGACTCGTCAACAACGTATCGGCGCTGATCCAGTCCGACGGCGACATGCAACTGCACGCGGACAAGATCACGAGCACGCGCCGCGTGATGAAGACCTCGACGAATTCGATCGATCCATCGCTGCTCGGCCAGTTCGGTATTCCGATCAAGGGCCGCACGGGCCAGGTCGGCGTGAAGGATCCGGACAGCATCGGCGGCGTCTACACCGAGCCGCCTCACGGCGGTCAGTGGAACAGCACGTATCAGTTCACGACCTACTACGCGGACAGCGCGACGGCAACGACGGTAACGGACATCAGCCCGGCCGCGCAGATCGTGTCGGGCGGCAAGATCGATGCGTCGTCGGTCGGCACGATGCAAAACTACTGGAGCAACATCGCCGCGGTCGGCGACATCAAGATGCCGGCGCACTATGACGCCGACGGCTGGGCGGCGTCCGGGCAGAAACTGCCGGGCGTGACGGTTTCCTACTCGGGGCAGTATCACTACAACAACTACGACAACACCGAACACGACTGGCAACTGCCGTTCGGCAACGCGCCGTTCGTGACTGGGCGTCCGGGTGGCTATACGCAGGCGGCGCCGGCGTCGATCAAGGATTACACGCTGCCCGGCTACTTCTCGACGATAAGTTCGAACGGCACGATTTCGGGCACGGGTGTCAGCGTCAGCAACACGGCGGCTAACGCATCAATTCCGCCGCTCGGTTTGTTGCCGGGGCAGTCGGTGCCGGGGCTTACGCCGACCACCCTGAGCGGCAACGCCAGCGGCGCAAAATCGGATGCATCGTCCGTGCACGGTGGTCCACCGGCGCCGGTCGATCCGATCATCGCCAGTGCGACGGCGCTGAACGTGCTGAACAACCTCACGATTCCGCAAGGTGGCCTGTACCGGCCGACGACCGCGCCGAATGCGAACTACGTGATCGAGACGAATCCGGCGTTCACGAACCAGAAGAACTTCATTTCGAGCGACTACTTCTTCGGACAGCTCGGCGTTGATCTCACGCATATTCCGAAGCGGCTTGGTGACGGCTTCTATGAGCAGCAGTTGGTGCGCAATCAGGTGACGGCGCTGACCGGCAAGGCGGTGCTGGGGCCGTACGCGGATCTGCAAACGATGTACCAGTCGTTGATGACGGCAGGCGCGGATCTGTCGAAGTCGCTCGATTTGCCGATGGGCGCGAGCCTGTCGGCCGACCAGGTGTCGAAGCTGACCGGCAACGTGATCATGATGGAAACCCGCGTGGTCGACGGCCAGTCGGTGCTCGTTCCGGTCGTGTATCTCGCGCAGGCGAACCAGCAGAATGTCAACGGCCCGCTGATCAGCGCGACGAATATCGATTTCCAGAACGCGCAGTCGTTCACGAATAGCGGCACGATCAAGGCGGACAACACGCTGGCGATCCAGGGCAAGCAGATCGACAACGCATTCGGCGCGCTGCAAAGCGGCGGGCTGATGTCGCTGAAGACCGAGAACAACATTGATCTGACGTCGGCGAACGTGAAGGCCGGCAGTTTGCAACTGGATGCCGGCAAGGACCTGATTCTCGATACGGCGACGAAGACGAACACGCGCGTGAGTCGGGACGGTGCAACGAGCGTGGTGACGACGCTTGGGCCAACCGCCAAACTGGACGTCGAGGGCAATGCGTCGATCGTCACCGGCGGCAACTTCCAGCAGAATGCGGGTAACCTGTCGGTCGGCGGCAATCTCGGGATGAACGTCGGCGGCAACTGGGATCTCGGCGCGGTGCAGACGGGCGAGCACAAGATCGTGCAACGGGCGAACGGCGTGTCGAATACCGACATCAACAAGGTCACCGGCAGCTCGGTGACGGTTGGTGGGCAGTCGAGCATCGGCGTCGGCGGAGACCTGACGGCCAAGGGCGCGCAGATCGACCTTGGTCAGGGCGGCACGATCGCGGCCAAGGGCAACGTGACGCTCGGCGCGGCGAGCACGACGTCGACGGTGAACAGCAACAGTTCGGGTAGCGATAGCCATGGCAGCTACGCGGAGACGTTGCACACGTCCGATCAGGCGCTGACCGGCACGACGCTCAAGGGTGGCGATACCGTCACATTGGCGTCGGGCAAGGATCTCACGATCAGCGGCAGCACGGTCAGCCTGGATAAAGGCAATGCGAACCTGATGGCGAGCGGCGATGTGAATATCGGCGCGGCAACCGAAACGCATGTGCTGAACTCGCACGAAACGCACAGCCACAGCAATGTCGTGAGCGGCGTGCAGGTTGCAAGCGGCATCGACCAGACGGCGACCTATAGCCAGGGCAGCACGGTGTCGGCCGACAGCGTCAACATCGTCAGCAATCGCGACATCAACGTGGCGGGTAGCAACGTCGTTGGCACGAACGACGTGACGTTGCAGGCGACGCGCAACGTCAACATCACGACCTCGCAAGACACGACTCAATCGTCCAGCTATTTCGACAAGAAGGAATCGGGTCTTTTGACGAATGGTGGTTTGTCGGTGACGGTAGGTTCGCGCTCGGCCGCGCAGCAAGACCAAAGCAGCTCGGTGACGAATAAGGGGAGTGTGATCGGGTCATCGCAGGGCAATGTCACGATCCAGGCTGGAAAGGATGCCACGATTACCGGTAGCACGATTGTGGCAGGCCGGGATGTCGGAATCGCCGCTCAAAACGTGACGGTAAATGCCGCGTACGACACCTACAAGGACGCGCAGTCGCAGCAGTTCAGCCAGTCGGGTTTGAGTGTCGGATTGGGCGGCGGCCTGGTCGGACTCGGACAGTCGATGGCAGGCGCCGTCCGCCAAGGCCAGCAGTCGGGCGATTCGCGCCTCGCCGCAGTACAGGCCGTGGCGGCTGCCGAACAAGCTTACCAGAACCGCGGCGGGATCAAGGACGCGGCCAATGCCCTGTCGAACGGGAACGTGAGCGAAGCTGCCAAGGGCGTTCAGGTACAGCTCAGCATCGGGTCGAGCCATAGCAGCAGCAATGCGACGACATCGATCTCGAGCGCGAAAGGTTCGTCGATCATAGGCAACGGCAACGTCTCCATCACCGCGACGGGCACACCGGACGCAAGCGGAAACGCTCAGGCGGGCACCGGAAACATTGCGATGACCGGAGCGTCAGTGCTCGGCAAGAACGTCGCGCTCGACGCCAACAACGCGATCACGCTGCAAAGTGCGCAGAGCACCGAACAGAGTACGAGCTCGAACAGTTCGACCGGCTGGAATGCAGGCGTGGCGATCGGCGTGGGCAAGAATACGGGGATCAGCGTCTTCGCGAATGGCTCGAACTCGCACGGACAGGGCAATGGCGACAGCGTCACGCAAACCAATACGACGGTGGCGGCCGGCAACACGCTGACGATGAAGTCGGGCGGTGACACGACGTTGTCGGGCGCCAAGGTTTCAGGCGACAAGGTCAAGGTCGATGTCGGCGGCGACCTGACGATGACGAGCCTTCAGGATACGTCGAATTACAGCAGCAACCAGCACAACACGGGCGTCAGCGGCAGCTTTACATTCGGCTATGGTGGCGGCGTTGACGCATCGATCGGCCACACCAGCATCGACGCGAATTATGCGTCGGTGAACCAGCAAACCGGCATCGTGGCTGGCAAGGAAGGGTTTGATGTCAACGTGGCGGGCCATACGCAGCTCAACGGCGCACAGATCGCGAGCGCGGCGCCGGCAGACAGCAATACGCTGACGACCGGCAGCCTCGGATTTACCGACATCCAGAACAAGATGTCGTATTCGGGATCGTCGGAAGGTTTTTCGACGTCGGGCGGCCCGAGCTTTGCACAGACGGGTGATAGCGCGAGCGGCGTTACGCACGCCGCGGTGAGCCCGGCGAAGATCGTCGTGAAGTCGGATGAACAGAACGGCACGGACAGCACGGCCGGGCTGTCGCGCGACACCGCGAACGCGAACCAGACGGTGGAGAACACATTCAACCTGCAGAAGGTCCAGAACAATATGGCCTTTGCGCAGGCGTTCGGCAAGGTCGCGACGTTCGCGGTGGCGGAAGCGGCGACTCAGTTGGAAAACAGCAGCCCGCAGATGAAGGCATTGTTCGGCGAAGGCGGTGCGGGTCGCGACGCGCTGCACGCCGCGGTGGCGGCGATCGGGGCAGCGCTGTCGGGTGGCAACATCGGCGGAGCGGTCGCGGGTTCATTGGCCGGTGATGTACTGCAGTCCCTGGCGCAGCCGATCATCGATCAGACTGTGAGCCAGTTGCCGCTGAGCGCGCAAGCCGCCGCGCGGAATGCGCTAAACGAGATCGTGGCAACGGCGGGCGGTGCGGCGGCTGGCGCTGTCGCAGGTGGCGGTTCATCCGGTGCGCTGGCCGGTGCAGGGTCGGCCGTCAACAACGAGCTTTACAATCGGCAGCTTCACGTAGAAGAGGTGAAGGTTGTCGAGCAGCTCGCAAAGGAAAAGGCGCAGGCGGTATGCCGCGGCGATTCAAGTTGCGTGGCGAAGGCAACGACTTACTGGACCGACATGCTCGAGCGCGCGGCGAAGGGAATGGTCGACGACACTGCCAACAAGGAAAACATGGCGTATCTCCAGACGCTGATCCAGACGGCGAACAATCCGACCAGCGAAGGCGCGATGGGTGGGCTGAGCTCCTACCTGGCGAACCTTCAGACAGCGCAAGATATGTTGTCGCAATATATGGGCAAGCCGATTCTGGTACGCGGTTCGCCTATCATCTCCTACGGTTCGGCTCAGACGTATTTCAGTGCGACGCCCACGCAACGTTCAGACCAGTACTTGAACTCCGGGCTGGGTTCGCTGCCCGGCTCCATCGTGCCGGGTGCAAGCCAGCGCGATCAGAATCGAGTGGATTCCTTCGCCACGCAAAACGGCTCCGTGAAACCCGATTACACGATCGAGGAAACGGTCATCGGCGGTATCCTTACCAACAAGATCGCATCGACGGTCGCCCGCGCGGGTGAGTCGATTGATGTTTGGTTGGCGGGAGCGGTTAAACCCACGGATAAAGGCTTCATCAGCACCGGAAAGGTGACGATGGAGAGCATGCCGGTTAAGCTGAATACTGCGGAACAAGGAGTACTGTCGCAGATAGATCATCTCCCGTCTACGGAACTCCAGGGCCAAGCCCGGGAATACGTGGCAAACAACTACTTCGTACGCAACGGCTTTACCCCACTGGATGGAAAGTGTGGCGTCAATTGTTTTGATGGCGTTTATGTTAAGGGTGATAAAGTATACATCAACGAAGTAAAACCTCTTAACGCAAATGGCTCAATACAACTGAACGGGCCATCCGGAGATCTGCCAACGCAAATGTCGGATGCGTGGATCCAACGCAGCATAGACAGACTCAAAGCGTCGGGCAATCCAGAGCTTGTGAAAACGGCGGATACAATCGAATCCGCGAGGGCCAGCGGGAATTTGATTAAGGTGGTTTCTGGGATTGACTCAAACGGAATGTCGCTTATCAAGCCAAACGGAAAGTGATATGAAGAATGAAGATCGGTGTCGAAAAATTAGCAACTTGGTTGAGGCTAATAAGCGTTTACTTCCCGAGCTGCTCCATGACATTCAGTTTAGGCGAAACAAGGTCCGGATCGGCTCCGTGTTGATTGGACTGTCAAGGCGTGCTCACGCGCAAGCAATCTACGAGTATTTTGTTGAAAATGACATTGCTTTGTTGAAGCAAAATATGTATCTCGCTGCACGATTAAATCTTGCCAGTATTGGTGAGTCGGGCGGCGCATCGTTCGATACTGGCGAGCCCATATTGGTTGCACTCCTTTCGGATAATGAGGAAGTAATCCAAAAGGTTGCTCGTGCTGAAACGGCGGATCTCATTAAATATAGAAATGACCCGCTCAGCAATTTCTCTCATGTTTACATGCTGCAACTCGCCATTCGTGGCGACGATGATCAAATATCGAGGATGATCGAGAAGATTGCAAGGAATGGCAAGAAACCATTGCGCACGGAATGCGCGGAAGGTCGAGATTTCTATTCGCTGTTACTTAAGAGCGACAAGACCGGGCTAGAGTCATTAATTCAATTGAAGCATGCTCCGTTAAATAGCACGGATCCGATCGATGAGGATTTTTTTTCTTATCTTGGTGTCCTCGAAGCCAAATTGTGTTGGCGTCGGGGCATTCCTGTGGAAATCGATCATCCGCTGATACCAATGGAGCTGATGCCGGTGAAGCCCCTCGATCACTACGATGACGTCTACGACTTTCTGAAGCCGGGGTGGGTGCCGCCTCCGCAGGGACTGATTGGCCGCGTTTCCCGGTGGTTTAAGACGTGATCGGCGCACATCGCACTCGCTTTGAGGCAACGATGAAGAAATCCAAATGGCCCATGGCCCTAGCGTTTGTCATGTCGACGCTTCTCGCTGCATGCGAGACCGTGCCACCTGATGCACCTCCGCGTCCTCCGCCGAAACCGGAAATGGAGCCCGTGTTGCCGTCGTGGTCGAGCACGATCTGGGTCATGGGCTTCTGGAAATGGAGCGGTACGGAATGGGTTTGGATTCCGGGACATTTAGCACCCAAACCATAAAGTCGAGCTAACAACACCACATTTATGACAATCCGTATCCCGGTCGTGCTGCTGTCGGCCGTATGGCTGATTCCAATGGCCGTGTCGGCGCAAGAAGCTCCTCGCCCGATCATTTCGGGCAACGACCAGCAAATCCGACAGCAGGAAGAAGCGCGCGAGCGCGAACGGACCGTCACAGCGCCCGGGGTGCGTTCGAGCGTAACGGCGAGCGCAGGGTATCCAGCGCTACCATCCGAAACGCCGTGCTTTCGCATCGACCGTTTTGTGCTCGACGTACCCGATGCGCTGCCTACCTCGCTGAAATCGCAAGGCGCGTCGGCGTTGCCGATGGATCGCTTCGCCTTCGCGCGCGAATGGCTCGAGCACTACACTGGGCAGTGTGTCGGCAAACAGGGACTTGACATGCTCGTCAAGGGCATGTCGCAGGCGATTCTGGCGCACGGGTATGTCACGACGCGCGTGCTGTTGCCCGAACAAGATCTGTCGACCGGCACGCTGAAGCTCTCGCTGATCCCCGGTGTCATCCGCCATGTGCGCTTCGCCGACGAAAAGCTCCGCGGCACCTGGAAGACCGCCTTCCCGAACGGCGACGGCGAACTGCTGAACTTGCGCGACCTTGAGCAAGGTCTGGAGCAGATGAAGCGCGTGTCGAGCCAGGACGTGTCGATGCAGATCGTACCGGCCGATGTGCCGGGCGAAAGCGACGTCGTGCTCGACGTGAAGCGCGGCAAGCCGTGGACCGTCGTCGCCTCGATCGACAACTCGGGCACGCGGGCGACCGGCCGGCTGCAGGGCAACCTGTCGCTCGGCATCGACAATCCGCTCGGCCTGAACGACCTCTTCAACATCGGCGTGAGCCAGGATCTCGAGTTCGGCGACAAGCGGCTCGGTTCGCACGGCTGGAACGGCTTCTACTCGATCCCGTGGGGCTACTGGACCGCAACGCTCTCCGCATACACGAGCACGTACTACCAGCAGATTGCTGGCGTGAATCAGACGTTCGTCGCGAGCGGCAATTCAAAGACGGTCGATTTCAAGCTGGCCCGCGTGCTGTCGCGTAGTCAGAACGATGTGTTCGGCGCCTACGCTCGCCTGTCACGCCGTTTTGGACAAAGCTTTATCGAAGACACTGAGATCTCGCAGCAGCGCCGCAATAACACGATGATTGAGCTCGGCCTGACTGATCGCCACTACTTCGGCGGCGCGCAGTTTGACGGCTCACTTGCATATCGTCAAGGTGTCGGTGGATTGGGCGCCCAGGACGATACGTTGGCGGCGGGAGGCGGGCCGACCTATCGCTTCAAGATGGCGGTGCTCGACGCGAACCTGTCGGTGCCCTTCGCGATCGGCAAGCAGCCATTCCGCTATGTCGGCACATTCCACGGTCAGTACACCGGAAACACGCTTTACTACATCGACGACTTGACGATTGGCAGTCGCTATACGGTGCGCGGGTTCGATGGCGAGACGATGCTCGCCGCAGCACGCGGATTCTACTGGCGCAACGAATTGCAGGCGCCGATCGGGCAGACGGGGCAGGCAGTTTATGCGGGACTCGACTATGGTCGCGTATGGGGCCCGCAGCCTGTCGTCCTTGTCGGGACGCAGTTGGCTGGCGCAGTGATCGGCATAAAGGGTAGCGTGGGTACGCGATTCGGAGCCTATGCGTACGACCTGTTCGTGGGTACGCCAGTCTACAAGCCATCTGAATTCCCGACCGCACGTTTCGCGGTCGGATTCCAATTGACTGCGCAGTTTTGAATGAGTGAGTCGCGATCGGCCTCGCGTGGATCCGGACAGGTTGCGTGGTGGCGTTCCCCAACGCATTTCGGGAAAGTGACACTGGGCGATCGAGGTCGAACCATGAGCGACGGCAATTGGTTTAATTAGCATACTTAACAAATAGAGAGAAAAGATGAACAAGAGAATGATTCTGTCGTGCCTGATGAGCACGGCTGCGTTGTTGGTGGCATGCGGTGGTGGCAGTGATGGCAGCGCGAGCAATGCTGCGAGCAGCGACAGCGCGTCAGGCGCGTCCTCACCGACGACGCAGGACCCTCGGCCCGTCGAGTTCAAGTGTCCGGACGGGTACAAGTCGATTCAAGTCACGAAGAGTTCGATCCCGAACGCAACGATGACGCTGGTCACGGATGACGGTATCGCAACGTTGACGTTCAAGACGCCGCAAGACGGAGTCGTTCGCGACGGGACGATTTGCCTCGGGAAACCCGACCCGGTTCCGGCGGGTGTGAAGGCGGACTATGTCTACGAGATCAAGTCATACGGTGGGTTCGACAACATGTTCAACCGTACGCTGACCTTGAACTTCACCACCGATGTCGTTCCCGATCCGAATCCTCCGGTGATCGAGATGGCCAGTGTTTCGGGCGGGGTCGTCACCTACAAGCCGACGATCATGGGCTCGATCTATTCGAATCGGCCGAACTACAGCCTAGCCGCTGCTGCAAACTTCACCGGCCTGTACGTCGTCCGTCTGAGGCAATAAGTATCGGCGGCGGGCGAAAATCGCGCGTCGTATGCCGCACTTCCGTATCAGCTGACAAACTCGAAGTACCAATTTCGATGCGCACGCGGACATGAATGGACGACGTGGAGGCATCTGGTACTTGGCGGGGCATGGTGTCGGCATTGCGCGAATCTCGCGAAGCGCCGAACGATAGAGGACATGCAGGCGGTTGCTGCGGCGCGCGGTGGTCGATGCTTGAGTACCGAATATCACGGCAATCGAGTCAAATTGACATGGCAGTGCGCACACGGGCATGTGTGGAACTCAATGCCTAACACGGTGATCAATCGTGGCGCGTGGTGCCCGAACTGTTTTCGGTTGCGAATCACACGGGATCCGGCATTGCGCCGGCGCTATGACCACGAGGGGAGATAGTGCAACTGTCGGCGTCGTGGCGCGATAATGTGAGACAACAGAAGGGTAAATCAGTGGGAAGAGGTGCGGGACGGCGGGGCGGTCGGGCAACGCTTACGAAAGAAATGCTGTTGCCGTTGTCGACCGAAAAGGTGCGATCGTTGTCGCTGGAGAACCATATGGCGCTGGCTGTGGTTCGCTCGGGACGCGGAGATTGTGATCAAGTCACTTGCCTGTTGCGCGTTGTCTACTTGGCGTTCTTTATGCGCAGCGAGACGACCTCCGGATCAGACCTGAACTTGTATCGTCGAGCAGAGGCCGCATTGGACGCTTGTATCGCGCGTGCAGAGCGTAACGAGCCGTGGATGCTTCACGAGAACGAAGCCGCTGACGTGGAGCGGCTTTTAGTCGCGCATGACGAACAATTGGCAGCGGTGCCGAAGCACCGCTATCTCGCGGCTTGGGATCGGCTGCAACGTTTCGTGACGGGAACGGGGCGCTCGCCGATTCCAGTCAAGAACGAAACTGCCTGACGACTGGGTTGGGACAAGAATCGTGTTCGCTGCCCCGTATTTCAGTTCCTTGGAGGCTCGAATTTGATGTTTGCCTGTTCGAGCATCCACGCTTCGATTTTCGTATGCCACATTCGAAGCATGTCGAGAGGGCGGCGTCGGTAATGCTTCTCTGCAAGAGCACTTGGTTTGTGTCCTTGAATTTGGGCGACAACACCAACAGGAACTTCGCACCATTCGGCCAACGTGCCGAAAGACCTGCGCAGTCCGTGCAACGTTACGTGGGAGAGCCCCGCCGCCTGAATTGCTTGGTTATGAGCGTAGCGCGGCTCCTCGATATGCCCGCTTTCTGATGTGGGGCTTGGAAACACCCACGGAGATGGATGCCATGTCTTGCCTTGCTCTGCGAGGGTGGCAAGCACCGATGTTGCCGGTGGCTTGTCATTGATGTTCCTTAGCTCTCTCAGAAGCATTGCGAAATACGGGGTCAGCGGAATGACCCGACCGTTTTTGACTTCGATCTTGTCGTTTAGACGCATACTGTTCCAATCAAAATCGACATCGTCCCAGCGAAGTTCAGCAAGCTCCTCTCGGCGAGATCCATTTATGAGAAGGCCCTGGAGGTATACGGAGACGACAAAATTCGGGATCGCTCGTACGGCCGTGAACCATGCATGCAGTTGTTCGCGCTGTAAGCTATCTCCCTCCTTTGTATTTGCACTGGGCAGAAGAGATTTGACTTTCGTGGATGAGTAGCAGTCGCTTGGGATCAACCCTGCGAAGCGTTCGTGGCTTTCGCACCACCGTACTAGGGCTTTGATGACTCGATAGGCATACGCAGCGCTCGTCGGGCGTTCTGTTGTCTCAATCCGAAGCCACTCGGCTATCGCTGCTCCTGTTAGCTCCGCGAGCTTCACTCGCATCAGTACATACAGTGGTCCTCGCGAGGTAAGCCCTTTGCCGCGCTTCTTCTCTTCACCGCCCGCGGCGGATAGCTTGCGGTGGTCTTCGATGTACTGAGCCGATCGAGGTCGTTTTGTCTTTGGTGACACTTGTGTACGCAGATCGTCCAAATACGCTTCCCACGCATCGACGAAAAGCACGTCTTTGCGACGTGCGTCGGCCAACCGTGCTTCGTGCGCGGCCTTTTGTTCGGCACTGACTTCTCGGGGATCCCGTCCGGCGTCAATCAGGAGGGCAAGTCGAGCAGCTTCGGCTCGGGCATTGCTGAGATCCCAAGAGCGAGGATCGCCAATCGTCAGACGGATGGTTTTGCCAAAGAGGCGCGATTCAAAAACGAAGGCGCGGGCGCCTGATTTCGTGACTCTGAGCCCTAGACCGGGACTCTTGGCATCCCAGTGGATTGTCTGCTGCTTACCTGCTATGCAAGGAAGCGAGTTCACTCGTTCTGTCGTGAAATTTACCTTGGACATGCTGGCTCCGGCATAACTGGCCTTGGCTGCCTACACGCTTTCGTGTAGGTGCGGTGTAGGCAAATTATGGGATGCTCAGGCAACGCGAGTCAATGTAAAATCACCAGGTTGAGTCGAGAAGGCCTTTTAATATAAGGGTTGCCGCGCCTACATCTATCTCGATCGTAACTGATCAACCCGGATGTTCGATGATTTGTAATCATCAGGTGGCGGGTTCGAGTCCTGCAGCCGGCACCAATAAAGTCAAAGGGTTACGAGATTCTGTCTCGTAGCCCTTTGTCGTTTCTGGCTTCGTGTAGGCATTTTCCGTCAATTCAGATGCCGCCATCCGCCCAGGGCCTTCCATCCATGCCGTTACGTGCGCACTAGCTGGTGACCGCGACTCTCGGGGATATCCGGTGACGTCGGCCAACTCAGGTACCCTATCGACGCAACCCGTCCGCCCCCTCCGTTACCATCTGCGTAAAACGCAGAGGTCAAGTCGCTGGTATCGCCCAAAAGGGTCGACAAGGCGGCATGACCGGCAACGAAGACAAGGACGATCGCGATCAGCGCGGCGGTGTGCGAAGTGGGTGGGATTCACGAAAACCCTCGAGCGGTGCTATGTGGAAATTCGTCAGTGGGGGCGCGCGTGCATAGCCATCATGAGGCGAGCTTTGGCGGTAGGCCGATCTCATGTTGTAAATTGGATACACGCGAGCGGAAATGGAATCGCATGGTTGCAACGAGGCGCCTCGAAAATTGATGGTTGCATCAAATGTCAATCCGGTTTATTTGAGATAGTAGTTGGTTGTTATCCACTTCGTGGTTTTATGGGATATTTTTCGATCCTAGGTTTGGTGGTGGAAATACTCGCGAAGGGCTGTAAATTGCGTGTGTTTTTTGGAAAGTTGTAGAAAAATCAATGGCTGGATCGTTGTCGGTAGATTCGGAGAGAGGCATGCCCCCGGCGGGTTGCGTAGAGTCTCAATGTTTTATTTCTATCTGAAATTATTTATTGCAAAGCGTCAAATTTTTATTTGTTTTAGAGTCGATTGACGATTTTTTCCTTGTTGGAGCGGGCGTTTATGAAAAGGTGTCCGGTGTTGAGGCAGCACTGATCGACAGGTGATCTAATGCCGACCTTGCAGTTTCTGACACTGTGCTTGCAAGTATTTCGATAAATTACGGCGCGAGAGACCAATCATTACGCCGCTAACAAGTGAAGAAACGAGAAACTTCGGCAGCGTTGATTTCGGC
>NZ_CATKIF010000019.1:0-51825 GCF_949752865.1 Burkholderia sp. IT-111MI5 | reverse complement strand
GTGGCGCATGCATGCGACCTACGACGAAACGATCAGCCGCGCGCTCGACGTGTTCGAGAAGGTCAACAAGGACATCCCGCTCGAAGGCCTGAACTGGTTCTTCGATCACGCGGAAACCATTACCGAGAAATCGATGGATCGTATTGCGGCGCTGGGCGGCGGCATCGCGGTGCAGCACCGGATGGCGTACCAGGGCGAATACTTCGTCGAGCGTTATGGCGCACAAGCAGCCGAAGCGACGCCGCCCGTCGCGAAGATGCTCTCGAAGGGCATCAAGGTGTCGGCCGGCACCGACGCGACGCGTGTTGCCTCGTATAACCCGTGGGTGTCGCTCGCATGGCTCGTGACGGGCAAGACGGTCGGCGGGCTGCGCATGTATCCGCAGCGCAACCTGCTCGATCGCGAGACCGCGCTGCGGATGTGGACCGAATACGTGACCTGGTTCTCGAACGAGGAAGGGAAGAAAGGGCGTGTAGCGGTCGGGCAGCTCGCCGACCTGGTGGTCCCGGATCGCGATTTCTTCGCATGCGCGGAGGACGATATCGCGGGCACGACCGCCTTGCTGACGGTGGTCGGCGGCAAGATCGTATGGGGCGCGGGGCCGTTCGCGTCGCACGATGCGCCGATTCCGCCCGCGATGCCGGACTGGTCGCCGGTGCGCGAGTACGGCGGCTACGGCGGCTGGGGCGCGACGCAGCGCAACGGCGCACCGCTGCAGCGTGCGGCGGCCGCCGCGATGTGCGGCTGCGCGAGTGCATGCAACGTGCACGCGCATGCCCATGCGAGCGCGTGGGGCAGTGCATTGCCGACGTCGGACGCGAAGGGCTTCTGGGGCGCGTTCGGTTGTTCCTGCTGGGCGATCTGACATGTCGACGACAACCGGCCGGTACAGCCCCGGGTGGATTCGCGTCCTGCTGGCGCAGCCGTGGGTCGGCGCGCTGGTGCGACTTGCGCTGGTTTCCGCCTTTCTGATCGGAGGCGTCGACAAGGCGCTGCACTTCGACGATGCGATCGCGGAGCAGGCGCATTTCGGCCTGCACCCGCCCGCGTTCTGGGCTGCACTGGCGGTTGTGGTCGAGATCGGCGGTTCGCTGTGCGTGGTATTTCGCCGGTTCACCTGGATTGGCGCGGGTGGGCTCGGTGTGCTGACCGTCGTCGCGATGCTGGTGGCGAACGACTTCTGGAACAAGGCGGGCGTGGCGCGCTTCATGGCGCTCAACAGCTTCTTCGAGCACCTGGGGCTGATCGCCGCGCTCGTCCTCGTCACCATGCTTGGCGATGTTCAACGCGGGGAAGGGGGCGGTCGCGCCTGATCTTTTTTTCGGCGCATTGAAGCAGGAAGAAAATTCAATCTTGGGGCCCGTTCGCGCAGCATTGCTTGGCTGATGCTGGCGGACGGCTTCATTGCCGCTCCAGTTTCGTTCGCAACGCCTCCCGGACCCGCCGCTACGCTTGCGCACGCGCTCGCGGCAGGTCTGCAATACGACACGACGCTCGTGTCCGTCGCCCCCGGCGATTTCAACCGTTTCACCGACAGCTTTGTCGCGAGGTCTGGCGGCAGCAAGTCGAAGCAGGTGTCTTCCAGGTGACGCCGACACCCGGTCGGCCCCTGTTTCAGTTCGTCCTTACGCCGTCCGGCACGATTTCCTCGTTCTGCTTCAAGACACCGATCCGCTGGCCGCCCGGAGCGGCGCGCACGGGTTATCTCGTGGCCGACATCGAAACGGCCATGAAGGTGGCGCGCGAGCATGGCGCGGATGGAGTCGTCGACATGTTCCCCGATCCGATCGGTCGCGCTCGCGTCGACTTCCGGAGAACGCGAACGCGCGGCCATGCCAGGCGCGCGCGATGTCGAAGCATGACCCGGAATACTCGATCGAGCCTCGCCGGGAAATCCAATCCGCAGACCTTATGCCGGTCAGTCCGACCTGCCTGTCTCCGCGTGTCGAATGGCCGGCATCCAGGCGATCGAATTCAAAATTTGTCTAGTCATCCTTGGGATTTGTCCAAGTCCGTTGCACCAAATCCGTGCCCGGATTCCCCGCAATGAAGCGCGCTGGAGCCCTGTATTTAGGGGATTTCCCGCGTTTACGCGGTTTTTTTTGATCAGCGCTTGTCCCGTGGTTTTTCTTCTTGCATGCTTGTATAGACAAATTCCTGAGGCGACTTGCATGACCGAGGGGATGTCGAACTTCAACGCAAGGAGAAATCTCGTGAACGGCAAGCGCATCAAGTGGGCAATCAGGACGATCGGCGTCATCGCGGCTGCAGCGGCAACGCTTGCCGCACCGGTTCAGGCAAAGGAATGGAAGACGGTGACGGTGGCGCTCGAAGGCGGCTACGCACCGTGGAACCTCACGCTGCCGGGCGGCAAGCTCGGCGGCTTCGAACCGGAACTGCTCGCCAACGTGTGCGGCCGGATCAAGGTCCAGTGCAACATGGTCGCGCAGGACTGGGACGGGATGATTCCCGGCCTGCAGGCCGGCAAGTTCGATGTCCTGATGGATGCGATCTCGATCACGCCGGAGCGCGAGAAGATCCTGCTGTTCTCGCGCCCCTATGCGGCCACGCCGGCGACGTTCGCCGTCACCGACACGAAGATCCTGCCGAAGGCCGCGGCCGGCGCGCCGGCCGTCAAGCTGACCGGCGACGCGAACGCCGACAAGCCGACCGTCGACGCGCTGCGCAAGCAGTTGAAGGGCAAGACGATCGGCATCCAGTCGGGCACTGTCTATACGAAATTCATCAACGACAGCTTCAAGGACATCGCGTCGATCCGCGTGTACAAGACCTCGCCCGAGCGCGATCTCGACCTCGTCGCCGGGCGCATCGATGCGTCGTTCGACGACGTCACGTACTACGCGGCGAACATCGAGAAGAAGGAAAACGCGTCGATCGTGCTCGCGGGCCCGAAGCTCGGCGGGCCGATCTGGGGGCCGGGCGAAGGTCTCGCGTTCCGCAAGCAGGATGCCGACCTGAAGACCAAGTTCGATGCGGCGATCGGTGCTGCGCTCGCGGACGGCACCGTGAAGAAGCTCGCCGACAAGTGGTTCAAGACCGACGTCACGCCGTAAGCGCGCGTTCGGCCGCCGCCGCGTAGTTGACGTCACGACGCAACGACACGGCGACGCGCGGCGGCGCGCATCCTGCAGATTCACTCAACGCATGCCGGGAGACACGCATGGCGATTCTTGAAATGCTCGGCTTCGGAACCGAAGGCTGGGGCGGCGTGCTGCTGCTTGCCGCACTGATGACGGTCGCGCTGACGCTCGCCGCGCTCGCGGTCGGCGCGGTGATCGGCGCCGCGATCGCGGCCGCGAAACTGTCGCGCCACCGCAGCGCACGCCTGCTCGGCGATCTCTACACGACGGTGTTTCGCGGCGTGCCCGAACTGCTCGTCATCTACCTGTTCTATTTCGGCGGCTCGACGCTCGTCACGACCATCGGCCAGTGGTTCGGCGCGGAAGGCTTCATCGGCGTGCCGCCGTTCGTGATCGGCGCGCTGGCGGTCGGGATGATCTCGGGCGCGTATCAGGCGGAGGTCTACCGCGCGGCCGTGCTGGCCGTGTCGAAGGGCGAGCTCGAAGCGGCGCGCTCGGTCGGCATGTCGAGCGGCATGGTGTTGCGCCGCATCCTGATTCCGCAAGTGCTGCGCTTCGCGCTGCCCGGCATCGGCAACGTGTGGCAACTGAGCCTGAAGGACTCCGCATTGATCTCGGTCACCGGGCTCGCCGAGCTGCTGCGCACGAGCCAGATCGCCGCGAACTCGACGCACCAGTACTTCGTGTTCTTCGTCGCGGGCGGCGCGCTGTACCTCGTGATGACGGGCCTGTCGAACCGCGTGTTCAACCGGGCGGAAGCGATCGTCGGCCGCTCGTTCCGCCGCAATTTCGCGCGCAACTGACGGAGGGCACGCATGTCCATCGATTTCGACTTCCTCATCGACACGCTGCGCCAGCTGCTCGCGGCCGTGCCGACCACGCTCGGCCTGTTCTTCGCGTCGCTCGTGCTCGGCGGCCTGCTGTCGCTCGTGATCGTCACGATGCGCGTGTCGCCGCGCTGGCTGCCGAACCGCTTCGCGCGCGCGTACATCCTGGTGTTTCGCGGTTCGCCGCTGCTGATCCAGATGTTCCTCGTGTACTACGGGCTCGGCCAGTTCGGCGTGATTCGCGAGAGCTTCGTGTGGCCGCTGCTGCGCGAACCGTATGTGTGCGCGGTGCTGTCGCTGGCGTTGTGCACAGCCGGCTATACGGCCGAGATCGTGCGCGGCGGCCTGATGGCCGTGCCGGTCGGGCAGATCGAGGCCGGTTATTCGATCGGCCTGTCGGGCTTCGCGCTGCTGCGGCGCGTGATCGGCCCGATCGCGTTGCGCCAGTGCCTGCCCGCGTATTCGACCGAAGCCGTGCTGCTCGTCAAGTCGACCGCGCTGGCCAGCCTCGTCACGGTGTGGGAAGTGACGGGCGTCGCGCAGCAGATCATCCAGCAGACCTACCGCACGACCGAGGTGTTCGTGTGCGCGGCCCTCATCTACCTCGCGCTGAACTTCATCGTCGTACGCGTGCTCGGCGCGCTCGAATGGCGGCTGTCGGCCCACCTGCGCGCGCCGAAGCCGGCCGGCGTGCCCGCCGCGGCGGCACGCAATGCCCGGCGCGTCGCGCCCTGAGCGTATCCATCCTTCCCGGAGAATCCGATGAACACCGCTGCTCCCGTTGCCCTGTCGGTCAGGAACATCCACAAGTCGTTCGGCGATCACCACGTGCTGAAGGGCATTTCGCTCGATGCGCACGAGGGCGACGTGATCTCGATCCTCGGCGCCAGCGGCTCGGGCAAGAGCACGTTCCTGCGCTGCCTGAACCTGCTCGAGACGCCCGACGACGGCACCGTCGCGCTCGCCGGCGAGGAACTGAAGATGAAGCGCACGCGCGACGGCAAGCTGCATCCGGGCGACCGGCGTCAGGTCGACCGGATCCGTTCGCAGCTCGGCATGGTGTTCCAGAACTTCAACCTGTGGTCGCACATGACGGTACTCGACAACCTCGTCGAAGGCCCGTTGCGCGTGCAGAAGCGCAGCCGCGCGGAAGCGGTCGAGGAAGCCGAGGCGCTGCTCGCGCGCGTCGGCCTCGCGGACAAGCGCGGCTATTATCCGGCGCACCTGTCGGGCGGCCAGCAGCAGCGCGTCGCGATCGCCCGTGCGCTCGCGATGCATCCGAAGGTGATGCTGTTCGACGAACCGACGTCGGCGCTCGATCCGGAACTGGTCGGCGAGGTGCTGCGCGTGATGCGCTCGCTCGCGGAGGAAGGGCGCACGATGCTGGTCGTCACGCACGAGATGGGTTTTGCACGGCACGTGTCGAACCGCGTGATGTTCCTGCATCAGGGCGAAGTCGATTCGGACGGCACGCCCGGCGATCTGTTCGGCGGCCAGTGCTCGGAGCGCTTCCGGCAGTTCGTGTCGAGCCATCACGACCGTTCCGCGAACTGAGGCTGCCATGACCGTATTCCGTTCGGCAAAACCGCTCGACTGGCGGCAGGTCGCGGCAGTGGCCGCCGGCGAGCCGCTCGCGCTGGCCGACGACGCGCGCGTACGCGTCGTCGCGGCCCGTGAGCTCGTCGACGAAATCGTCGCGCGCGGCATCCGCGCGTATGGCGTCAATACGGGCGTCGGCGCGCTGTGCGACGTGATCGTGTCGCCGGCGCAGCAGAGCACGCTGTCGCGCAACATCCTGATGAGCCACGCCGTCGGCGTGGGCGCACCGCTCGGTGCGGCGGAAACGCGCGCGATCGTCGCGGCGGCGATCAACAACTACGCGCACGGGCATTCGGGCGTGCGTGCCGACGTCGTCGACCAGCTCGTCGCGTTGCTGGAACACGATTGCCTGCCTGAGGTGCCGGCGCACGGCTCGGTCGGTTATCTGACCCATATGGCGCATGTCGCGCTCGTCTGCATCGGTCATGGCCATGCGCGCCACCGCGGCGAGCGGATTCGCGGCGACGAGGCGTTGCGCCGCATCGGCCGCGAGCCGCTCGTGCTCGGCGCGAAGGAAGGGCTGAGTCTCGTCAACGGCACGCCGTGCGTGACGGGGCTGGCCGCACTGGCGCTCGCGCGCGCGGAGCGGCTGCTCGACTGGGCCGACTGGGTGGCGGCGACGAGCTTCGAGAACCTCGGCGGGCAGCTCGCCGCGTTCGATCCGGCGTCGCTTGCGTTGCGGATTTCGCCCGGCATCGGGCACGTCGGCGCGCGGTTGCGTGCGCTGCTCGCCGACAGCGGGATGCTCGCGGCGGCAAGCGGCCGGCATACGCAGGATCCGCTCAGCCTGCGCACGATTCCGCACGTGCACGGCGCGGCGCGCGACGTGTTCGACGTGACGGCGGAGGTGGTCGATCGCGAACTGGCGTCGGTGACCGACAATCCGATCGTGGCCGGCACGCGCGACGCGCCGGCCGTCCATTCGCAAGCGCATGCGGTCGGCGCGGGCATCGCGCTCGCGATGGACAGCCTCGCGGCGGCGATGGCCCAGGTCGCGGCAATCGCCGAACGGCGTCTCGACCGGCTCGTCAATCCGCTCGTGAGCGGGCTGCCGGCGTTTCTCGCGACGCCGGGCGGCACCTGTTCGGGCTTCATGATCGCGCAGTACACGGCGGTCGCGCTCGTCGCGCAGAACCAGCGGCTCGCGGCGCCGGCGAGCCTCGACGGCGGCATCACGTCGGGCCTGCAGGAAGATCATCTGTGCCATGCGACGCCGGCGGCGCTGAAAGCGCTCGACATCATCGAGAACACGACGCGCGTGCTGGCGATCGAGCTGCTGGCCGCCGCACAGGCCTACGATCTGCGGGCGGACGGCGCATCGCGGGCCGCAGCCACCGACGCGCTGTGGCGGCATGTGCGCGAACGCGTGCCGGTGTACCGGGACGACCGGCCGCTCGCGGACGACATCGCGATCGCCGCCGGCATCGTCGCGAGCGTGCCGCCGCCCGTGATGTAACGGCCGGAGGCCGGCCGCCGAGCGACGCGACGGACGGCTGACGATCCATCATTCATTCGATCGAGGGCGCATGAACGAAACGCAACGACAACTTGCCGGCCGGATGGGGAGCGCACCGGGCGCACCGGGTGGCGACGTGCCGGCGCGCGCATTGCCGGCCTACCAGCAGATCAAGCGCTACGTCGTCGAGCGGATCGCGAACGGCGACTGGAAGCCCGGCGGCGCGATTCCGACCGAGGCCGAACTGGTCAAGGAATTCGGCGTCGCGCGGATGACGGTGTCGCGCGCACTGCGCGAGCTGACCGCCGAGCGCGTGCTGACGCGCATCCAGGGCGCCGGCACGTTCGTCGAACGGCGGCATTACGAATCGACGGTGCTGGAAATCCGCAACATCGCGGACGAGATCGCGGAGCGCGGCCATCGGCACAGCGCGCGCGTATTGCTGCTCGAAAGCAGCGACGATCAGGAGGCGGTCGAAGCGCTCGGGCTGCGTTCGGGGCCCGTGTTCCATTCGCACATCGTGCATTACGAGGAAGGCGAGCCGATTCAGTTCGAGGATCGCTACGTCAATCCGGCGCTGTTTCCCGCGTATCTGGAACAGGACTTCACGGTCGAGACGCCGAATCACTACATGGTGCGGCTCGCGCCGATCCAGCGCGCGGAGTTCCGGATCTACGCGGAAAAACCCAATGCGCAGGTGCGCCGGCATCTCGTGATGGAAATCGGCGAGCCGTGTCTGTTGTTGAGCCGCCGCACGTGGGTCGGCGAGCACATCGCGACGTCGGTGCGGTTGTGGCATCCGGCGTCGCGGTTTCATCTGGCGGGGCGGGTGTAGGGGGACTTGATTCATCCCGAAACTTGCCGTTGAAGCTTTCTTCTGCGCCGGCGCCGTTCTGCCAGGGCTTGCCGGGCTCGTCGAGCGCCATCTCCACGCCGTTGTGCGCGGCCCGCTTCAGCGCACGCTCCGCCAGCATCCTCTTCCGCCGCGCGTTCTTCTGCTCGAGTTGCCCGAGTTGCTCGAACCGCTTGACGCCGGCCGCCGCCAGGCCGCCGGCATGCTGCCGCCAGTTCCGAACATTCCAGCGCAAGTCACCCGGGCGCGATTGATCCGTTTGGTGCGCGTCCGCGCAAAGCCGCAACGGCCGGGATCGCAAGACATCGAGGAAGAACGCCGGATTTAGCGGTTGACGCACCCGTTGTCAACTGACTGGAGGGCCCTGTCTAACCGTCTGCGCAGTCTTGTCGAACGTGATTCACTTCGCCTGCTGGTGCGAAAACGTTCGTTTGTGTTCGTTTTTATTCGTTTTCGGGCATCGGTGTGTGTCGTGCCAAGCCGTCGAGGCCGGTACGGCCGACATCCCGCGCGCGGGCGACGCTTCAGTGCCGGAAGCGTCGCTGCATCAGCGATTCTCGCGTCCTCATCCTCAAGCAACTGACATGCACGTAAAAATGGAGAGCAAGATGAGCAGATCGATACGAGCGAAGACAGCGGCGGCCGTGGTCGCATTCGCAATGAGCGCGGCACCCGCCGCTAGTGTTGGAACCTTTCTGTCGCTGGCCGGCGCGCAGGCCGCTTCCGCCGCGACGACCGCCGTCGACGATTATGCGGCGACCAGGTACCCGATCATTCTCGTGCACGGGCTGACCGGCACCGACAAGTACGGCGGCCTCGTCGAGTACTGGTATCACGTTCCGGCGGACCTGCAGGCGCATGGCGCGAAGGTGTACGTTGCGAATCTGTCCGGCTATCAGAGCGACGATGGCCCGAACGGGCGCGGCGAGCAATTGCTTGCATACGTGAAGCAGGTGCTGGCGGCGACGGGCGCGCAGAAAGTGAATCTGATCGGCCATAGCCAGGGCGGCTTGTCGTCGCGCTACGTTGCATCCGTCGCGCCGGAGCTGGTCGCATCGGTGACGACGATCAGCACGCCGCACTGGGGTTCGCAATTCGCGGACTTCGTCCAGCAGCTGTTGCAGGCGGACCCGACCGGCCTGTCGTCCGCCGTGCTCAGCGCGTTCGCGAATGCGCTCGGCACGTTGACGAGCAGCAACTTCAATACGAACCAGAATGCGATCCAGGCGCTGTCGGTGCTGACGACGGCGAAGGCCGCCGAATACAACCAGAAATTTCCGAGCGCGGGTCTCGGTGCGCCGGGCTCGTGTCGTGCGGGCGCGTCGACCGAGACGGTCAACGGCAATACGCACCTGCTTTATTCATGGGGCGGCACGGCGATCCAGCCGACGACGACGGTGGCCGGCGTGACGGGTGCCGTCGATACGAGCGTGAGCGGGGCCACCGATCCGGCGAACGTGCTCAATCCGGCAACGCTGGCGCTGCTCGGCAGCGGCACGGTGATGATCAATCGCGGCTCCGGTCCGAACGACGGCGTCGTGTCGCAATGCAGCGCGCTGTTTGGCCAGGTGCTTGGTACGTATCACTGGAATCACACCGATGCGATCAACCAGATTCTCGGCGTGCACGGCGCGAATGTGGAGGATCCGGTGGCGGCGATCCGCACGCACGCGAACCGGCTGAAAACGCAAGGCGTGTAATCGATGACAGGTAGCAAGAGCGGCATTGCGCGACGCATCGTGCTTTACGGGGTAGCGGGCGTCGTTGCGGCCGGCGCAGCCTGGTACGGGATCGACGCTCGGAAGACGCGCGACGCCGGCGTGTCCGGTGTCGCGCCTGCCGGGGCCATGTTGTCCGCGTCCGCGGCGGCAGGCGGCACGGCGGCGAGCCCCGTGCCCGGTTTCGGCGCAAGCGGGCTGCCCCCGGCACTCGCCGGATCGACTGCGCCGCGCCTGCCGCTCGATGCGCACGGCCATCTCGCAAAGGTCGTGGCCGTGCGCGGCTTCTTCGACTATTTCCTGACCGCGCAAAACCAGGTGCGCGCCGCGGAACTCGATGCGCTCGTCGCGCGCGTGATTGCCGCGCAGCTCGACGGTACGGTTGCGCAACGCGAGGCGCTCGAGGTCTGGCAGCGCTACCGCGCGTATTTCGCCGAACTCGCGAAGCTGCCGGGCGGCGGCGCGGTGGACGACAAGCTCGACCTCCCGGCATTGCAGCTCGCACTCGACCGGCGCGCGACGATCGCGAGCCGCACGCTTGGCGACTGGAGCGAGCCGTTCTTCGGCGCCGAGCAGCAGTTGCAGCGTGACGATCTCGCGCGATTGAAGATCATCCGCGATCCGTCGCTGACCGAAGACCAGAAGGCGGCGGGTCTTGCCGCGCTCGATCAGCAACTGCCGCCCGATCGGCGCGCCGAGCTGGAGCAACAAAAGGAGCAGAACAACGCGATCGCGCAGATCGACAAAGTGCAGAAATCAAACGCGACGCCCGATGAAATGCGCGCGCAGCTCGCGCAAACGCTCGGGCCGGAGGCTGCCGAGCGAGCCGCGAAGATGCAGCAGGCGGACAACGCGTGGCATGCGAAGTACAGCGAATATGCGGCACAGCGCGCGCAGATCGATGCGCAGAACCTGTCGACACAGGATCGCGATGCGCAGATCGCGCAGCTGCGGCAGCGCTACTTTACGGAGCCGGGGGAAGCGCTGCGTGCGGCGTCGCTCGATCGCGGCAGCGCGTCGACGCGCACGCAATAGATCCAGGCGCGATCGAGCGGATCGTCGTGTATCGCGCGATTTCCGCAACGCGTCGTCGATAACGGTCGACAGCGCGTGGTTGATCGGTGCTTCAGCGCGGTCAGGACGAGCTGCATTGCAGAACCGTCACGCCGGTCTAGAGCCCTCGCTCTGAATCCCCATTGCACCGCCGCATAAAACAGTCGTCGGCCGGTGGAGGCATACGGCGCAAATAATTTCGTAGGTACTCCGCAAGATCCGCCGCGCTCCCGGGATGCGCCCGTCCGGCAAGGGACGCGGTTTGTTTGCCGATGTCATTCCAGGTTTGCCGGGGCCGCTTTCGCGCATCCGGCTCGCGATCTGCATTCAAGCGACGAATGTGTGCATCGCAACAATCCATTTCATTCACGGCAATCGTAACGGTAAGGTGAACGCACGTTCGAATTTGATCGGGCGATGCGAATCCACCACGTGACGATGCCATGAAGACGAACCACGATCGACCTGCGCAAGCAACACCTTCGTCCCCCGGCGGCAATGCGCGCGCGACGGGCCTGCGCCTGCCGGGCAGGCTGGTGGGCCCGATCGTGCTCGGCACGCTGCTCAACGCGCTGAACTCGTCGATGATCGCGGTCGCGCTCGTCAGCATCCAGCAGGCGTTCAACCCGCAGGGCGACGCGCATGAACGCATCGACACGATGTGGCTCGTGTCGGGCCTTTATCTCGCGACGGCCGTCGGCCAGCCGACGATGGGGCGGCTCGCCGACCGGTTCGGCGCGAAGCGGATCTTCTGCATCGGCCTCACGATCGTCTTGATCGCGTCCGCGCTCGCGCCGTTCGCGCCGTCGCTCGGGTGGCTGATCGCGTCGCGCGTCGCGCTCGGCATCGGCACGTCCGCCGCGTATCCGGCCGGCATGGCGATGATCCGCACGTGGTCGCAGCGGCACGCGAACGGCGCGACGCCGACGGGCGGCCTCGGCGCGATCTCGGTCGCGGCGCAGGTGGCAGTCGCGTTCGGGCCGCCGCTCGGCGGTGCGCTCGTGCAGTTCGCCGGCTGGCGTGCGATCTTCTGGATCAACGTGCCGATCGTGCTGCTGGCCTTCGTGCTGGCATGGCTGTGGATTCCGGCCGATGTCGTCCCGCGCGGCGCGCAGCAACGCCGCACGCTGCGGGGCACGCTGATGGAGCTGGACCTGCCGGGCGTCGTGCTGTTCATCCTGACGCTCACGAGCCTGCTGCTGTTCCTGCAATCGGTGTCGCGCGAGCCCGACTGGCTGCTGCTCGTCGCGACGCTGGTGCTGTGCCCGCTGCTGGTCCGGCGCGAGCGGCTGGCCGCGACGCCGCTGATCGACATCCGCATGCTGAGCGACAACCGTGCGCTCACGAGCACGTACCTGCGCTGCGTCGGCACCTACGCGGTGTTCTACGCGATCTTCTATGCGCTGCCGATATGGCTGCAGGAGGCCAAGCGCCTGTCCGCCGCCGACGCCGGCCTCGTGATGCTGCCGATCGCCGCGGTCGGCACGGTGGCGACGATGCTCGCGACCCGCGTCGCGCACCGTCACGGCTCGCGGCCGGTGCTGATCATCGGCTCCGCGATGCTGTGCATCGGCAGCGTCGTGATGAGCCTGCTCACCAGCGCGATGCCGGTCTGGTCGATCGTGCTGCTGTCGATCGTGTTCGGCGTGCCGAACGGCTTCAACAATCTCGGCAACCAGGCGGCGCTCTACCAGAGCGCGCCGCACGACCGGATCGGCACGGCCTCGGGGCTGTACCGCACCGCGCAGTACGTCGGCGGCAGCCTGTCGTTTGCGCTCGTTGGGCTGGCGCTCGGTCATCCGGCGAGCGATCGCGGCCTGCGCGAGCTGGCCATCGTCCTGGCGGTCGTCAGCGTGCTGCTGCTGCTCAACGCGGCATCGAGCCGGCACCTGGATGCCGCCGCTTCTTCCATCTCCCAACAGAAGTGAGGTTTCTACATGTCCATTCCGACGCTCAATCGCACGGTCGCGCTGGTCGCCATCGATCTGCAGACCGGCATCGTGTCGCTGCCGGTCGTGCCCTACACCGGCGCGCAGGTGGTGGCGAAGACGGTCGAGCTCGCGACCGCGTTCCGCGCGCTGCAGCTGCCCGTCATCTACGTGCACACGAGCTACCAGCCGGACGGCGGCGTGGCGCTGAAGGTCAGGACGGATGCGCCGTCGGCGCCGCCGAATCTCGATCCCGAATGGAGCGCGTTCGCGCCGGCGCTCGGCGTGGGGCCGTCCGACCTCGTCGTGACGAAGCACCAGTGGGGCGCGTTCACTGGCACCGATCTCGACGTGCAGCTGCGCCGGCGCGGCATCACGGACATCGTGCTGACCGGAATCGCGACCAACATCGGCGTCGAATCGACGGCGCGCCAGGCATACGAGAACAACTACAACGTCGTCGTCGTCAGCGACGCGGTCAGCACATCGTCCGCCGACGCGCAGCACTTCGCGCTGACGCAGATCTTCCCGAAGCTCGGGCAGGTCGCCGCGACGGCCGACGTGGAGGCGGCACTGGAGCAGGCGTATTCGCGCTGAACGAGGCGGCGGGTTCGGCGTGCACATTCATACAGAGTCATTTAACGAGGCATGACGATGATCAAGACCGATGCATGGGTTCTCTACGCAGGACCGGAACCGAGCAGGAAGCAGGCGCCCGTGGCGGGCGAGCTGCGTCGCGAAACCTTCGAATTCTCCGATCTGGAAGCCGACGAGGTGCTGGTCGAGCCGCTGTACGGATCGTGGGAAGCGAACCTCGACCACGCGCTGTCGCGCAATCCGGTCGACATCTGCCGGCAGCGCCGCGAGGACAAGATCGTGCTCGGCAACGGTGCGCTGGTGCGCATCGTCGAGCGCGGCAGCGGCGTGAAGACGCTGAAGGAAGGCGAGATCTGCATGGTGATGCCGTTCGGCAAGCGCGACGAATATGGATTCGCCGAGCTCGTCTATGCGTACGACGCGCCGGGCACGATCGGCGTGATGGCGCAGCGGACCAAGATGCGCGCCGACAACCTCGTGGCGGTGCCGACGGACAGCCGGCATTCGCTGCTGCAATGGGCGACGTACGGCCGCTATTTCACCGCGTGGGACAACTGGAAGGTGGCGTCGGCGTGCTGGCGCTCGCAGCTGCCGGACGTCGATCCGGCCGACTACCTGGTGTTCGGCTGGGGCGGCGGCACGACGCTCGCCGAACTGCAGCTCGCGAAGCGCGAGGGTTTTCGCGTCGCGATGACGGCGAGCAACGACCGGCGCCTCGAGGAACTCGCGAAGCTCGGCATCACGCCGGTCGATCGCCGCAAGTTCCCGAATCTCGCGTATGACGACGAGCGCTACAAGACCGATCCCGAGTACCAGGCGAGCTATCGCGAGTCTGAGCGCGTGTTCGCGGAGACGATCGCGGAACTGAGCGGCGGCCGCGGCGTCGCGATCTTCCTCGACAACCTCGGCGGCGCACTGTATCGCGCGACGATGCGCGTGGTCGGCCGCACCGGCATCGTCACGACGGTCGGCTGGAAGACCGGGATGCGCCTGTGGAACCTGCGCGCGACGGAATGCATCAACCGCCGCCTGCACATCCACACGCATGCGTGGCGCTATGACGACAGCATCACGATCCGCGACTTCCAGGAAACGAGCGGCTGGATCGGCCAGGAGCCGACCGAGATCTTCGATTTCGACGAGGTGCCGAAGCTCGCGTCCGACTACCTGAACGGGAAGATCCAGACGTATTTCCCGATCTACCGGATCAACGCCCTCTGAGCGGCAGGTTGCGCGCCGCGCCCGCATCGCTGCACGACGATTAGTCATGCAGACGATGTCGGCGCGCGGCGCGCCGTGCAATCCATCTGACTGGAGAACGGCATGGCCACTGTGGAAATCGGGGACGTCGACGCCGGCGCGGCGCCGGACGCGTCCAAACCGGCGCCGCTCGACGGCATTCGCGTGATCGACGCCGCGACGCTGTTCGCGGGCCCGCTCGCGGCGACGATGCTCGCGGACTACGGCGCCGACGTGATCAAGGTCGAGCATCCGGACGGCGATCCGGCGCGCAAGTACGGCGCGCGCCGCGACGACGTGCCGTTGTGGTGGAAGGTGCTCGCGCGCAACAAGCGGGCGGTCACGCTGAATCTCGGCACGGCCGACGGCCAGCGGATCTTCCGCGAGCTGGCGGCGCAGGCGGACGTGGTCGTCGAGAATTTCCGGCCCGGCACGCTCGAACGCTGGGGGCTCGGCTACGACGTGCTGTCCGCGCTCAACCCGCGGCTCGTGCTCGTGCGGGTGACGGGCTTCGGCCAGTTCGGCCCGTATGCGAGCCGTCCGGGCTTCGGCACGCTGGCCGAGGCGATGAGCGGGCTCGCGTCGATCACCGGCGACGCGGACGGGCCGCCGCTGCTGCCGTCGTTCCCGCTCGCCGACACGGTCGCGGGGCTGACCGCCGCGTTTGCGATCATGACCGCGCTGAAGGCGCGCGAGCGCACCGGGCGCGGCCAGGTCGTCGATCTCGCGATCATCGAGACGATGCTCGCGGCGATGGGCGCGCAGGTCGCAAGCTACGACCAGACGGGCCGGGTGCCCGAGCGCACCGGCAATCGCTCGCCGAACAATTCGCCGCGCGGCGTCTACCGCACGTCGGACGGTAAATGGGTCGCGCTGTCGACGTCGGCGCACAGCATCGCCGAGCGCGTGATGCGCCTCGTCGGCCGCGCGGACCTGATCGACGAACCCTGGTTCGCGAACGGCGCCGAGCGCGCGAAGCATGCGGACGAGCTGGATGCGGCGGTCGGCGGCTGGATCGGGCAGCGCACGCGCGACGACGTGATCGCCGAATTCGAGCGCGCGCAGGCGGCGGTCGCGCCGATCTACGACGTCGCCGACGTGCTGCGCGATCCGCAGTACGCGGCGCTCGGCTCGATCGTGTCGGTGCCCGACGCGGAGCTCGGCGCGTTCCGCACGCACAACGTGCCGTTCCGGCTGTCCGACACGCCCGGCGCGATCCGTTGGGGCGGGCCTGCGCGCGGCACGCACAACGACGAAGTATTCGGCGCATTGGGACTGGAGCGGCGCGAGATTGCCGATTTGACCGAGCGGGGAATCATATGAAAACCAGCGCAACTTACCGCAGTTACCTTTACGTGCCCGCGCACAAGGCGCAGGTGGTGGAAAAGGCGTATGCAAGCGAAGCCGATGCCGTCGTGCTCGACCTCGAGGATGCCGTGCCGGCCAGCCACAAGGCCGACGCACGCGAGGCGGCCGCCGCGATTCTCGCGGAAGGTCCGCCGAAGCCGACGTACGTGCGGATCAACCCGATCGGCAGCCCGTGGTGCCGCGACGACGTCGAAGCGATCGCGCAGCCCGCGCTGCAGGCGCTGCGCCTGCCGAAATGCGACCTGCCGCAGCAGATCCAGGAAGTCGCGGGCTGGCTCGACGCGCTCGGCTGCGATGCGGGCATCCAGATCCTGATCGAGTCGGCGTACGGCGTCGAGACGGCTTACCAGCTCGCGACCGCGTCGCCGCGGCTCGAACGGATCGGGCTCGGCGAGAGCGACCTGCGCGCGGATCTGCAGATCGGCGTCGACAACTTCACGCTCGAGGTGTGCCGGGCGCGCTGCGTGGTCGCGTCGCGCGCGGCGGGGCTGAACGGGCCGATCCAGACCGTCTATCACACGCTGCCCGATCTCGAAGGGCTGAAGGAGTCGACGCTGCGCGCGAAATCGATGGGGTTCCTCGGCCGTTTCGCGATCCATCCGTCGCAGCTTTCGGTGATCAACGAGGTGTTCACGCCGTCGGACGACGAGATCCGCGCGGCCGAGCGTGTGCTCGAGGCGGTCGATGCGGCGGCGGGCAAGGCCTCGGCGTCGTCGGTGTTCGTGCTGCCGGACGGCCGCGTGGTCGCGCCGCCGCTGATCGCCAACGCGCGCGCGACGCTCGCGCTCGCGAACAATCTTCGACTCAGTGGAGCACTGGCATGAGCACACCCGACACGCTTTCCGCTCCGGCGGTGGCCGCTGATCCGGCCGCACCGAACCGGCCCGCGCCGCCCGACGGCATCGTCGGCGCGCTCGGCCGCTTCGCGGCGGAGGTGCGCGCCGAAGGGCTGGATCGCAGGCTGCGCGTCGAGGCCGCCGCGCGCGTGCTCGACGTGGTCGGCAACAGCCTGATCGCGCACGACGAACCGGTCGCGCAGTCGGTGCTGCAGGTCGCGCGGCGCTGGGCCGGCACCGGCCCGGCGAGCGTGATCGGCGCGCCCGACCGGTTGCCGGCCGCGAGCGCCGCGCTGGTCAACGGCACGCTCGCGCATGCGATGGACTTCGACGATTCGCACATGCGGTCGGTACTGCATCCGAGCGCGTCCGTGATTCCGGCCGCGCTCGCCGCCGCGCAGGCGAGCGGCGCGTCGGGCGCGGCGCTGCTCGATGCGATCACGGTCGGCACCGAGGTGTGCATCCGGCTCGGCGTCGCCGCGTACAACGAGCGGCTAGGCAATTCGGTGTTCTTCGAGCGCGGCCAGCACGCGACGTCGATTTGCGGCACGGTCGGCGCGGCGGCGGCCGCGGCGATGCTGTTCGGGCTCGACGCCGCGCAGATCGCGGCGGCGCTCGGCATTGCCGCGAGCATGGGCGCGGGCCTGCTCGAAGCGAACCGCACCGGCGGCTCGGTGAAGCGGATCCACTGCGGCTGGGCGGCGCACGCGGGCGTGAGCGCGGCGGAACTGGCAGGCGCGGGCGTGACCGCGCCGCCGACCGCGCTCGAAGGCCGCTTCGGCTTCTTCCACGCGTGGTGCGGCGACCTCGCCGACGTCGACGCGGTGCTGCGCGACCTGGGCGACGAATGGGAGACGAGCCGGATCATCTTCAAGCCGTATCCGTGCAACCACTTCACGCATCCGGGCATCGACGCGGCGCTGCAACTGAAGGCGCAAGGCGTGACGGCGGACGACGTGGTGGCGGCCGAGCTGCGGGTCGCGACGTCGACGCTGCGCACGATCGGCGAGCCGGTGGAGTTGAAGGCGAATCCGCCGAACGGTTATGCGGCGGCGTTCTCGGGGCCATACACGGTCGCGGCGGCGCTGCTCGGCGGCGGCGGGCTCGGCGTCTGGTTCGACGATTTCGGCGACGCGCTTGCGCAGGACCCCGCCCGGCGCGCGCTGGCCGCGAAGGTGCGCTGCGTGGCCGATCCGTGGTGCGACGCGCGCTTCCCGACTTTCCTGCCGGCCGTGCTGCGCGTCGAGTTGCGCGACGGGCAGGTGCGCGAGGCGCGGATCGAGTCGAGCAAGGGCACGAATTCGCGGCCGCTGACCGAACAGGAGCTCACCGCGAAATTCGTGCTGGCGGCGAGTTCGGCGCTCGGCATGACGCGCGCGCTCGCGCTGCGCGACGCGGTGCAGGCGCTCGCCGACGATGCGCCGCTCGACGCGCTCGCGGCGCTGACGTCAGACACTGAAGGAGGGCACCGATCTTGAATGCACCGCGCTGGAAAAAGCGGCCGCCCGGCTCGAACTGGGGCGATTTCGGTCCCGACGATCAGAAGGGGCGGCTGAACTGGCTGACGCCGGACAAGGTGCGGCAGGGCGCAGCCGAGGTCCGGGAAGGGCTGTCGTTCTCGCTGAGCCTGCCGCTCGACGTGCCGCGCGGCGGCGGGCTGAACGCGCGGCGCCGGCCGCCGGCGATCATGCCGGCGCTGCTCGGCGACAAGCCGTACTTCGGCTATCGCGCGGACGAACAGGTTGCGAACGCAACCGATGTGGTCTGCGACGATTCGTTCTGCATGCACTCGCAGTTCTCGACGCAGTGGGACGGCCTGTCGCACGTGGGCGGCCTGTTCGACGCGGACGACGACGGCGTGCCTGAAATCGTGTTCTACAACGGTTTCCGGATGGGCGAGCATCTGCGGGTGCCGCAGGAAGGCGACGCGACGGGCGGCGCGCGCGCGCTCGGCATCGAGGTGATGGCGCAGACGGGCGTGCAGGGGCGCGGCGTGCTGATCGACCTGCGGCGTCATTTCGGCGACGCGCGCACGAAGGTTGGCTTCGCGCAGCTGATGCAGGTGATGGACGCGGACCGCGTGCAGGTCGAGCGCGGCGACATCGTCTGCCTTCACACCGGCTTCGCTGATCTGCTGCTGAACGACGACGGCGGATCGCCGGCGACGGTTGCAAGCGCGTGCGTGCTGGACAGCAGCGATGCGCGGCTGCTGCAATGGATCGACGAATCGGGGCTGGCCGCGCTCGTGGCCGACAACCATGCGATCGAGGAACGTCCGCAGCATGCGCAGCCGCTCGCACAACCGGGCGCACTGATGCCGCTGCACGAGCTGTGCCTGTTCAAGCTCGGCATTCACCTCGGCGAGCTGTGGCACCTGACGCCGCTCGCGAACTGGCTGCATGCGCACCGTCGGAACCGGTTTCTGCTGACCGCGCCGCCACTGCATATCCGCGGCCTGGTCGGCGCGCCGGTGAATCCCGTCGCGACCGTTTGAGCGTGCGGGCGGCCGTGGCGGCGGCCGCCCGCACTTTTTTTGCAGCGCGACCGGCTTGCGCAAAGTGCGAATTCAATTGCCGATTGACAAGGTATTCAGAAGAATCGACGCGAAACGGGCAATTTAATTTAAAACCATAAATAATATCGTCCGTTATCTAAAAAATATCGACAAGTCAAGATTGGACTATTCTTGTGCATTGCACTAAATATCAGGGGATTGCTCCGATTGCGGAATTTCGCAATCGCGATCGGAGGCGGTGATTAACCTGTTTAGTGGATGGTCGCAAACATGAATCTACGTTCGATCGATTTGAATCTGCTGGTCATACTCGATGCGCTGCTGACGGAGAAACAGGTCACGCGGGCCGGCCAGAAGGTCGGCCTCACGCAGCCGGCCGTCAGCAACGCGCTGGCGCGGCTGCGGTTCGTGTTCAAGGACGAGATCCTGGCGCGCACCGCGGTCGGCATGGAATTGACGCCGCGTGCGCAGGCGCTGGCCATGCCGATTCGACAGATCATGCAACAAATCGAGGAATTATTTGAATCGGATTATCAATTCAATCCTATTACGTCCGAGCGCCATTTTACGGTGCGCATGTCGGATCTCACCGAATTGCTTTTGCTGCCGGCCCTGCTGCGCTGCATGCGCCTGACCAGCCCGAATATCGGCATGGACGTCGTGCACATGAGCGCCGCCAAGACCGCCGACGCGCTCGAATCGGGGCTGCTCGACCTGGCGGTCAGCGCGGGCCTCGAACATTCGGGCACGCTGTCGTCGCAAACCGTGTTTCATGACCGGATGGTCTGCGTGATGAGCCGCAGTCATCCGGACGCGGGCAGGCCGCTGACGCTCGAACGGTTTCTCGCGCTCGACTTCCTCAACGTGACGATCAACCCGGTCGACCACAGCCTGGTCGACAACCTGCTCGCGAACATGAACTGTACGCGGCGCATCGCGCTCAACGTGCCGCACTGGCTCGTCGTGCCGAACATGCTGGATGCGCTGCCGTACGCGGTGATCATGTCGGAGCGGCATGCGGTCAGCCTCGACGATGCGCGGCTCGTGATCCGCGAACTGCCGCTCGCGATGGAGCCCGTCGCGTGGTCGCTGTACTGGCACCGCCGCTACGACGGCAGCAACGCGCACGCGTGGCTGCGCGGCCGCATCGTCGAGGTCGCGGAAGCGCTCGAGCGGCACGGCGTCGCGGCGGAGGCTTAGCGTGAGCCGCCCCACGGCCGTTCATGCGGGTCGGCCGACGACGAGCAGCGGCGGTAGCGCGGCGACGTCGGGCTGCTCGTCGAGCCGCCACAGATAATCGAGCGCCGCGCGGATCTGCGTCGGGCTCCAGTGCCGCCGGCAGTTCTTCGCGAACTTCGCGTCGTAGTCGTCGCGCCGCATCGGCCGCGTCGGCGAGCCGGGCAGGTCGTCCACCTGTTTCGCGCAGGTCGTGCCGTCTTCGCACACGGCCGTCACCCGGTTCGGCGCCTGCGCCGGATAGCGGGCGGTCAGCGCCGGGTCCTCGTGCACCGTGATCCGCTCGATCAGCGCGCGCAGCGCCGGATCGCGCAGCGCGTCGTGCCGGTAGCTCTCGGTCGTGATGTCGCCGTCGAGCATTGCGCGCGCCACGATGTACGGCAGGCTGTGGTCGGCGGTCTCGTGGGTCGACGGCGCCCATTTCTCGCGGTCGCGGCCGGCTGTCACGTAGCCCACTTCGGTCGTATGGATCTCGATGCGCCGGATGCGGCGCAGGTCGCCGACCTGCGCGGCGACGTCGAGCGCGGCCGGAATCGCGGTTTGCGTGAGCCCTTGCGCGGGATAGAACTTCACGAAGCACTTGCCGATCCGGAACGCGCCGCCGCGCCCGCCGAATTCGCGCGTGTCGACGGCGAACGGCCCGGACACCTGCGGAAAGAACCCCGCCATGCCTTCGAAGATCGGTGACGGGCCGGTCAGCCCGGCGCGCGCGAGCTGCGTCGAGAACACCGCGTTGCGCGCCGCGTCCGCATCGGCGAGCGCCTTCCAGTTCGACAGCTGCTGGACGCGCGTCTGGTTCAGCGCGAGATGGCTGTTGATCGACAGGTTCACCGCCTGCACCAGCTGCGGCGCGGGCATGCGCATCAGCTTGCCCGCAGCGAGCGCGACCGCGGGCAGGCTGTAGCACGTGTGGTCCCAGCCGCGCGGGCTGATCGCGGCGGCGTCCATCAGCCGGCACGCGACCTCGTACGCGATCGCGATCGACAGGATCAGGTCGCGGCCGTTCGCTTGCTGCGCTTCGGCGACGGCGAGGCACGCGGACATGTTGTCGCTCGGATGGCCGGTCTCCTTGCCGGCGTACGCGTCGTTGAAATCGTAGTAGCGCAGCGCGGTGCCGGTCGCGAACGCGGCGAGATCGGGGCTCGTGCGCCGGTTCGTGCCGACGATCGTCGACACGCCGCCCGGCGACGCGAGCGCCGCGTCGCGCGCGATCCGCACCGGGCGTTCGTCGTGCGCGGCGATCGCGCAGCCGAGCGCATCGATCAGGTGCGCCTTGATCGTGTCGATCGTCGCTGCGTCGAGGTCGCGATACTGCAGCCCGGCCGCGTAGTCGGCGAGCTGTTGTGCGAGATCCGGGCGGTCGGCGGTTGCGCCGGCGGCCGGTAGCGTGCCGGCGCGGGCGTGGGCGAGCGGCAGCGAGAGTGCCGCGCCGGTCAGCGTGGAAAGGAAGTGGCGGCGGTTCATGGTGAGAGGACTCCGAAGGTTCCTGATACTGGGGGAGAGGCGAGTTCAGAACAGCTTGCGCAGGCCGAGTGCTGCGCCCGCGCTGCCGGCGCGGTCGGCGGCCAGCGAGTAGTGGAGGAAGTTGTAGTTGTAATTGTCGAAATCGAGCGCGGCGCGGCGCGCGTAGCCGGCCGCCAGGTACAGCGTGACGGCTTTCGACAGCAAGTAGTTCAACTGCAGCGTGACCTGCTGCGGGTTGGCCGGGTGCGGCGCGGGCGTCTGCGCGTTCGGCGGATTCTGCGCGCGGATGTCCTCGTAATAGAACGCGCCGATCGCCTGCAGATAAGGGGTGATCATGTAGCGCACACCGGCCCACCAGAACGTGTAGTTCGTCACGACCGACGGCGCGGCGACGCCGCTCTGGCCGTGCGTGACGCCGGCCAGCAGCTGCGCGCGGTCGACGGACACGATCGCGGCGGCGGCGTAGCGGCGGAAATGCGCGAAGCCGCCCGGCTGCGGCGTGTTGACGTTGTCGAACGCGGCGGCGAACGAGAAGGCGCCGCCGGCATAGTCGAAGCCGGCGCCGTAGGCGGCGTTCGACTGGAACGCGCCGGGCGTGCCGCCGAACGAATAGTGCGTTTCGAGCGTCAGCGAGCCGATCTTCGCCAGGTACTTGGCGACGTTGTTCTCGCGGAAGTTGACGCCGACGATCGCGCCGGCCGGCTCGTACAGCGTCGAGTACGCGCCCGTCGGCGAATAGCGCTCCATCACGTCGAACAGCGTCGAGTACTGGTGGCCGAGCCGCAGCGCGCCCCAGCGCTCGTGCTGCAGCCCGACCCACGCGGAGCGGTCGAAGCCGCCCGCGCCGGTGCCGGTACCGTTGTTCAGGTTGATGCCGCTTTCAAGCCGGAACGCGGCCTGCCAGCCGCCGCCGAGCTCCTCGACGCCCTTCAGGCCCCAGCGCGAGCCGCTCTTGCCGCCCGACGCCATCCGCACGAGCGATGCCGACGACTTGTCTCCGGGCGCGGCCTGGTGGGTGAGGAATTCCGTATAGATGTCGGCCACGCCGTACAGCGTGATCGTGTTCTGCGCGCAGGCGCCAGCCGATACGAGGCCCAGTCCGCACAGTGCGGACATCCGCTTGCCCATGGCTTGTCTCCTTCCAGGGTTTGTTATTTATTTGAATGCGGCGCCGAGCCGGTCGAGCGGCGCGGCGGTGCTGCGGGGCGACGCTATCCGGGCCGGGCGGCGAACGGGCAGCGGCGCGGTGGAACGCACGCGTGCACCGCGCGACGCGTGCGTGCGCAGGGATGACGCACGGCGATGAAGGGCGGCGCGCGCATCACCGGGGCACGCCGTCGGCACGCGCCTGCACGGCCGCGTGACGTGCGAGCACACGCTTCGCGCGGGCGACGCCGGGCGCGTCGACCATCCTGCCGTCGACGCGCAGTGCGCCGCGCCCGTTCGCGCGCGCGTCGTCGTAGGCGGCCAGCACCGCGTTCGCGCCGCGCACCGCGTCGTCGTCGGGCCGGAACGCGCGGTTGAGCGCGCCGATCTGCCGTGGATGGATGCAGGTTGCGCCTGCATAGCCGAGCTCCGCGGACGCGCGCGCGAGGCGCTCGAACGCGTCGAGATCGCGCAGCTCGTCGAGGCCGCCGATGAGGCCGAGCGGCAGGATGCCGGCGGCGCGCGCGGCGATGATCAGCAGCTGCTTCGGCACGCGCAGCACGTCGGCGCTTGCGCCGCTTTCGCAGTTCAGCGCGAAATCGCCGCCGCCCAGTATCATCGCGACGACGCGCGGCGACGCCCGCGCGATCCGGTCCATCGCCTGGAACGCGCGCGGCGTCTCGACGATCGCGACGATCCGCGTGCCGCCGGGCGGCGCGCCGGTTTCCTCCTCGAGCGCAGCCAGCAGCTCGTCGATCGCCTCGACGTGCGAGCCGCCGCGCACCTTCGGCAGCACGACGCCGTCCACGCCGGCCCGGACGGCCGCGCGCAGGTCGGGCACCAGCAGGTCGAGCGGGCCGTTGGCACGCACCAGCACGTCGCGGCCCGGCGCGCGCAGCGCCGGCACGGCGTCGGCCAGCCCGTCGCGGGCGGCCTCCTTGCACGCGGGCGGGACGCTGTCCTCGAGATCGAGGATCAGCGCGTCGGCGTCGCTCGCGACGGCCGATGCGACGAAACGGGGGACGTGGGCGGGGACGTACAGCAGCGAGCGCCAGACGGGTTGAGGCGACGAATTCATCGTTGATCTCTAAAAATGAAAGTCACTTTCATTTTTGTGATGGATGAGGACATTCGTCAAGATTATCGTTAACGCCTAGTTTCAAAGGATGTTGCAAGAAGATGAGCGACCGAAGCTGCGCGGATTCATGTTGATGTCATCGATGATCTGCGTATAATGAAAGTGACTTTCATTTTTTGATGCCGGCAGCCGCGACGCGGCACGACTCTGCCGGCCTCGCACGAGGTGGACATGAACAAGGTGGAGACAAGCAATCCCGCAGAGGGCGGCGTGGCCGCGGTCAACCGCGCGCTGACCGCGCTGCTGGCGTTCGGCAACGCGCCCGGCGGGCTGATGCTCGCGCAGGTCAGCGAGGAGACGGGGCTCAACATGAGCACGCTGTTGCGGATGTTCGAGTCGCTCGAGCAGTTCCGCTTCATCAAGCGCCTGCCGGACGGGCGCTACGTGCTGGGGCCGGCCGTGTTCCAGCTCGGGATGATGTATCGCGAGTCGTTCCAGCTGCGCGAGTACGTGATGCCGATCCTGTCGAAGCTGTCGGCGGAAACCGGCGAGACGGCCGCGTTCTACGTGCGCGAAGGCGACCAGCGCGTGTGTCTGTTCCGCATCCAGGCGCAGCGCTCGGTGCGCACGCACCTGCGCGAGGGCGACCGCTTCCCGCTCGACGTCGGCGCGGCCGGGCGCGTGCTGCTCGCGTTCAGCGGCACGCGCGGCGGCGACTACGAGAAGACGGCCGAGCAGGGCTACGCGGTGTCGATCGCAGAGCGCGACCCTGAAAGCGCGGCGATCGCATGCCCGGCGTTCGGCGTCGGCCGCGTGCTGAGCGGCGCGATCTCGCTCGGCGTGCCGCGCTATCGCTTCAACAAGAAGGTGCTGGCCGACTACCTGCCGCGCGTGCAGGCAGCCGCAGCCGAGCTGACGCATGCGCTGGGCGGCGATCTGCCCGCCGCGGGCGCGGCGTTCCGCGCGGCCGACCAGCTCGGCGTGCTGCTCGAGTAACGCGGTGCGCGGCCGAGCGCGCGCCTGACCGGCATTCCGCATCGAACGACACACACACCAACCAGGAGACAAGCATGTTCGTTCCCGACCCGCAGGCCGCTCACGCGGCCGGCGCGCGCCGTCGCGCGTCCACCGGCCCGATCCATCCGAAACCGTTCGACGCCGGCGCGCAGGGGCCGCTCGCGGGCGTGCGCGTCGTCGACCTGTCGCGCCTGATGGCGGGCAACATGCTGAGCGTGCAGCTCGCCGATTTCGGCGCGGACGTCGTGAAGGTAGAGAGCGAGCGCGGCGATACGCTGCGCGCGGTCGGCGCGGGCGGGATCAGCACGAACTGGAAGGTGTACGGGCGCAACAAGCGCAGCGTGTGCGTCGACCTGCGCGCGCCCGAGGGGATCGACATCGTCCGCCGGCTGGTGCGCGACGCGGACGTGCTCGTCGAGAGCTTCAAGCCCGGTGTCGCCGAGAAGATGGGGCTCGGCCCGGACGACCTGCTCGCGATCCGGCCGGAACTGGTGATCGCGCGGATCTCCGGCTGGGGGCAGACGGGGCCGTACCGCCACAAGCCGGGCTTCGGCACGCTCGCGGAAGGGTACGCGGGGTTCGCGGCGATCAACGGCTTCGCCGACCGCGAGCCGGTGCTGCCGCCGATGTTCCTCGGCGACATGACGGCCGGGCTGTCCGGCGCGATTGCCGTGCTGGTCGCGCTGCATGCGCGCGATGCGCGCGGCGCGGCGGGGCAGGTGATCGACGTGTCGCTGTTCGAGCCGCTGCTGTCGATCCTAGGGCCGGCCGCCGCGAACTACGTGATGACCGGCGAGATCAAGGCGCGCACCGGCAGCCGCTCGTCGAACACCGCGCCGCGCAATGCGTATCGGACCCGCGACGGCAAGTGGCTGTGCCTGTCGAGTTCGACGCAGGCGATGGCCGAGCGGCTGTTCCGCGCGATCGGCCGCGCGGACCTGATTGACGATCCGCGCTATGCGACCAACGTGCAGCGCGTGCAGCACGCGGACGCGCTCGATACGATCGTCGGCGAATTCATCGCCGCGCGCGATCTCGACGCCAATCTCGCGTTCTTCGAGGAAGCCGGCGTAACGGTCGGGCCGATCCAGGACATCGCGCAGATCGTTCAGGATCACTATGTGATCGAGCGCGAGGCGCTCGTCGAGCTGCCGGACGACGACGTCGGCAGCCTGCCGATGCACAACATCACGCCGCGCCTGTCGGCCACGCCCGGCACGTTCCGCCGGCCGGCGCCCGCGCTCGGCGAGAACAATCGCGAGATTCTGCTGCCGCTGCTCGGCGAACGCGAATACGAGCGGCTCGCCGGGCTGGGCGTGATCCGCACGCGCTAGGCGCGACGTGCGACGCGGCCGCGAAGGACGGCCGCCGCACCCTGGACATTGCATGGAGGAGACACCATGAAGCCACGCTGGACCCATCGGCCGCCCGGTTCGAACTGGGGGGATTTCGGCCCGGACGATCAGAAAGGGCGCTTGAACTGGCTGACGGCCGACGCGGTGCTGCGCGGCGTCGCGGAGGTGCGCGAAGGCCGAGTGTTTTCGCTGAGCCTGCCGCTCGACGTACCGCGCGGCGGTGGGCTGAACGCGCGGCGCCGGCCGCCGGCGATCATGCCGGCGCTGCTCGGCGGCAAGCCGTACTTCGGCTATCGAGCGGACGAACAGGTTGCCAACGCAACCGACGTGGTCTGCGACGATTCGTTCTGCATGCACTCGCAGTTCTCGACGCAATGGGATGCGCTGTCGCACGTCGGCTCGCTGTTCGATCCGGCGGGCGACGGCGAGCGATCCCGCGTGTTCTACAACGGCTACCGGATGGACGAGCACATCCAGGTGCCCGAAGCGGGCGCGCCGCGCGGCGGTGCGCGCGCGCTCGGCATCGAGGTGATGGCGCAAAGCGGCGTGCAGGGGCGCGGCGTGCTGGTCGACCTGCGCCGCCACTTCGGCGACGAGCGGCGCAAGATCGGCTACGCGGAATGGATGGCGGTGCTGCGCGAGGACGACGTGGTCGTCGAGCGCGGCGACATCGTGTGCGTGCATACGGGCTTCGCCGATCGCCTGCTCGACGCCGACGCGCGCGGCGAGCCCGGTGCGCCGGACGTGTGCTGCGTGCTGGACGGCAACGATCCGCGCCTGCTCGAATGGATCGACGCATCGGGGCTCGCCGCGCTCGCGGCGGACAACCACGCGGTGGAGGAGCGCCCGCGCCATCCGTCGGCGCGCGAGCGGCCCGGCGCGCTGATGCCGCTGCACGAGCTGTGCCTGTTCAAGCTCGGCATTCATCTCGGCGAGCTGTGGCACCTGACGCCGCTCGCCGACTGGTTGCGCGCGCACCGGCGCAACCGCTTTCTGCTGACCGCGCCGCCGCTGCACCTGCGCGGGCTCGTCGGGTCGCCGGTCAATCCGGTCGCCACCGTCTGAACGCCGGCGCCGCGCGCACGCCGCGCCGGCGTCTTGTCCGCCGCTTCGCGCACGCTGCGCGGGCGGATCATCGAGGAGTCGCCATGTCCCATTCCCATGCGGCGTCGATTGCCGCGCGCATCGACCGCCTGCCCGCAACGGCCAGCATCTGGATGCTCGTGCTGTTCCTGAGCGTCGGCGGGTTTTTCGAGGTCTACGACCTGTTCCAGATGACCTACTTGCCGCCGGGGCTGATTCGCGACGGCATCTTTCACGCGGGCTCGCACGGCGTGCTCGGCATGTCGGACCAGGGCGCGCTCGGTGCGGCGACGTTCGCCGGATTGTTCGTCGGCGAGATGTTCGTGTCGCGCCTCGCGGACCGCTTCGGGCGGCGCGCGCTGTTCACCGGCGCGCTGCTGCTCTACACGGCGGCGGGCCTTGCGATGTGCGTGCAGACCCATGCGCTCGGCATTCTCGTGTGCCGCTTCATCGCGGGCTGCGGCATCGGCGCGGAGCTGATCACGATCGGCGCGTTCCTGACCGAGCTGGTGCCGAAGGCCGTGCGCGGCCGTGCGTTCGCGCTGTGCTTCGCGGTCGGCTATCTCGCGATGCCCGTGCTCGCGCTGGTGTCGTGGCTGTGGGTGCCTCACGATCCGCTGGGCATGTCCGGGTGGCGCTGGGTCGTGCTGCTCGGCGGCAGCGGCGCGGTCGTCGTCTGGTGGCTGCAGTCGCGGCTGCCGGAGTCGCCGCGCTGGCTCGCCCGCACCGGCCGCGAGGCCGAGGCCGAAGCCGTGCTGCAGCGGCTCGAGCAGGCGGTCGAGCGGGAATCCGGCCGGCCGCTGCCCGCGGTCCGGATGCCGGCCGTCGCAACGCCGGCCGCGCGGCGCGCGCCGTCGATGTGGGATGCGCAGCATCGCGGCCGCACGGCGATGCTGATCGTGTTCAATGCATTCCTGAGCATCGGCTTCTTCGGTTTCAGCCAGTGGCTGCCGACGCTGCTCGCCGCGCAGGGCGCGACCGTCACGAAGAGCCTCTGGTATGCGTTCGTGATCGCGTTCGCGTATCCGGTGTCGCCGTTCGTCGCCGGCCTGCTCGCCGACCGGATCGAGCGCAAGTGGCTGATCGTCGCGTCGGCGTTCGGCGTCGGGCTGTTCGGCACCGCGTTCGCGATGTCGGCGCAGGCGCCGTTCGTGATTGCGTTCGGCCTGCTCGTCACGCTGTCCAACACGGTGCTCGCGAGCAACGGCACCGCGTATCAGTCGGAAGTGTTTCCGACCGAGATCCGCGGGCGTGCGCTCGGCTTCGTGCATTCGATCGGCCGCCTGACGGGAATCGCGAGCAGTTTCATCGTCGCGCTGCTGCTCGAGCGCGCCGGGGTGTCCGCAGTGTTCGTGCTGATCGGCGGCAGCATGCTGATCGTGATGGTGTCGATAGGGGTGTTCGGGCCGTACACCAACAACCGGGCGCTGGACGAGATCACCGGCCGCAGCGAGGATGGCGCCGAGAGCGCGGCGGCGGTGCGCGGGCTCGCCGCGTTGCCAGCTCGGCGTGTCGATGGGCGGCGTAAAGGAGCCGGGGATGGGGCGGTGTAATGGCACCGGCGGCTGCGGGGGTAAGACGCGGATTCGAACGGCTTCAGGGCGGCAGGCACCGTCGCGTAGTCGTCAATAAGCTTCCCGACACCCCGCATCGCCGGCCGTCCCTATTGCGACAGAGTCCCGGAAAGTCTTCGTCGATCTGTCCATCTATTACGTCGTCCTATTGAATTCCCGTCCGTGCACCAACGCCCGGCCGGGCCGCAAACCCGCCTCTACCAGCCATTCCTTACATTTCCGAAAGGAAGTCGTCGGTTATCAGTAACTACGATAATTTCTATTGCAGATACGTCTCTACTCGCAAATCCGGCCTTCGACTACTGTAGCTGTCACGTTACTACCGAGGCCATACATGTCCAAACTCAATATCAAACTACTGGGTCCATGCCTGCTCGCCATTGCGATCGACGCGATGGGGTTCGGGCTCGTGTACCCGATCATGGCGGCGATCTTCTCGGATCCCCAATCCGGCATCATCGGGGCCGATACGAGTCCGCAACTCCGCAATTTCTACCTGGGGCTCGGGTACGGTGTCTATCCGTTCTGCATGTTCTTCGGCTCCTCGCTGATGGGTGAGCTGTCCGATGGCTACGGCCGGCGGAAGATCATGCTGCTGTGCGTGTTCGGCCTGGCTCTCAGCTACTTCCTGATGGCGCTCGGCGCGCTGCTGCCGAGTATCGCGCTGTTGCTGGTCGGACGCGGCCTGAGCGGCCTGATGGCCGGTTGCCAAGGGATCGCGCAGGCCGCGATCACGGACATGAGCACGCCGGAAACCAAGGCGTACAACATGAGCATCATGTCGATCGCGTTCAGCGCGGGCGTCATCGTCGGCCCCGTGCTCGGCGGCGTCACGTCGGACCGCACGATCGCACCGTTCTTCAACTACGGCACGCCGTTCCTGCTGGTCGCCGCGCTGTCGGTCGTCTGCGGGCTCTGGACGTTCTGGTCATATCGCAACGCGGTCGCGCCGACCGGCAACACGCGTGTGGACCTGCTGATGCCGCTGCGGATCATCTACCAGGCCGGCACGCACCGCCGCATCGCGTTCCTGTCGATCGTGTTCTTCCTGATGCAGGTCGGCTACGGGCTGTATCTGCAGACGATCATGCTGGTGCTGCAGACGAAATTCCAGTACACGAGCTCGCAGCTCGGCCTGTTCAGCGGCCTGATCGGCCTGTCCTTCGTGTTCGGGCTGATGGTGATCGTGCGGCTGATGCTGAAAATCTGGAGCGTGGTCGACATCGCGAAGACGGGCCTGCTGATCGCGGGCATCGGGCAAGTGCTGTCGGCGCTGTTTCCGCACGAAAACACGCTCTGGGTGCTCGGCATGGTGGTCGGCTGCTTCGACATGGTTGCATACACCACCATGTACACCGCGTATTCGGACGCGGTGGCCGAGGACCGTCAGGGCTGGGCGCTCGGCGTCGCCGGCTCCGTGATGGCGATCGCCTGGGTCGTGACGGGCTTCCTCACCAACCTGTTGCCCGTGCTCGGCGAGCTCGGCCTGCTGATGGTCGGCGGCCTGAGCTTCGTCCTCAGCTTCGTGATGATGCTGGCGTATGGCCGAAAGTGGTCCGCGCCGACCGTGTCCGTCGGTTCTCGCGCCTACGACTGATGTGTCTTCTCCCGGCGCGCGCATCGCTGCCGCGATGCCGCCCGGGCGCCAGCCGGATTCCAGGCCGGCGCATGCTCTCCCTGTATCGAAACGGAAGTACCCGATCAATCCAGCAACACGTTCATATTGAAGGACTGACATGGTGAATATCGCATCAAGAGACGAGGACGCCGCATTCGATATGGTCATCGTCGGCGCCGGCGTAGCCGGCCTGTACATGCTGCATCGGGCCAAGGAAGCCGGCCTGTCCGTACGGCTCGTCGACGCGGCGGACGGCATCGGCGGTACCTGGTTCTGGAATCGCTATCCCGGCGCACGCGTCGACATCGAGAGCTTCGAGTATTCGTACTCGTTCTCGCGCGAACTCGAACAGGAATGGCGCTGGACGGAACGCTATGCATCGCAACCCGAACTCCTGCGCTATTTCGATCACGTCGCGCACCGCTTCGGGCTCTATGAACACATCCGACTCGGCACGCGGATCGATGCCGTAACGTTCGACGAATCGCGCGCCCGCTGGACGCTCGTCACTCAAGCCGGCGAACGCCTGCATGCCCGCTACTGCGTGATGGCGACCGGCTGCCTGTCCGCGCCGAAGGTGCCGGACGTCCCCGGATACGGCAGCTTCGCCGGCGAAACCTACTTCACGTCGCGCTGGCCGACCGGCACGGTCGACCTTGCCGGCAAGCGCATCGGCGTGATCGGCACCGGCTCGTCGGCGATTCAGTTCATCCCGGTCGCCGCGCAATCGGCGGCGCACGTCACCGTGTTCCAGCGCACGCCGAACTACAGCATCCCGCTGCGCAACCGTCCAATGGATGCGGAATACGAGCAGCAAATGAAGGCGAACTACGCGGAACTGCGCCGCATGGAATGGCAATCGCCCGGCGGCTTCGTCTGTGTCGGCGGCGAACCGCGTCAACCGCTGCGGATTTCGGCGTTGTCCGTCACGCCGGAAGAACGCCTGCGCGAATACGAAGCGCGCTGGGCCGCGGGCGGGCTGTGCTTCTACACGTCGTACAACGATCTGCTGACGAACAAGGACGCGAACGACACGCTGACGGCGTTCGTCCGCGCGAAGATCCGGGAGAAGATCGACGATCCCGTGCTGGCCGACAAGCTCACGCCGAGCGGCCATCCGATCCTGACGAAGCGCCTGTGCGCCGACAGCGGCTATTTCGAAACCTTCAATCGCGACAACGTGTCGCTGATCGACCTGAAGGAAACGCCGATCGAGTCGATCACCCGCAACGGCATCGTCGCAGCCGGCCGCGAGATCGAACTCGACATGATCGTATTCGCAACCGGCTTCGATGCGGTGACGGGCGCGCTGCTGAACGTGGACATTCGCGGGCGTGACGGCGAATCGCTGCGCACCGCGTGGAAGAACGGCCCGCAGACGTATCTGGGGCTCATGAGCGCGGCGTTCCCCAACCTCTTCAACATCGCGGGTCCCGGCAGCACTGCCTCGCTGAGCAGCGCGGTGCCGTGCGACGAGCACCAGGTCGAACTCGTGATGAAGCTGATCGAGCGCGCCGCGCACCACGATGCGGCTACCGTCGAGCCGACTCGCGCGGCGCAGGAAGCGTGGACGGCACGCATCCAGGCAATCGCGGAGAAGACGCTGATCCATCAGAGCAACTCCTGGTACGTCGGCTCAAACGTGCCCGGCAAGCCGCGTGCCGTCCTGCTCGATCTCGAGGGATTCGATTCCTACATCGCCGTATGCGAAGGCATCATCGAACGCGATTACGAAGGATTCCTGTTCGACAGCGTAACTGAAGATCATTCCATTCCAGAAAGTGTGGCCGAAGTCTGACCCCGCGACATCCTCCCGCTGAATCGGTTTCCTACACCGGCGATTCGCGTCCGACGGGCGCGAATCTCAATAAGGATTACGTATGAGTAAACTTCATTCGAGCGCTGCTTCAGCGCTCCGGGACATCGTGCGCGACGGCCAGACCTTCGCGATCGGCGGCTTCGGCCTGTGCGGCATTCCCGAGGCGCTGATCGGCGCATTGCGCGATTCAGGCGTCAAGGGCATCACCTGCATCAGCAACAACGCGGGCGTCGACGGTTTCGGTCTCGGCCTGCTGCTGGAAACGCGCCAGATCAAGAAGATGATCTCGTCGTACGTCGGCGAGAACAAGGAGTTCGAGCGCCAGTACCTGGCCGGCGAACTCGAGCTCGAATTCACGCCGCAGGGCACGCTCGCCGAAAAGCTGCGCGCGGGCGGCGCGGGCATCCCCGCGTTCTTCACGAATACCGGCTACGGCACCGTGATCGCGGAAGGCAAGGAAACGCGCCAGTTCGGCGATCGTCACTATGTGCTCGAGCCGTCGCTGACGGCCGACGTCGCGCTCGTGAAGGCGTGGAAGGCCGACAAGTCCGGCAACCTGATCTATCGCCGCACTGCACGCAACTTCAACCCGATGTGCGCGATGGCCGGCAAGATCACCGTGGTGGAGGTCGAGGAGATCGTCGAGAACGGCACACTCGATCCGGACCAGGTTCATACGCCTGGGATTTTCGTGCAGCGCATCGTGCTGAACGCGACGCCGGAAAAACGCATCGAACAACGCGTCGTACGCGCGAAAGGAGACTGACATGGCCTGGAATCGTGACCAGATGGCCGCGCGCGCGGCGCAGGAACTGCAGGACGGCTTCTACGTGAACCTCGGCATCGGCCTGCCGACGCTCGTCGCGAACCACGTGCCGGAAGGCGTCGAGGTGTGGCTGCAGTCGGAGAACGGGCTGCTCGGCATCGGCCCGTCGCCGACCGAAGATGAAGTCGATGCCGATCTCATCAATGCCGGCAAGCAGACCGTCACGACGCTGCCGGGTTCGTCGATCTTCTCGTCGGCCGACGCGTTCGCGATGATCCGCGGCGGCCACATCAACCTCGCGATCCTCGGTGCGATGCAGGTCAGCAAGCAGGGCGACCTCGCGAACTGGATGATCCCGGGCAAGATGATCAAGGGGATGGGCGGCGCGATGGACCTCGTCGCGGGCGTGAAACGCGTCGTCGTGCTGATGGAGCACGTCGCGAAGGGCGATCAGCACAAGATTCTCGACGAGTGCAACCTGCCGCTGACCGGTGTCGGCGTGGTCGACCTGATCATCACCGATCTCGGTGTGATCGAAGTGACGCCGGCCGGCCTCAGGGTCGTCGAGCTCGCCGACGGTGTGAGCGTCGGCGAGATCAAGGCGAAGACCAGCGCGCCGCTCGATGTAAGCGCCGTGTCCTGAGCGCCGGCGGCGAACGGCAATGCAACACGCCGTTCCATCGATTTCGATTTGCTTTAGTTGTTTTGCTGTACTTAATGCATCACCTTTATCACCAGGAAGTTGATTCAGATGTCGTCACATTCATAAATCTAATCTGCTGGAGAGGGCCGTCATGAGTCAGGATCAGCTGTGGAAGTTCAAGCCGTATACGAGGCATACCGTTTCCCAATCACCGCAATGGCAGCTGTTGCCGGGCGAGCTTCAGGAAGCCGTCGACGTCGTTTCGCGCGTGTTGCCGTTTAGAGTCAATCCCTATGTGCTGAACGAGCTGATCGACTGGGACAAGGTTCCCGACGACCCGATCTACCGGCTCACGTTCCCGCATCGCGACATGCTGAAGGACGACGAGTATGTGGCGATCCGCGATCTCATCCACGAAGGTGCCGACGAAGCGCGCATCGAAGCCGTCGTTCGCCGGATCCGCCTGCGGATGAACCCGCACCCCGCCGGGCAGCTGACCCACAACGTGCCCTATCTCGACGGCGTGCCGCTAAGCGGCCTGCAGCACAAGTATCGCGAGACGGTGCTGTTCTTTCCGAGTGCGGGGCAATCCTGCCATGCGTATTGCACGTTCTGCTTCCGTTGGCCGCAGTTCGTCGGCATGGACGAGCTCAAGTTCGACGCTCGTTCGTCGCAGGAGCTCACCGCCTATCTGCGGCGTCATCCGGAAGTTACCGACATTCTCGTGACGGGCGGCGATCCGCTCGTGATGAGCGCCCGCGCGCTCGGCGAATACCTCGAGCCGCTGCTCGCACCGGAGTTCGACCATCTGCAGAACATCCGGATCGGCACGAAGTCGGTCGCCTATTGGCCGCAGCGCTTCGTGAGCGACAAGGACTCGGACGACCTGCTGCGCGTGTTCGAAAGGGTGGTGGCGTCCGGGCGCAATCTCGCGATCATGGGCCATTACAACCATCCGCGCGAACTGCAGCATCCGATCGCGCAGCGGGCCATGCGGCGCATCATCGGCACCGGCGCGAGCGTACGCATCCAGGCGCCGCTGATCCGGCACATCAACGAGGACCCGGCCGCCTGGGCCGAGCTGTGGACGACGGGCGTGCGGCTCGGAGCGATCCCGTACTACATGTTCGTCGAACGCGACACCGGGCCGAGCGACTATTTCAAGCTGCCGCTCGCGCGCGCATACGAGATTTTCCAGGCCGCCTACCGCTCGATATCGGGCCTCGCCCGCACCGTGCGCGGCCCATCGATGAGCGCGTTCCCGGGCAAGGTGATGGTGGACGGCATCGTCGAGCTGGCCGGCGAGAAGGTGTTCGCGCTGCAACTGCTGCAGGCCCGCAACCCCGAATGGGTGCGCCGGCCGTTCTATGCGAAGTTCGATCCGAAAGCGACCTGGTTCGACGAGCTCGTCCCCGCATTCGGCGAAAAAACCTTCTTCTTCCAGGACGAACTGGCAGCGATGGAGCATGGCGCCGGCGGATCGGGCCGGACCATCGCCGTGGCCCATCGCGACGCCGTGCGCCCCGATTTGCTGGAGGCAGTGGAATGAGCGGCCTTCTCGATCAGGAAAGCGCGGAGTACGAAGTCTTTGCGCTGCGTTACGCGACGCACGACGATCGGCGCAGCGGCGAGAACTATCTCGGCGACGATCCGCACGACGACATCTCCATGCCGCTCGACTTCTATGTGTGGGTGATTCGCGGCATGGGCCGCACGGTGCTGGTCGACACAGGGTTCGACGCGCCGACGGCCGCCCGGCGCAAGCGCCGCTATCTGCATTCGCCGGTGGCGCTGCTGGGCGAGCTCGGCATCGACGCGGCAGACGTGGACGACGTGATCATCACGCACATGCACTACGACCACGCGGGGAACATCCGCGCGTTTCCCGGGGCGACGCTGCATATCCAGGATGCGGAGATGGCGTACTGCACCGGGCGCTGCATGTGTCACGAAGCGATTCGCAAGCCGTTCGAGGCGCATGACGTGTGCGCGGCGATCGAACGGCTGCACGCGGGCCGCGTGCGATTCGCCGACGGCGATCACGAGGTGGCAGCCGGCATCCACACGCACCTGATCGGCGGCCACACGGCCGGCCTGCAGGTGGTGCGGGTGCGCACGGCGCGAGGCCATGTCGTGCTGGCCAGCGACGCCGCGCACTACTGGGACCACATCCGCTCGAAGCGCCCGTTCCCGATCGTCTTCAACGTCGCGCGCATGCTCGACGGGCATGCGGTGATCGAAGCGCTGGCGGACGGCCCCGACCACATCATTCCCGGCCACGATCCGGCGGTGCGCCAGCGCTTCCCGCGCTGGAACGGGCATCCGGACATCGTGGCGCTGCACGCGCCGCCCTTGAGCGACGCGCACCTCGCCGCCGGTGCGTCGCGCGCGGCGGCATCGAACCCGGCGACAGCATCGGCCGACGTTCAACTCGAAACGGGAGAAACGCAATGACGAACACGATCTCGATTGCGATCATTGGCTTGGGGCCGCGCGGCGTCACCGTGCTTGAGCGCCTCGTCGAGCACGCGCGCAATATTCCGGCCGGCGTCGCGCTGGACATCACGGTGTTCGACACCGGCGAATGCGGGCAGGGCGCTCATCCGTCGCGCCAGCCGGATCACTTGATGATCAACACCGTCGCGTCGCAAGTGACGATGTTCGCGCCGTCGAGCGAGCTGGGCCGGCACGGCGCGCCGTCGCTCGTCGAATGGGCGCACGACAGCGGATATCGCTACGTCGACGGCGCGTTCCGGAAGACGTCGGTCGATGCGGGCCGCCCACTCGACGATGCCGACCATCTGCCGCGCAGCCTGCTCGGCGAATACCTGTCCTGGGTTTATGCACGGATCGTCGCCGCGCTGCCGCGCAGCGTCGCGGTGACGCATCGCCGCGCCCGCGTGGTCGATCTCGTGCCGGCCAAGCGCGGCTACGAACTGCATGTCGACGACAGTGCGCCGGCCTTTGCGCACTATGTGTTCCTGACGACGGGCCACGGCACGCGCCGGCCCACCGAGAGCGACCAGCGCCTCGCGCAGTTCGCGGAGCGGCATCAGGCCAACAACGCGCAGCTCGCATACGTGCCGTCGCCATACCCGATCGAGACGCTGAACGATATCGCCCCCACCGCGACCGTCGCCATACAGGGGTTCGGCCTGACCGCACACGATGTCGTGTCCGCGCTGACGATCGGCCGTGGCGGACGCTACGTCGAACGCGACGGCGAACTCGAATACCAGAAGTCCGGGCTCGAACCGCAGATCCTGCTGTTCTCCCGCAACTGCCTGCCGTTCGCCGCGCGCGGGATCAACCAGAAGGGGCTGACGGGGCGCCATCGCCCGCGCTTTTTCACGCCGGACGCGGTGGCGGCATTGCGTGCGGCCGCGCTGGACACGACGGGCAACAGCCGGATCGATTTCCGCGTTGACGTGCTGCCGCTGATTATCAAGGAAATGGCTTACGCGTACCGGCTCGCGCTGCAAGGCGGCAACGTCGATGCCGACGGGTTCGAGCCGCGCCCGGATGAGCTGCACGCGATCGGCCAGATTCTGTGGCCGCTCGAGGGCAGGACGTTCGAATCCTTCGACGCGTTCCGCACGTTCTTTTTCGCGCTCATGCGCGACGACCTGCATCACGCGCTGCTCGGCAACCTGACGAGCCCGGTCAAGGCGGCGACCGATGTGCTGCGCGATACGCGCGAAGCGTTGCGCGCGGCCGTCGAATATGGCGGGCTGACGCCCGATTCGCATCGCTACTTCGTCGACGAATTCAACGCCATCACCAACCGCGTGTCGTTCGGCCCGCCGCTGCGGCGCAATCGCGAGCACCTCGCGCTGCATCGCGCCGGCTTGCTCGACATCGCCGGCGGCCCCGGCGCGCGGCTTGTCGCCGACGAGACGTGCGCGCATTTCCGCATCGAGGCGCAATACGGCGAGCGGGTGGAGCGCCGCTACGCGGACGTGCTCGTCGTCGCACGGCTCGATCCGTATTCGCCGGCCACCGACGGTTCGCCGCTCTCGACCGCACTGCTCGGCCGCGGCATCGTCCGCCCGTACCGGAACGGCGACTACCACCCGGGCGGACTCGACGTCGATACGGGTATGCATCCGCTCGGCCGCGACGGCGAAGCGCAGTCGCGCCTCTGGGCCATCGGCTTTCCCATCGAAGGCGCGCACTTCTACACGCATGCGCTGCCGCGTCCGGGCATCGCGTCGCGGCAGACGCGCGACGCCGAGCGCTGCGTGCTCGAACTGCTCGACATGATCGCGGCCGAACAGGCCACCGGCCCGGCCCGCATCGGCGTGTCGGGCGACGACACCACCGCGGCGCGCGATTCGCTCGCAGCCGCGCCCGAAGCCGCGTTGACAGCAGCGCTGGAGGGTAACTGAACATGCTGACCCTGCACGATTTCCACCGCTCGTCGGCATCGTTCCGCGTGCGTATCGCGCTCAATCTGAAGGGCGTCGCCTACACGACGGTCGTTCAGGATCTCGATGCGCGCGCCCACCGCGCCGATCCGTATCTGTCGATCAATCCGCAAGGCCTGCTGCCCGCGCTGCGGATCGGCGACCGCGTGCTGACCCAGTCGTCGGCGATCGTCGAGTATCTCGACGACGAATATCCGGACCCGCCGCTGCTGCCTGCCGGCACGCAGGAACGCGCGCGCGTGCGCGCGCTGTTCCAGACGGTCGCGGCGGACACCCACCCGATCACGGCCATGCGTGTCGCCCAGTACCTGAAAGAGGCGACCGGCTGCGACGACGGCGTGGTGCTCCGCTGGAAGCAGCACTGGATCACCACGAGCCTGGGCGCGCTCGAGACGATGCTCGCCGGCAGCGCCGAGACAGGCCGGTTCTGTCACGGCGATCGCCCGTCGCTCGCGGACCTCGCGCTGGTGCCGCAAATCGTCTCGGCCCGCAACGTCAACATCGATATCGCACCGTATCCGACCGTATCGCGCATTCATGACGCATGCATGCAGCTCGCGGCGTTCCGCGATGCCCATCCGGATACCTGTTCATCCCACCCTGCGTACAACAAGGAGTAACCATGCAGACGATCGAAGGCGACATTCTCTCGTTTTCGGAATATCTCGAACTGACGTCGAAACCCCCGGCCGACCCTGTGGTCTGGAAGTGGGAGTCGATCGAGTCAATGACGCGCAGCCGCCCGCACAACCCGCAGGGCACGCTTGCGCTGTCAGGCGGCAGAGTCGATGAGCACGGGACAGTCGCCCCCGATCTGTCACTCGTCATCCAGGTACTGAAGCCCGGCGAGATGACGGAGCGGCATCGCCATTCATTCTGGCATCTGTACATCGTTCATTCGGGCTCCGGAGAAATGGCGTTCGGCGAAGACCAGACGTGCGAGCGACTCGTGCCGGGCGACACGGTGTTCGTGCCCGCCTGGGGCTATCACGCCATCGGCAACCCGTCGGGCACCGAGCCGTTCGTGCTGTTCCGCCTGCAGAACCTTCCGCAGAACGCGAGTTCGGGCAATCTCATGCGCGAAATCCAGGGGGAGCTGCAAATCATCTATGCCGGCGCGGGTCTGGCATCCCATCGGTAAAACGACGCGCGGGCCGGCCGCACACGGCGGCCGGCCCGCGTACAGACGAAGGAGGTGTTCGTTGGCTTACACGTTCGAGAAGGGGCGCATCTATCGAATGCCCACTCACTTCGGACCGGCACCGGGCCCCCGGCAGGTGCCGAACGCGCTCGCAGTCGACCCGCACCGCAATCCGACGCGCATGACGGTATCCGCGTCGTTCCTCACCGACGCCGCCCGGCTGGAACGGCATCTTCCGGAACGTTTCACGCTCGCCGGCGAGCCCGTCGTGACCGTCGAGTTCCATTACCTGACCGGCATCGACTGGCTCGCCGGACGCGGCTACACGATGGTTCACGTGAGCTGGCCCGCGATCTTTGCGGGGACGCGCGACCGCGCCGCCGGAAAGTTTCTCGCGGCGGTATGGGAAAACCTTGCGGATCCGATCATCACCGGCCGCGACGAGATCGGTCATCCGAAGCTCTATGCCGACGTCGCGGCGCCGCGGCAGTTCAACGGCGAACAGCATTGCGAAGCGAGCTGGATGGGCTTTCGCTTTCTCGAACTCGGCGTGACGGGATTGCGGGAGCCGGTCGCCGACACGCCGCCGGCCCGGTCCGACGGCACCTTGATGCTGAAGTACACGCCGCGCACCGGCGACTGGGGCGAGACCGAGCTGTGCCAGGTCACGCTGACGCCGGTTCACGACCCGTACGTCACGATCGACAGGCGGCACGTCGGAGATGCGCGCGTGCGCTTCAACGTCGCGAGCTGGTCGGACCTGCCGACGATGGCGCACGTCGTCAATGCCCTCGCCGAGTTGCCGATCGTCGAGATGCGCGGCGGCTCGATCGTGCACGCGCATGGCGGGAAACCCTACCTCGACCAGTGCGTGCTGTCGTAACGCGCATGCCCCGGCCCGTCCGGCATCGCGCCGCAAGCTTTCGCGCGATGCGCGGATGCCATCGGGCATTCAACGTTTGCTTGACCCGACCCGCCGGGCAGTCCGGCGGGCACAACCTCAACCCACAGGTGCCAAGATGACCCGAGCCTTCACACAGAAATTCGACGTCACGTATCGCGACCAGGATCCCGCCGGCCACGTCAGCGCGACGATGTATTACGTGTACATGCTGAATGCATACATGGCTTACGCGCATGAACTGCTGGAGGTGCCGCTCGATCAGGGCATTCCGCAGATCATGCTGAAGACGTCGTGCGAATACGTCCGTTCCGCGAAATGGGGGGAATCGCTCGAATTGAGCGCGCGAATCACGCGTCTCGGCACGAAGAGCTTCGACCTCGAATACCTGATCACGCTCGCGAACGACGCCGACACCGTGATCGCGCGAGGCGCGTCGACGCACGTCGCTTACGACTACGTGACGGAATCGACGGTGCCGCTTTCGGACACGTTCCGCGCGCGCGTCAGGCAATACCAGGAGGAGGAGGCGCCCGAATTGTCCGAAGTCGCCTGACAAACCGCGCCCCCACTGCGCCCGGTCCGATGCCGGGCGCAGCGCCACGGTCGGCCGGGGAGAGCGGATTGCCGCTATCGAAAACCGGATGCACGGCGCGCGAGCGGTGTTGACTCGTGCGAAGGCGTCCGGCTCACGACAGGTTGTACCGAAAAGGCTACGTTAGCGTGAAACCGGCCAGAACGGCACACGCGAGCGAGAAGATCAACGTTCAATACAGGGTGAACGTCGAAAGGTTGCACAGTAATCGAGTGTGATGACAAGCCTGGCAGGACCGGGGTTCGCCAAACCTGAATGCCTGCGCCAGGAGAACAACGGGCGATATGGAGCGCTGCAACCCGTCCTGCCTGTCGACACACATGAAAACTGCTGCAAACGGGATGCGTTCATATGGACTGGCATGTCCACTGTCGTCTCGCTCCAGAATGGCGATCGCACGTCGGCGCTGTATCGCCGGCTCGACCGCCGCCTGCTTTCCTTTCTGCTCATCTGTTATTTGTTTGCATGCCTTGACCGGCTCAATGTTGGTTTCGCCCGGCTGCACATGCAGTCCGACATCGGCTTGACCGATGCGCAATACGGGCTGGCCGCCGGCATATTCTTCATCGGATACGCGCTCTTCGAGGTGCCGTCCAACCTGCTGCTGCCGAAAACCGGCGCGCGCAAGGCCATCAGCAGGATCCTGGTGCTGTGGGGCCTGACGTCCGCAGCCATGGTCGCGACGCGCGATGCGACGACGTTCTATGTGCTGCGCTTTCTCCTGGGCGTCTTCGAGGCCGGATTCACGCCGGGCATCCTCTTCTATCTGACCTGCTGGTATCCCGAATCCCGCCGTGCGAAAGCCATCGCCGCAGTGATGATCGGCGGCCCCCTTGCGGGCGTGCTCGGCGGCCCGCTGTCGATGTGGATCATGACGACCTTCGCAGGCTTGGGCGGCCTGTCCGGCTGGCAGTGGATGTACCTGATCGAAGGGTTGCCGTGCGTCGCGCTCGGCATCATGGCCCGCGTGCTGCTTGCCGATCGCCCCGAGACGGCATCGTGGCTGTCACCCGAGGAGCGGCAGGAACTCGTCGACATGGCCGCGAAGCCTCAACATGCGGAGCGGCACGGTTTCGCCGAAGTCGTGAAGGACCCGTACGTCTATTTGATGAGCGCCGCCTATTTCTGCGTCATTTGCGGCATCTACCTGATCAATTTCTGGCTGCCCGGCCTGCTGGCGGCCGGCGGCGTCACCGATCCGATGAAGATCGGCCTCTATTCGTCGATTCCGTTCGTTGCCGCGACCATCGGCATGGTCGTCGCCGGCCGTAGTTCCGATCGCCGCAACGAGCGGCGCTGGCACAGCGCGATTCCGGCGCTGGTCAGCGCGATTTCGCTCGCTGCTACTGCCGTGTCGAGCGACAGGCTCGATGTTTCGCTGATTTGCATCACGATTGCGACGACCGCGATGTGGATGGCCTACACGGTATTCTGGACCATTCCATCCGCCTATCTGAAAGGACCCGCCGCCGCGGGCGGCATCGCGCTGATCAATACGATCGGCGTGTTGGGCGGCTTTTTCAGCCCGGCGGCGATCGGCTGGCTGCGGACGTCGACCGGGAGTTTCCGCGCGTGCCTGCTGTTGATGGTGGCCATCATGGCCATCGGCGCCGCGCTGCTTGCGGCCACCCGACCCGCTCCCGTTTCCGGGCGCGGGAAAAGTGAAATATGCGAACGTTGATGCACGGATGAGGATGTGTTTTGTCGATCGTCACCGTCTCGGGCGCGCATCCGGCATCGGCTTCATCGGCTCTCGCTCCGTTCGATGCCGTCAGCTAACCTGACCGTCCTTGCTGCGGCATCCGCCCGGCGGAATCGCGGTCGGTGCCGCCGCCTGCCGGCCGCGCGCGATGCGCTGTCGATCGATCCGGCGCGGCGCGCTATATGTCGAGCGCGCCGTCCGCAGCCCGCGCCATCGCCTTCGGCAGATACTCCTCGATGATCTTCACGACGACCTGTGTCTTCGAAGGGACGGGCCGCGTGACCGGCAGCAGCGCATGCAGGTCGAATCCCGGTACCGTGTAATCCGGCAGCAGCCTGACGAGTCGGCCGGATTCCAGGGCGTCGATGCAGACGTGTTCCTGAAGGACGCCGATACCCGCGCCGTTCAGCAGTAGCTCGTAGACCGGGCGCCAGTGGCTGGTGCTGATGACGACGTTGATCGGCGTCGGCCGCACCGATTTCGACGGGCACATCAGGCGAAGCTGGCCGTCGTTGAAGAGCCCCGTGACGCGAATGAATGGGTGCCCGACGATGTCGGTCGGTTCCTCCGGCAGCCCGTGCTTTTCGATATAAAGCGGCGACGCGACCAGTACGCGTCGTACATAACCCAATCGACGCGCGACGAAATTGCCATCGCCGATCTGGCCGAGCCGCAATGAAATATCGACGCCCTCGGTGACGGGGTCGGTGATTTCGTCATTCAGGACGAGATCGATATAGAGCTGCGGATTATGTTCGCGGATTACCGTGAGTATTTCCGGCAGCACGACTTCGCCCAACCCATGTGGCGCGGCAATGCGAATGCGCCCACGCACGATCTTGTTGCCGAGCGTGACGACGGCCCGTGCCTCGTCGGCCGCATCGAGCACGATCTTGCTTCGCTGATAGAACAGAATGCCTTCATCGGTGCACGACACCGCACGCGTGTTCCGGAGCAGCAATTTGACGCCGAGAAACCGTTCGAGCCGATCGACGCGGTCGCTAACGGTAGGTTGGCCCAGGCCGAGATCTTTCGCGGCCCTCGACAAATTGCCACGCTCGACAACCCGCACGAATATTCGCATGGCCGCAAGCAAATCCATAGTCCCTCGATAATCGGAAGAATTTAGTTATTCTGGAAGACGAAAAAGCAGATTCGTCCGTTTTTTTTCCGGCCGGCGGTGAGCGATAGAGCCCATTTGGAATGTTGCGATCTCGTTACGTGGGGCGGATGCGTAACTATACCCAATCCTGTCAACTTTTTGACGAATAGGTAATTCAAAGTGCCGGAAGTGGTCGGTGTGGCGCGTCGTGTGCGGCAATCAAGAGGCTGAATAGCTGGGTCGGCACGTCACGACTAATGACTTTCGCAAATCGGCAGCATTTATTGAGTCCATCCTGCTGGGCGAACGTCGAAACAGGCGCGGTCACGTTTCATGCGGCGCCGCGACGCTGCCGTCTAAAAAAATCCCAAAGCTTCGCCGTCGCGTCAGGACCCTTGTCGGAATGAAACGCTTCGCGAGGGTCGCCACCGCTCCATGCGTGACCGAGGCCTCGAACGATACAGATCCTCACGACGAGCCGGCCGGCCTTCAGAAAGTCCACGTAGTCGACCGCATCGCGAGTATATGTGCGCTGTTCGCCGACGCGTAACGCGCCTTGGGCATCGACCAGCTGGTTGAGCCGTGCAAATTCGACGCCGAGCTGTGCGGCGTTGCGCTTCGCGACAACGGCATCGAGCTCACCGTGGACGATAATGGCAGGCATGCCCGGATAGCTGGAGACGTCGACCGACGCCTCGATCAGGCGCAGCGGATCTTCACGACTGCCATTACGCATGACGCGCATGGCGGTCATGGCGGAACTTGTGACACCGAACACCGGGCCCGAGTGTAGACCGACGGCGGCAAAGAGCGCGGGGTAGTGAATCCCTAGAACCGCGGCGAGGCCGGCTCCCGCCGAGATGCCCGCGAGATAGACGCGCTGATGGTTGAAGCCGTGTTCCCGGACGATCGCCGCGACGAGCGATGCGACGGCAGGCGCCTCGGAGTGCGTCAGGTTCTCGTGCCAATGCCAGCATCGGTGAGGGTGCGCGGTCTTCGCCTGCTCGGGAAGCAGCACTGCAAAACCGGCGCGATCGGCGAGCCGGCAAATGCGCGTGCCGGCGGCGAACGACTCCACAGTCTGCCGGCAACCATGCAGCATGACGACGAGGGGCAGCTCCGCCGGCACCGCCGCAGTAGCCGGCAGATACAACGCATACGTGAGATGGTTGACGAGCCGGCCGGCCAATGGCGGCGCGGAATGAAACGAGCGTATCCACCGACCGGCCGCTCGCATCGATGGAGGGCTGCCCGTACGCGGTTTGCCGACGCGCTTCGTGGCGACCGGACGAGCGGTCTTGACCGTCGGCGGTTTGCGCGCGACGTTTTTCCTCTTCTTCGGCCGAGCGACCGTCAGGCTGGAGAGCAGATCGAGACCGCTGAGCCAGACGTTGGTCTTTTTCCTGGGCATGGGCGATGGCAGTAAGAACTCGCTGTCGATGTCACGCGGCGGTGGCGGGTTTGCGTTCGACGCCGAACGACACCCTCATACTAACGCCGCGGCGCACACGGCGTGCACCAACTCGGGTGGTTCCGAAAGTATGGCTCGGCGAATGGTTTCGACGCGTGACGGCGACCCGGTGCATCGGGCCGCCGATCGACTCGGCACGTTGCTGCGCACGCTTTCCCTGTGCGATTACTTCAGCAACGTGGCGTTCCACCGGGAACTGCATACGCTGCTGAATCGCGGCGAGTCGGCCCACCAGCTTCAGCTCGCGATCTACACCGGCAGAGTGGCCCCCGAGCGCGGTCGACGTCGCGATGAAATGTTGACGAACCTTGTGATCGCCTGGAACACGCAGCGCATGCAGGCGACGGGCGACGGCTGGCGACGCAAAGGACGACGGGTCGACGACGAGTGGTTGCGCCGGATGGGGCCTGCGCATTTTGCGCACGTGAACTTCAGGGGCGCGTTGAGCTTTCCCATCGATCAATACGGCGATGTCCTGCTGGAAGCCGCGCCCTGGCAACGAGGTACGGGTTCATGAGGCGTGCAGGATAGAGAAGGGCGGCGTATCGGTACCGTTGGCGGACTCGCGTCCGTCCGATGAAGTCGACGAGCGTGATCAGCGCCAATACCGGTCTGCGACAGGATCGTGCAGCACCGCACCCCGATGAGGGGGAGCAGTGTGAAATCCGAAAAAATCTTGATATGAACAGGCAGTCGTGAGGCCTCCGCGTTGCTTGCGCGACGTTTTGGTGCAAGCAACGCAGCGGCCCATGAGGATCGGTTCTGGTCCTCTGCCGATCGCCCATGTCCGTGACTGAACGCACACGGTTTTACCTTCGCGAATGGACCGGGGGTGCCTTTGATGTCTATGCGCTTTTCCGGTTAGACGCCTTTAAGCCTGGCAAGGCTTTTCCTTGTGCCCCCAAATACTTATTCCAACAAAACAATGAGTTAGCGTCTACCATTCGCGAACGAAGCAGAAGGCGTCCCCGGACGCGGTGTATCGAAGATGAGTGGTCCCTCGACCGGCAGTGCCAGTTCCCCCCGTCGTTAGGCGCTCCGACTGGTTGACGAAATGGGGTTGTCGGCCGCGATGCTCGGCAAGATCCGCTTTGCGTAGAGCGCCACGGGAAAGTTGAAGGTGCCGCGCAAGTTGATGCCCTCGATATGAGTGGGAGCGATTCGCCTGAGGTGCTCGGTTGCGATCGGCTGTCCCCGGCTCGCTTCGATGTTCTCCAGGGCTCGTTGCATGTGGGTGGCGTTCTACGCCATCAAGATGATCGAGAGCGGGCTCAATGCTGATGACACTGCGGCGACCGATTCTTGGCGCCCGGAATGCGATCGATGTGGATTGCCGACCCCTCAAATGATGTCGCGCTTGCGACTAGACTAGCTTGTCGTCGCCTCTCGACATCCGCAGCGGCGCCCAGCGACTGATTCTGATCGCATCGGTGCAATAGAATGCCGGTATTCTCGTTTGCCCACCCGATCTGTTGCAACGATTCGCACGATGAAACGACTTCCACCGCTCAATTGGCTACGTGCATTCGAATCGTCAGCCCGGCACCTGAGTTTCACGCACGCGGCGACCGAGTTGAATCTGACCCAGGCCGCGATCAGCCAGCAGGTGAAAGGACTTGAAGCTCAGCTCGGTACGGCGTTATTCAAGCGCCTGCCGCGAGGCATCGAGTTGACCGAGGCCGGACTCGCCTACCTGCCAGTCGTGCATGAAGCGATAGAGCGGCTTGCTGCCGCCACCGACGAGATTTTCGGGCAAGGGCATCTGAAGGTGCTGACGGTGCGAGTGAGTCTGGTGTTTTTCACGCATTGGCTCGCATGGCGCATACCGGACTTTCGCAAGCGGTATCCGAACGTCAATCTACGCATTACGAGCAATATCTGGGGAGGCGATAGCAGCGTCACCGATGTCGAAGCCGATCTGGAGATCCGCTACGGGCACGGGAAATGGACGGGGCTGCGTGCTGAGCGACTGACCTGGGACACGCTGCTGCCGGTTTGTGCTCCCGGGTTGCTGTCTCCCAAAGCGCCGCTTTCGGTGCCGAAGGACCTCGCGCATTTCGAACTTCTCCATGTGCTCGGCTACGAGGAAGGTTGGGGATACTGGCTCAAAAAAGCGGGTGCATCGAAGGTCGATTCGTCGAAGGGAATGCAATTCGACACGCTGATTTCGGCCCTGAAGGCGGCTGAACTCGGTCAGGGCGTTGCGCTTGCAAGGTCATCCCTCGTCGAGCACATGCTGATCTCCGGCCAGTTGATCGCGCCACTGAAACCACGCCTTCCAACCAGTGAGGCTTTCTACCTCGTCTATTCCCCGCACAACATCGTCAATCCTCATGCGGCTGCGTTCGTCGAATGGCTCAGTGCACAGGTTCAGGGGGCACACGCGAGATTCTGATCTTGCACGTGGTATGCGAGTCCCGTTGCCAGGACGCGATCTCCGACCGGCCCATCATTTGCTCGATTCATAAAAAAAACGTACCCATCCTCGTTTTTTTTATTGCTTTACCCGCCACGGCTTCTCACCGAAAGTTGCTTCCATCCCGTTTGACCGTCATCCACCCGCGACTCGACGCGGACGGCCGGCGGTGACGGGGATTGTCCACAACATGATGATCGACGGTCGCGCGATGCGGCCAGTCTGGAGGCGACTCGGCGGATTATGGGAAAGAGCAATCATTTGCCGTTCAGCGGTGTGAAAGTCATCGATTTCGGCCAGTACATTGCGGGGCCAGCCGTCGCGATGATCCTCGCGGATCTTGGTGCGACCGTCATTCACGTCGATCCTCCAGCCGGGCCGCTTTGGGATAGCCCGGCCAATGCGGTGCTCAACCGCGGCAAGCATTGCCTGCAGATCGATCTGAAGACCGACAAAGGCCTGGAAGAAGCCAAAGATCTGATCCGCCGCGCGGATGTTGTCATCGAGAACTTCCGGCCGGGCGTGATGGCGCGGCTGGGTCTTGATTTCGCGAAGTTGCGTGAAGCACGCCCGGAGCTAATCACGCTCTCGATGCCCGGCTTTGCCAGCAACGACCAGTTACGTCGCGAATGGCGCGCGTTCGAGCCGATCATCGCTGCGGCTTCGGGCGTTTTTACGGACATGGGGCAGAACCGCGTGCTGATGGGCATCAACCCGAGTTTCTCGCCGTTGCCGCTCGCGTCTGCCTACGGCACCATGCTGGCCGTCTCGGCTGTTGCGCTTGCGTTGCAGGCACGGCAGCGCACCGGCATGGGAGATGAAATCGAGGTCCCGCTGGCGTCGGCTGTGATGGAGGGGCTCTCCTACAACTCGATCCATATCGAGAACTACCCCGAGCGATACAAGACCCTGCGCGAAAAGGAAATCGAGCGGCGGCGCTCCAACAATCTACCGATGGATCTGTCGTACGAAGCGCTGCAGGAATATCTGGATCCGTTCTACCGGACCTACGAGTGTGCCGACGGCCGCAAGTTTTATACGGTATGCCCGTCACATCGCTCGCACGCACGCCGCTGTCTGCAGGCGATGGGACTGTACGAGGAAATGCTGGAGGCCGGTTTGCCACGGGTCGACGATCCGTACCTGCCGATTCGCGAATGGGAAGGGAACGCGTCGCTAGGGGTTTATCCGTTACCTGAAGAGTGGGCGAAGCGCATTTCCGCGCGTATGAAGGAAGTTTTTCGTACGAAAACAGCAGCCGAGTGGGAAAAGATTTTCGGTGAAGGAGGTTTCCCTGGAGCGGCACACCGGACCACGCGGGAGTGGCTGCATGACGACCACGCGAATACTGCCGGCCTGGTCGTGAATGTCGACGATCTCGAATATGGTGTGATGAAACAGCCCGGGCCGGTCGCGTGGCTTGAAGACTGTGCCGAATCCATGCTCTCGCCGGCGTCCCGCCATCCGGTGACCTTCCGGGATGCGTTAGCCATTCTGGATGAGCAGGAGCGTACTGAGCTGCCTGCTCCGTCGGGGGCGCCAACACAGGGGTGGCTCGACGGAGTGCGTGTGCTCGACCTGACGAACGTAATTGCCGGACCCCATTCGGCGTCGTTTCTCGGCCGGTTTGGCGCCGATGTCATCAAACTCGACCCCGTCGTGCCGAATTATGATCCGTGGAATACCGTGGTCTTCGGGATGTCGTCGGCGCGTGGGAAGCGGAGCGTGCTCGTCGATCTGAACCATCCGGATGGACGCGAGGTGTTCGCTCGACTCGCCCGGTCTGTCGACGTGATCGTCATGAATGCCCCGGATCGTCAGCTTGAGCCGCTGGGGCTGGACGAGGCGAGCCTCCGTTCCATCAATCCCGGCGTGATCTTCTGCCAGCTCGACTGCTTCGGCGGTCCTCGACGCGGGCCGCGGACCGACTACCTTGGCTACGACGATCTGATCCAGGCGTGCACCGGAATCATGGTGCGATTCGGCGGCGGCATGGAGACGCCGGAGGAGCATGCGCATGTCGGAACGATCGACGTCATGTGCGGATTCGCGGCTGCGCTAGGTGTGGCTGCCGCGCTTTACCGCAAGGCGAAAACAGGCGAGGTCGGGCGCGCGAGAACCTCCTTGTCGGCACTCGGCAATCTGGTGCAGATTCCGTTCGCGTATGACTATGCGAATCGCCCACCATTCGACGAGCCGTCTGGTCGCGAAGTGAGCGGCTACGGCGCGATGTCTCGATTCTTTCGGGCCGCGGACGACTGGATCTACGTGGACACCAGTGAAAGTGAGTTGAACGAATTGGATCGAGTCGAAGGTCTGGCCGGAATTGCGGCAGCCAAGGATCCGGCTGCATTCCTCGCGTCCACGCTTGGTACCGCGTCCGCCGCGTCTTGGCAGACCAGGTTGCAGGCCGCCAATATCGCGGCGGCGGTGCCGGACAACATCGTCAATCTGCGTCGGCACAACAGCCGGCCTAGCGACGATCGTCCCGGCATCGACAACGGCAGCTACTCGTTCAGCGTCTATGCGAATCATCCCAGCGGTCGATGTGTCACGCAGCTCGATCCCTTCGCGATTCGTCCGCGCCAAGCCCGGATTCGCGCCTTGGCACCAGCTGAAAAATTCGGCGCATCGACGTATTCCGTCCTGCGCGAGTTCGGATACAGCGATGCCGAGATCGAGATACTGATTGCCCGACATGCGATCGGAGATAGCTGGTCCGAAGAGTATTTGCCCAACTAGTTGCGTGTCTTGTCGAGTCGCGCGACGAGTCGAGCATTCCCGCATGAAGCGCGGTGCAAAGCGAACGTCGCGGCGACGAGACAGTCGCGCCGGTGGTTCGCCGGATGAATCAACGCGACACACAGCCGACGTGCGCAAGGCTACGGCGGGATGTGAATATTCTTACATTGGAGACAGCCATGCACGATCCGACCCAGGCTCTTGTGAACTTTCGTCACGTCAAAAAAACTTACGACGGCGAGACGCTAGTCGTCAAGGATCTCAATCTTGAAATCCAAAAGGGCGAATTCCTGACTTTACTCGGCCCATCCGGCTCAGGAAAGACGACCTGTCTGATGATGCTCGCAGGATTCGAGTATCCAACCGATGGCGAGATCTGGCTCGATGGTCAATTGCTGAATCGGATCCCGCCGCATAAACGCAATATCGGGATGGTGTTCCAGAACTATGCGCTCTTTCCGCATCTTACGGTCGCGCAAAATCTGGAATACCCGCTCAAGGTTCGAAAAATGCCGCCCGCTGAACGAGAGGCAAGGGTCAAGCGAGCGCTCGACATGGTCGGCATGGATAAGCTGAGCAAACGGATGCCCAGCCAGCTGTCCGGCGGTCAGCAGCAGCGCGTTGCGCTGGCACGAGCACTCGTATTCAACCCTCGGCTCGTGCTGATGGACGAACCCCTCGGCGCGCTCGACAAACAATTGCGCGAACACATGCAGCTCGAGCTGAAGGCGCTTCACGAAGAGCTCGGGCTGACTTTCGTCTACGTCACGCATGACCAGAGTGAAGCACTCACGATGTCCGATCGTGTTGCCGTGTTCGACCAGGGCGTGATTCAGCAGCTCGATACCGTGGATCGCTTGTACGAATCGCCGACGAATCTCTTCGTCGCGAATTTCATCGGCGACAACAATCGGATGAGCGGCACGGTCGTTGCGAGGAACGGCGACCGCTGCCAGCTTCGGCTCGCAGACGGGACGACGGTGCGCGCACTGAATGTGGCGTCCGTTGACGTCGGCAACCAGGCGACGGCGGTTATCCGACCGGAACGGCTCTCTGTCGAATCGACGTTCGCGGCCAATGAGGGCAATGTCATCGAAACCGAAACGCTCGACGCAATTTATTTCGGCGACCACGTCCGACTGCGTTGCCGTGGCCCGGGGCAAGCCGAGTGTTTCGTCAAGGTTCCCCTCGAACACGATTGGCGGTCGCATGTTCGTCAGGGAAACAAGATTGCGCTGTCGTTTCGTGAGGACCACCTGAAGATCTTGAGCTGACTGACTAATTTTTATCACTCAGTAGGAGGAGACAATGAAATCGAATTCGAAAATGATTTGCGCCGCGTTGCTCGCGTCTTTGTCGGTGGCAGCTTTCGCCGATGGTCTCACGACCGTCAACTATGGTGGCGCGGCCGGTAATGCCCAAAAGGCAGCGTGGGTGGA
>NZ_CATKIF010000018.1:0-55099 GCF_949752865.1 Burkholderia sp. IT-111MI5 | reverse complement strand
AACGGTGCTGTTCCTGTCGGCGTTCCCGAGCGCCGCGCTCACCGGCCAGTCGGTCGTCGTCAGCCACGGCTGGTTCATGCAGTAACGCGGGCGCGGGCGGCGTAGCTGCCCGCTGCGATGAACGGCACAAAAAAACGCGCTCCGGGGAGCGCGTTTTTCATTTCGGCGGGGCCGGCGGCGGCTGCCGCCTGCCGGTGCCGAGTTACTTCAGCACGGCTGCGATTGCATTGGCGACCGCGTCGAGGTTGCGCGTGTTCAGCGCTGCGACGCAGATCCGGCCCGTGCCGACCGCATAGATGCCGAACTCGTCGCGCAGGCGATCGACTTGCGCCGAGGTCAGGCCCGAATACGAGAACATCCCGCGTTGCGCGTTGATGAAGCTGAAGTCGCGATCGACGCCGCTCGCCTTCAGGCGCTCGACGAGACCATTGCGCATCGCGCGGATGCGATCGCGCATTTCACCAAGCTCCTGCACCCACGAAGCGTGCAGTTCCGGCGATGCGAGCACCGCTGCGACCACCGCGCCGCCATGGGTCGGCGGGTTCGAGTAGTTCGTGCGGATCACGCGCTTCAGTTGCGACAGCACGCGCGTGGCTTCTTCCTTGCTCGACGTGATGATCGACAGCGCGCCGACGCGCTCGCCGTACAGCGAGAACGACTTCGAGAACGACGACGACACGAACGCGTTCAGGTCGGCCGCGGCAAACAGGCGCACGGCGGCCGCATCGGCCTCGATGTTCTCGCCGAAGCCCTGATACGCCATGTCGAGGAACGGCACGAGGTTGCGCGCCTTCACGACGTCGACGACTTGTTGCCATTGCGCTTCGGTGAGGTCCACGCCGGTCGGGTTGTGGCAGCACGCGTGCAGCACGACGACCGTGCCTGCCGCATAGCCGTTCAGCGCCGACAGCATGCCTTCGAAGTTCACGCCGTTGGTGGCGGCGTCGTAATACGGGTACGCGACGACTTCGAACCCGGCCGCTTCGAACAGCGCGCGGTGGTTTTCCCAGCTCGGATCGCTGATTGCGACCTTCACGTTCGGGTTCACGGTGCGCAGGAAATCGGCGCCGATCTTCAGTGCGCCCGTACCGCCCAGTGCCTGGGCCGTGACCACGCGGCCCGCTGCGATCAGCGGCGAATCGTTGCCGAGCAGCAGCTTCTGCACGGCCGCATCGTAGGCGGCGATCCCGTCGATCGGCAGGTAGCCGCGCGGCAGGCCGGCCGCGACACGCACCTTCTCTGCTTCGCGAACCGCGCGCAGCAGCGGAATCTTGCCTTCTTCGTTCGTGTACACGCCGACGCCGAGGTTGACCTTGGTCGGACGCGCATCGGCGTTGAAGGCTTCGTTCAGGCCCAGGATCGGGTCGCGGGGAGCAAGCTGGACAGCGGAGAAGAGCGACATGATGATTCGGCAGTAGTGAAAAGAGGGTCAGGCTTTCAGCCGGCGGGCGGGCGCAGCGAACCGCGCGCCAACGGGCGCGACGCCGGAAAGCGCAGCAGCCTGACATTGTAGCGAATTCGCGCTGGCGGGGGCGCGCGATTCGGCGGCGAATCGCGATTTCGGGCGGCCGTCGCGCGTCAGGAGCCGACAGCAGTTCGCGCGGCCGCGAAGCGCTAGAATGCTTTCTTTGCCCTCGCTCCGGCCGCATTCCATGTCCGAACATCATGCCGAAGTCGGCGACGCGCTCGACGAATCCAAATTCGTCACCTTCGAAGGGTCGCCGTTCCAGCTGTATCAACCGTATCCGCCCGCAGGCGACCAGCCGACCGCGATCGACACGCTCGTCGAAGGCATCGGCGACGGCCTTGCCTTCCAGACGCTGCTCGGCGTGACGGGTTCGGGCAAGACCTTCACGATGGCGAACACGATCGCGCGGCTCGGCCGCCCGGCGATCGTGTTCGCGCCGAACAAGACGCTCGCGGCCCAGCTCTATGCCGAGTTCCGCGAGTTCTTCCCGCGCAACGCGGTCGAGTACTTCGTCTCGTACTACGACTACTACCAGCCTGAGGCCTACGTGCCGCAGCGCGACCTGTTCATCGAGAAGGATTCGTCGATCAACGAGCACATCGAGCAGATGCGGCTGTCGGCGACGAAGAGCCTGATGGAGCGCCGCGACGTGGTGATCGTCGCGACGGTGTCGGCGATCTACGGTATCGGCAACCCGTCCGAATACCACCAGATGATCCTGACGCTGCGCACCGGCGACAAGCTCGGCCAGCGCGACGTGATCGCGCGGCTGATCGCGATGCAATACACGCGCAACGAGCAGGATTTCCAGCGCGGCACGTTCCGCGTGCGCGGCGACACGATCGACATCTTCCCGGCCGAACACGCGGAAATGGCCGTGCGCGTCGAGCTGTTCGACGACGAGGTCGAGACGCTGCACCTGTTCGACCCGCTGACCGGGCGTGTGCGGCAGAAGATTCCGCGCTTCACCGTGTATCCGTCGTCGCACTACGTGACGCCGCGCGACACCGTGATGCGCGCGGTCGAGACGATCAAGGACGAATTGCGCGAACGCCTCGAATTCTTCCACCGCGACGGCAAGCTCGTCGAGGCGCAGCGCCTCGAGCAGCGCACGCGCTTCGACCTCGAGATGCTGCAGGAGCTCGGCTTCTGCAAGGGCATCGAGAACTACTCGCGGCATTTCTCGGGCGCGGCACCCGGCGAGCCGCCGCCGACGCTCGTCGACTACCTGCCGCCCGATGCGCTGATGCTGCTCGACGAATCGCACGTGCTGATCGGCCAGTTGAACGGCATGTACAACGGCGACCGCGCGCGCAAGGAAAACCTCGTCAATTACGGGTTTCGCCTGCCGTCGGCGCTCGACAACCGGCCGCTCAAGTTCCCCGAGTTCGAACGCAAGATGCGCCAGGTCGTGTTCGTGTCGGCCACGCCGGCCGACTACGAGAAGCGCGTGACGGGGCAGGTCGCCGAACAGGTCGTGCGGCCGACGGGGCTCGTCGATCCGGAAATCGAAGTGCGGCCGGCGAGTTCGCAGGTCGACGACGTGCTGACCGAGATCAACGCGCGCGTGAAGGCCGGCGAGCGCGTGCTGATCACCGTGCTGACGAAGCGCATGGCCGAACAGCTCACCGAGTTTCTGGCCGACCATGGCGTCAAGGTGCGCTACCTGCACAGCGACATCGACACGGTCGAGCGTGTCGAGATCATCCGCGATCTGCGGCTCGGCACGTTCGACGTGCTGGTCGGGATCAACCTGCTGCGCGAGGGCCTCGACATTCCCGAAGTGTCGCTCGTCGCGATCCTCGATGCGGACAAGGAGGGCTTCCTGCGCGCCGAACGCTCGCTGATCCAGACGATCGGCCGCGCTGCGCGGAACGTGAACGGCAAGGCGATTCTCTATGCCGACACGATGACCGAGTCGATGAAGCGCGCGATCGGCGAAACCGAGCGGCGCCGCGCGAAGCAGATCGCGCACAACGAGAAAATGGGCATCACGCCGCGCGGCGTCGTGAAGCGCATCAAGGACATCATCGACGGTGTCTACAACGCGGACGAGGCGCGCGCGGAGCTGAAGGAAGCGCAGCAACGCGCGAAATTCGAGGACATGTCGGAAAAGCAGCTCGCGAAGGAAATCAAGCGTCTCGAGAAGCAGATGGCCGATTACGCGAAGAACCTCGAGTTCGAGAAGGCTGCCGCGACCCGCGACCAGCTTGCGCTGCTGCGCGAGCGCGTGTTCGGCGCGAACGTCGGCGACCACGTCAGCGGCGGCCGGTAAATCTTTCCAAACGTCACCAAAACCTGTCAGTAACCGGTCTGTAAGCCTTGTCGGATCAGGGGTTTACACGGTATCCGGTTTGTTCGGAAACAGGTTCGGTGCTAAACTCCGCTATTATTGAGAATAGTTCGCATTAACGTTCTTCATTGCGTTAGTGTTTTCAGCGAGCCGCCCCGGCGGCGGCTCGGATGTCGTCAAGATAGTCAGACAAATAACAAGGAGTGTCCATGTTGGGTTCTTCGTTCATCCGCACGACGGTTGCGGTAGCGGCGGCGCTTGCCGCGATGTCGGCCTCGGCGGCCGAATATCCGATCGGCAAGCAGCAGATCCAGGGCGGCATGGAAATCGGCGCGGTGTACCTGCAGCCGATCACGATGGACCCGGAAGGGATGATGCGCAAGGCGTCGGATTCCGACATCCACCTCGAGGCCGACATCCATGCGGTCAAGAACAACCCGACGGGTTTCGCCGAAGGCGACTGGATGCCGTACCTGCAGGTCGCGTACAAGCTGACGAAGCAGGGCGACACGAAGTGGAAGGCTGAAGGCGACCTGATGGGCATGGTCGCGAGCGACGGTCCGCACTATGGCGACAACGTGAAGCTGAACGGCCCGGGCAAGTACCACCTGACGATGGTCGTCAAGCCGCCGATGCAGTCGGGCCACATGGCGTTCGGCCGTCACGTCGACAAGGAAACGGGCGTGGGTGCATGGTTCAAGCCCATTACGCTCGAGTACGACTTCCCGTTCGCCGGTATCGGCAAGAAGGGCGGTTACTGATCGGCGGCATCACGAACGGCGCGCTTCGGCGCGCCGTCGGCGTAGAGAATCCAGAATGAAAACTCCCCAGAAAATCATCGCCGCAGCCGCTGCGTTGTGGCTTGCAGGCGCAGCGCACGCAGCCGATCTGCCGACGTTCAAGCTCGAGATGGCGGACGGCAAGCTGAATCCCGCCCGCATCGAAGTGCCGGCCGGCCAGCGTTTCAAGATCGAGATCAAGAACACCGGCAAGGGCGCGGCCGAATTCGAGAGCGTGCAACTGCGCAAGGAGAAGGTGCTTGCGCCGGGTGCCGATTCGTTCGTGGTCGTCGCTCCGCTGTCGCCGGGCGAATACAAGTTTTTCGACGATTTCCACCAGCAGGCACAGGGCGTGATCGTCGCGAAGTAACGCGTTTTATCTGCGCGCGGGCATACCAGTCCGTTGCTTCGCGCGTCAGGAGGTATCGATGGGTCAGATCTTGTTCATCGTCTGGCGGGAGAGCGTCGAAGCGCTGCTCGTCGTCGGCATTCTCTATGCATGGCTGAAGAACGGCGACGACGACGCGCGCCGCGGCCTGCCTTTTCTCTGGGCCGGCGTCGGCGTCGGCTTGCTGATGGCGGTCGGCCTTGGTGCCGCGCTGGTCGGTTTCACCGAAGTGCTGTCCGGCGACGCGCAGGACTACTTCCAGACCGCGATGGTGCTGATCGCATGCGTGCTGATCGTGCAGATGGTGCTGTGGATGCGCCGGCACGGGCGCACGCTGAAGCGCGACATGGAGCAATCGCTGCAGCAGAGCACGCGCGATTCGAACTGGTGGGGCGTCGCCGTGCTGGTCGCGCTTGCGATCGCGCGCGAAGGCAGCGAGACGGTGATCTTCCTGTACGGCCTCGGATTCGGCCAGTCGGGCCACGTCGACGGCAGCCAGATGCTCGCGGTCGTGATCGGCCTCGGTCTCGCGTTCCTCACGTTCTATCTGTTGCAGCTCGGCGGCAAGTACTTCTCGTGGCGGCATTTCTTCCGCGTCACCGAAGTGATGCTGCTGTTCCTCGGCGCGGGCCTGTTCCAGACCGGCGTCGACAAGCTGATCGACAAGGAAATCCTGCCGCTCGGCATCTCGCAGGTGTGGGACACGTCCGCGATCCTCGATGATTCGGGCACGTTCGGCTCGCTCGTCGCGACGCTCACCGGCTATCGCGCGCACCCGGCACTGACCAACCTGGTCGCCTATGCGGTGTACTGGGCGGTTGTCTGGCTGCTGATGAAGCGCGCGAGCCGTCGTCCGGCCGTTGCAGCAGGCCGCGCGGCATGAGCGTTGTCGCCGCAGCCAAGCCGGGCTGGCTCGCGCAGGCCGGCCAGTGGATGCAGCGCCACGGTGCGCTGATCCGCGGCATCCAGTGGGGCGTCGTCGCCGTCTACGCGTTCCTGATCATCGTGCCGGCGGTGTTGCCGCTGCCGGACGATTCCGCGCATCTGTGGAACAACCTCACGCTGATCGCGCAATTCGCGTTCTGGGGCATCTGGTGGCCGTTCGTGCTGCTGTCGATGGTGATGCTCGGCCGCGTCTGGTGCGGCGTGCTGTGCCCGGAAGGTGCACTCACCGAATACGCGAGCAAGTTCGGCCGCGGCGGCCCGATTCCGCGCTGGATCCGGTGGGGCGGCTGGCCGTTCGTCGCGTTCGGGATCACGACGATCTACGGGCAGATGGTGAGCGTGTACCAGTACCCGCTCGCGGTGCTGTTCGTGCTCGGCGGCTCGACCGTCGGCGCGATCGTGATCGGCGTGCTGTACGGCCGCGAGAAGCGCGTGTGGTGCAAGTACCTGTGCCCGGTCAACGGCGTATTCGGGCTGCTCGCGCGGCTCGCGCCGATGCGCTACAAGGTCGACGAGGATGCGTGGCGCCGTTCGTACAAGAATGGCGAGCATGGCCATCGCGTGATTCCGATCAACTGCGCGCCGCTCGTGCCGTTGCGCAGCATGAAGGGCGCCGCGGCGTGCCATATGTGCGGCCGCTGCAGCGGGCACCGCGACGCGATCTCGCTGTCGTCGCGCTCGCCGTCCGACGAGGTCGTGAACCTCGGCGCGCAGCAGGCGAACCCGTGGGATACCGCGCTGATCCTGTACGGCCTGCTCGGCGTTGCGATCGGCGCGTTCCACTGGACCGTCAGTCCGTGGTTCGTGCAGATCAAGCAATGGCTCGCGGGCTGGCTGATCGACCGTGACATCACCTGGCCGCTCGAAACCAACGCGCCTTGGTTCCTGCTCACGCATTATCCGGATCGCAACGACGTGTTCTCCTGGCTCGACGGCGGGCTGATCGTCAGCTATATCGTCGGCACGGGGCTCGTGTACGGCACGGCGCTGCTGGTGCTGCTGGCCGGCGCCACGCTGATGCTTGGCCGCTTCGATCGCGTGCGGCTGCATCACCTCGCGCAGGCGCTGATCCCGATCGCGGGCGCGGGCGTGTTCCTCGGGCTGTCGGCAACGACGTTGTCGTTGCTGCGTGCCGAACACGTGCCGCTCGGCTGGGCAACGGACGTGCGCATCGCGATCCTGGTCGGGGCCAACGCATGGAGTGCGTGGCTCGCGTGGAAAGTGACCGGGCGTTATGCGGCGTGGCCGCGCCGGCTCGCGGCATTCGCGTGGTTCGCCGTCGGGCTTGCGGTCGTCGACAGCGCATGGTGGTTGATGTTCTGGGGTTTCTGAAGCGGCTCGTGTGCGGCCTCGGCTGCGGTTTCGGCTGTGGTGCGAAGCCGCGAGGAAACAAGCGCGGTTCAGCTTTCGGCATGCGTTGAGCGACAACGAACGTGGGCGACTAGCTTCACGCATTGGTCGCTCAAACAAAAAAGCGACACGTCGTTCGACGTGTCGCTTTTTTTCTTCCTTGTGCGAGAACCAAAAAAAAGTGGCTTGGCTTGCTGCAACGGCTGCTTGAGTGTGTTTGCACGAAGGGGTCTAGATCTCGCGTGCAAGCCGTTACGCTGGCTAATGCCCAACACCTCTCAGGGAGGTGGTCCCCACAATACTCGGTCGTTACTTCGTCAGGATCAGTTTGCCGAGCCGTGTGGCACGCAACTGATAGGTCTCTCCGTTATGCGCGATGCTGATGTGGCTGTGGCCTTGCAGCAGCGCATCGCTGCTGACGACCCGCGTGCCTGCATCGCGGTTGCCGGCGGGCTTCGCCGGCGTCGTGACCGCTGCCGTCTTTTGACGGCTGCTGCCTGCGGTGCCGGTCGTGCGGCGCAAGGTCAGCGTGGTCGGGCGCATGGTGTCGGTCATTCGGTTGATCGGTGACTGTCGATACGATGGAATGAATTCTAAATGATAACTATTCCCATTTACAAAAACTCTTTATCGATCGAAGCGGTGGACTTGATAGTTTGAATCAAAGGGCGGCCCGCAGGCCGCCACCGGGTTCAGTGCAGCGGATCGGGATCCTTGCGGCCCTGTGCGTATTCACGGATCAGGCGGACCGTGTCGATATCCGACGTGCGGTACGCTTCCTTGACGATTCCGTGCGTCTGCCGTGCTTCTTCGCTGTCGTCCGAGACGGTCAGCGTCGTGCGGTATTCGAAACGCAGGAACAGCTCGTGGTCTTCGCGCTCCTCGATCGTCATCGTCAGCGAGCCGCCGATCTCGCCATCGGCCGCGCGGATGTCGTAGCGGACCTGCTGGTTCGGCGTGAACGTGACGTGGTCGCGTACGGTCGCGTGGCCGTAGTGCAGTTCGCGTTCGAGCGTCGTTTCCGTCCGTTCGTGGACGACGCAGCTATCGAGGCCGAGCACGAACAGCTGCGGCTGTTCGGCGCGCAACACGAGGCCTTCCCAGAGCTGGTCGCGGGTGAGGGTCGGCACGGCCGGATCATCGGAGTTGATCTGGATCAGGTGTTCGAAGTTCAAGGGTACGGATTCCTTCTGGTGGTGGGCGGCCACATGGTTCAAGAAGTTATTGTGACGCAAAACCATCCGTTTCGCGGCACCTGCCGCCCCCGATCGGGCGTCAGGCTTCGATGCGGCCCATGCGGCCGGTCTGGTAGTCGATGACGGCCTGCCGGATCTCTTCCTCGGTATTCATCACGAACGGGCCGTAGCGGACGATCGGCTCGTTGAGCGGCACGCCGCCGATCAGCAGCAGGTCGAGCGGCGTGTCGCCGGCGGCGAACGTGACCGTGTCGCCGTCGTCGCCGTATACGATCATGTGCCGTGCATCGACAGCCTGCCTGTCGGGCCCGTAGAGGCCCGTTCCGTCGATCGGATAGGCAAACACGCGATAGCCGGCCGGCACGGGCTGCGTGACCGTCGCGCCCGGTTCCAGCGTGAAATGCTGGTAGAGGATCGGCGTGCGCGTCTCGATCGCGGCACGGACGCCGAACGCTTCGCCGGCGATGACGCGCACGCGTGCGCGGCCGTCCGGCGACGTCGCGCTCGGAATGCGGTCGGCGGGGATCTCCTGATAGCGCGGCGCGATCATCTTGTCGCGGCGCGGCAGGTTGACCCATAGCTGGAAGCCGTGGGAGCGGCCGCCCGCCTGCGCGAACGCCGGATCGGGCATCTCGCTGTGCACGACGCCTGAGCCGGCCGTCATCCACTGCACGTCGCCGGGGCCGAGCGTGCCGGCATGGCCGGACGAGTCGCGATGGCGGAAGCGCCCGTCGAGTGCGTAGGTCACGGTTTCGAAGCCGCGATGCGGATGGTCGGGCGCGCCCACGGCTTCGCCGGGGGCGTAGTCGACGGGGCCCATTTCGTCGAGCAGCAGGAACGGATCGAAATCCATCAGCAGCCGGGTGGGGAACGGGCGGTGAACCACGAAGCCGCCGCCTTCGGTCGTGCGAAGCGCGGGGTAGGTGCGGTCAAGCGAGCGAGCGGTCGTCATGCGGAAGCCCTCGAAATCATCGGAATAGCGTTATTTTTGAAACATAGCGCTATTATATTGGGCGTTTAACCGTTCGATTTGCGGCGGTTCGCAATGGATTGTTCTGAAATTGGAACGATGACATGAATATCGATGCGCATAACCTGAACGACCTGATGTACTTTTCGCAGGTCGTCGAACATGGCGGTTTCTCGGCTGCGGAGCGCGTGCTGGGCATCTCGAAATCGCGCCTGTCGCGGCGCCTGACCGAGCTCGAGGCGGCGCTCGGCGTGCGCCTGCTGCAGCGCTCGACGCGCAAGCTCGCGCTGACCGAGGCGGGGGAACTGTTCTACCAGCATTGCCAGGCGATGCTCGCCGAAGCGCAGGCCGCGATGAACGCGGTGCAGCAGCTGCGCGCGTCGCCGCGCGGCTCGGTGCGGGTCAGCGTGCCCGTCACGCTGTCGCAGACGATGTTGTCGCGCATCCTGCCCGAATTCCTGCGTCGTTATCCCGAGGTGAAGGTGCACGTCCGCGTGACGAACCGCGTGATCGACCTGTTCGAAGATTCGGTCGACGTCGCGCTGCGAGTTCGCTCGGAACCGCCGCAGAACGCCAACATCGTCGTGCGGCCGCTGTGGCGCACCGAGCAGATGCTGGTCGGCGCGCCGAACCTGCTGAGCCAGAATGCGCCGCCGCTGGTGCCGGACGACCTGACTTACTTCGAGACGCTCGATACGCCGAGCGTCGACGGGCGGCATGTGTTCAACCTGATCGCGCCGGACGGTACGCGTCATGTGCACGAGCACGACCCGCGGCTCGTGACGGCCGACCTGATGACGATCCGCGAGGCCGTGCTCGACGGCCTCGGCATCGCGGCGCTGCCGGAGATGATGTACGGCAACGCGCTGCGTGCGGGCCAACTGTCGCCCGTGATGCCGGGCTGGACGCTGCCGGTGCCGCAACTGTATGCGGTGTTCGTGTCGCGGCAGGGGATGCCGCCCGCGGTGCGTGCATTCGTCGACTACCTGGTCGAGAAGCTCGATCACGGCGCCTACAAGGAGCCGGGTTGCCCTGAGCGCGAAAAGAACGAAGCAGCGGCCGATGCTTCGGCGACCTGAACACGACGCGCACGACGAGGCAAATTTGTTTTGTCATTGAAGCGTCGCCGGCAATCGCAAGTTTCAATCGCCGGAACCTTGAATGCACGGGCGGGCGGGCCTATATTGAAATCCCATTTCGTGAAGGAAGTTTCTGAGCGAAATCAGGTGGCCGCATATATTGCGAGCCAGATAGGGCAGAACGCGCAGTCCGTGCAGACCACGGTAGCCGCATTTGCGTTGCTCGAGGCGCAACCGATACCGCCGAAGAGCCCGCCGCCCGAAGGCGCCCGCGTGCGCATGAAAAAAGGCCTTCATCTGGCGATGAAGGCCTTTTACTTTGGGGGCGGCCGGCTAGGTACGCCCGGTCAGGGGCGGCCGGCGAGGTACGCCCGGTTAGGGGCAGCCGGCGAGGTGCACCCCGCGAGGTGCGAAACGCGCGTGCGTTACTTCGCTTTCGCGCCCGGCTCCGTCACGAAGCCGAGCTTCGTCAGGCCGCCGGCCTGCGCATCCGACATCACTTCGGCCACATGCTCGTATGCAACCTTGCGGTCCGCACGCAGGTGCAACTCTGGCTGCGGCGTGCGTTTCGCCGCTTCCGCGATGCGTGCCTGCAACTGTTCGCGCGTGACGGTGTGGTCGTCCCACAGGATCGTGCCGTCGCCCTGGATCGCGACGTCGACCGTCTGCGGCTTTTCGTCGACGGGCTGGCTGCTGGCGTGCGGCAGGTCGATCTTCACCGCATGCTGCATCGCCGGGATCGTCACGAGAAAAATGATAAGGAGTACGAGCATGACGTCGACGAGCGGCGTCATGTTGATCTCGCTCATCACGGCATCGTCGTCATCGTCGCTGAAACCGGTGTTCATTGCCATGGTTCACCTCGCCTCAGCTGGCGCGCGTCGCGAGACGCAGGCCGTCGCGCGTCGACGACGATGCGAGGCTCGCGCCCGTCACGAAGTACGCGTGCAGGCCGTGCGCGAAGCGGCGCAGCTTGCTGACGACACCCTTGTTCGCGCGGGTCAGCGCGTTGTAGCCGAGCACGGCCGGGATCGCGACGAACAGGCCGAAGGCCGTCATGATCAGCGATTCGCCGACCGGGCCTGCGACCTGGTCGATCGACGTCTGGCCGGTTGCGCCGATCGCGAGCAGTGCGTGGTAGATCCCCCAGACCGTGCCGAACAGGCCGACGAACGGTGCCGTGCTGCCGATCGACGCGAGGATCGCGAGACCGCTCTGCATGCGCGAGATGCCTTCGTCCATCGTGTCTTTCAGGCAGCGCGTGACCCAGTCCGACACGTCCATGCGATCGTGCAGGTGCGGTTGCGTCTGGTGGTGGTGATCGGCGGCTTCCTTGCCCGACAGCGCGAGTGCGAGGAACGGGTTGTCGTTCGGCGTCGATGCGGCGAGGCCGAGCTTCTTGACGCCGTCGTCGAAATTGTCCGAATGCCAGAACGCCTGTTCGGCGTTCTTCGTGAGGCGGTTCAGGCGAATCACGTTCCAGCCCTTGATGACGATCACGATCCACGACAGGACCGACATCACGAGCAGCGTGATCGCGATGGCGCGCGTGACGAAATCACCTTGCGCCCAGACGTGCGCGATACCGTAGCTTTGCATTTTTTTGTTTCCTTTGAATCTTCCGGATGAGGCAGGTTAGTCGGTGAGCCCGAAGCTGTAGGGCTGTGTGCGGGCGGCGCGGATCGCCTGGCCGTTCTCGATGTACGGACGGCAGGTGGTCGAACGCATCGCGTCGAGTGCGGCATCGTCGAGGCGCGGGTAGCCGCTGCTCTTCTGCAGATCGATGCTTTCGATCTTGCCGGTCACGCCGACGACGAAGTGAACGTAGGCCGTACCCGATTCGCCGCGGCGGCGCGACATCGACGGGTAGTCAGGTTTCACGAAGTTGCATTGGAGCGTCGGCACGTTCTTCGGCGCGCTGACTTGCATCGTCTCGCGAGCCGGGCCGGGCGCGGCGGCCGGTGCTGCTGGAGCGGGCGCGGCGGGAGCGGGCGTCGGATCGGCGGCTGCCGGAGCGGGTGTCGGCGACGGGGCCGGCGATTGCGTAACCGGCTGAGGCGTCGGCTTTGCCGCTTTCGGCACCGGCTTCGGCTCGACCTTCGGCTTGACGCGCGGCACCGGCTTCGGCGGCGCGGGCTGCGGGATCGATTCGGCCGCGACCTGCTGGGCGATCGGTGCCGGCGTGATGAGTTGCGCGGTGATCGTCTGGACCTCGACCGATTTCGGCGGCGGCGCGTTGCGATGCAGCCAGGCGGCAGTCAGCATGACCGCGTGTGCGGCAAGCACACCGACCGCGACGACGATCACTCGGGGATTCATACGTGGTGCAGCCGGCAAGACGCCGGCAGGAGCGGAATGCGAAGCCTGCATGTTAGCTTGAAAGAACGATGTCGCACCCGGGGCGCGGCGGGTGAATCGGCATCACTTGCGGAAGATCAGCAGCGAGATGCAAACGGTGGTCACGAATCCGATCAGCAATTCCATCACAGGCTCCTTGGCAGGTAAGCCGCTGGCTCGCGTAGACGGTGGCTTGCTGACGGTCAAAACAAAAAATGCGGCCGGGGCCGCATGTGCACACTCGGCGCCGGTCAGGCGGCCTTGCGTTCGTAGAACGTGACCGGGATCGGGTGAGCGTGATGCTCGACACCGCACCGGCTCGCGCAGACGCCTTGCTCGGCCATGAGGTCGCGTACGGACTCCTCGCACTTGCCGCAGCACGTGGCCACGCCGAGCTCGAACTGGAGTTCATCGAAAGAGTTCACGCCCTCAGCGAGGGACGCGCGAATCTTGCGATCGGAAACAGACTTGCACACGCAGACGATCATGATGAGTTGCGATAGCTAACGTTAATGCGAATTATTATCATTAATTTTGCTGACGTTGACAAGTCTGGGTCGGGCTTTTTTTAAGGTCATCGGACCCTTGAAACGGCGGGGGCGGCGCAGCCGCATCGGGAGAGGGTGTACCGGCCCGCGTCAGGCGGTCGCGCAGGCGCGCGCGTTCGGCGAGGAAATGGTGACGGATTCGACCGGCGCATCGAGGCCGAGCAGCGTCGACGCGAGCGCCTGCAATTGCCGGCCGTCGCCGGTCGAGCAGAAGCGGGGCGACGCGACGGGCGTGCCGGCGGGCGCGCGCAGGCCGTGCTGGTCGAGCACGCGCGCGAGCTGGAGCGCGATCGCGTCGCTCGTGTCGATGATCGCCATGCGGTCGCCGACAATGTCACGAATCGTTGCGGTGAGAAACGGATAGTGCGTGCAGCCGAGGACGACCGTATCGGCGCCGTCGTCCAGCATCGGCTGCAGATAGCTGTCGAGCAGCGCGCGCAGCGCGGGCGAACCCGTGTCGCCGCTCTCGATTGCCTGCACGAGCCCGTGGCCCGGCTGGCAGATGAAGCGGCAGCCGGCGCCGTGACGTTCGAGCAGCGCCTGGAAGCGCGCGCTGCGCAGCGTGGCCTGGGTGGCGAGCACGCCGGCGACGCCGCTCGCGGACTGCTGGACGGCCGGCTTGATGCCCGGCTCGACGCCGACGAGCGGGATTGCGAGATGCTCGCGTACCGCCGCGATCGACTGGGCGGTCGCCGTATTGCAGGCGACGACGAGCGCCTTCGCGCCCTGACGGACAAACCATTCGCCGATCGCGAGCGTGCGCTCGGTGATGAATGCGTCGTCGCGTTCACCGTACGGGATGTAGCGCGTATCGGCCGTATAGACGAACGATTCGCCGGGCAGGTGCGCGCGCACGGCGCGCAGCACCGACAGGCCGCCGAGCCCCGAATCGAAGATTCCGACAGGGGCGGCGGCGTGCATCGCGGGAGCGGCTGGCTGGTTCGTCATCGTCATGCGGACGGCGCGGGGGGGGCGGGGCGATTACTCGGCCGAACCCATCATCGTTTGCTGATAGTTCTGCAGGCCGACCTTGCCGATCAGGTCGATCTGCGTTTCCAGCCAGTCGATGTGCTCTTCGGTGTCGTCGAGAATCTTTTCGAAGATTTCGCGCGACACGTAGTCACGAACCGATTCGCAGTAGGCGATCGCTTCCTTGCACGTGGTCTGCGAGATCTGCTCGAGCTTCAGGTCGCATTTCAGGATCTCTTCCGTTTCCTCGCCGACGAGCAGCTTGTGCAGGTCCTGCAGGTTCGGCAGGCCGTCCAGCATGAACACGCGCTCGATCAGCCAGTCGGCGTGCTTCATTTCGCCGATCGACTCGTCGTACTCGTGCTTGCCGAGCTTGTCGAGGCCCCAGTGCTTGTACATGCGCGCATGCAGGAAGTACTGGTTGATCGCCGTGAGTTCATTCTTCAGTTGGGCGTTCAGATATTCGATGACTTTCTTGTCGCCTTGCATGGCTGTTCCTTGTTCAGTGGGGCTTCAGAAACCGAACGATAATCGCTCGAACGAGAAAAGCCAAGCCTCGAAGCCTTGTCGGGCCTGCCTTTTGCGTGTAATGAGAATCAGCCTTGAAGAACCGGCTGCGCACAATAATGAGAACGAGAAGCAAAAAGGCCGGACTCCCGTCCGGCCTTTCGTGCGATCGAGCTTAAGCGGCTGCGACCGGGATCTTGCCGATCTTCGCCTGCCACTCCTTCGGACCGGTCTGGTGCACCGACGTGCCCGACGAATCGACGGCGACCGTCACCGGCATGTCCTGCACGTCGAACTCGTAGATCGCTTCCATGCCGAGGTCTTCGAACGCGAGCACCTTCGCGCCGCGGATCGCCTTCGACACGAGGTAGGCCGCACCGCCGACCGCCATCAGGTAGGCCGCCTTGTGCTTCTTGATCGCGTCGATCGCGACCGGGCCGCGCTCGGCCTTGCCGACCATCGAGATCAGGCCCGTTTGCGCGAGCATCGTCTCGGTGAACTTGTCCATGCGCGTGGCCGTCGTCGGGCCGGCCGGACCGACCACTTCGTCGCGTACCGGATCGACCGGGCCGACGTAGTAGATCACGCGGTTCGTGAAGTCGACCGGCAGCTTCTCGCCCTTCGCGAGCATGTCGGCGATGCGCTTGTGCGCGGCGTCGCGGCCGGTGAGCATCTTGCCCGACAGCAGCAGCGTCTGGCCCGGCGTCCAGCTCGCGACTTCTTCCGGCGTCAGCGTGTTCAGGTCGACGCGCTTGCTGGTTTCCGTGTTCGGTTCCCACTGGACCTTCGGCCAGGCGTCGAGCGACGGCGCTTCGAGCTTGGCCGGGCCCGAACCGTCGAGCACGAAGTGCGCGTGGCGCGTGGCCGCGCAGTTCGGGATCAGCGCGACCGGCTTCGACGCGGCGTGCGTCGGTGCGGCCATGATCTTCACGTCGAGCACGGTCGCCAGGCCGCCGAGGCCCTGCGCGCCGATGCCGAGCGCGTTGACCTTCTCGTGCAGCTCGACGCGCAGTTCCTCGACCCAGTCCTTCGGGCCGCGCGCGATGATTTCCTGGATGTCGATCGGCTCCATCAGCGATTCCTTCGCCATCAGCATCGCCTTCTCGGCGGTGCCGCCGATGCCGATCCCGAGCATGCCGGGCGGGCACCAGCCCGCGCCCATCGTCGGGACCGTCTTCAGCACCCAGTCGACGATCGAGTCGGACGGGTTCAGCATCACGAACTTCGACTTGTTCTCCGAGCCGCCGCCCTTCGCCGCGACCTGCACGTCGACCTTGTCGCCCGGCACGATCTCGTAGTGGATCACGGCCGGCGTGTTGTCCTTCGTGTTCTTGCGGGCACCTTCCGGCGGGTTGACGATCGACGCGCGCAGCACGTTGTCCGGGTGCGTGTAACCGCGACGCACGCCTTCGTTGATCATGTCGGTGAGGCCCATCGTCGCGCCGTCCCAGCGCACGTCCATGCCGACCTTCACGAAGATCGTGACGATGCCGGTGTCCTGGCAGATCGGGCGCTTGCCTTCCGCGCACATGCGGCTGTTCGTGAGGATCTGCGCGATCGCGTCCTTCGCGGCCGGGCTCTCTTCCAGCTCGTACGCGCGGCCGAGTGCCTGGATGTAGTCGAGCGGGTGGTAGTAGCTGATGTACTGCAGCGAATCCGCGATGCTCTGGATCAGGTCTTCCTGTTTGATGACGGTCATGGCTGAGACTCTGTGAGGACAGTGGGGAATACGTTTTATGCGTTGACGGCTGCTTCGACCGGCTGGCGGGACGCGGCCGCGGCGGGCGCATGCGTCTCGTGGAAATGGGCCGGGTGCGTGTGGGTCGTCAGGCGGTCGACCCACGCCATCACGAGCGCCGACACGAGGAACGACACGTGGATGATCACCTGCCACATGATCGCGTGCGTCGTGTGCTGGTCGGGGTTGATGAAGGTCTTCAGCAGGTGGATCGACGAAATGCTGATCAGCGCCATCGACAGCTTGACCTTCAGCACGCCCGCGTTCACGTGGTCGAGCCATTCGGGCTCGTCGGGGTGGCCTTCGATGCCGAGGCGCGATACGAACGTTTCGTAACCGCCGACGATCACCATGATCAGCAGGTTCGAGATCATCACCACGTCGATCAGGCCGAGCACCGCGAGCATCACGCTGACTTCGTCGAGGCCGGCTGCATGCGACAGCAGGTGCCAGACTTCCTTCAGGAACAGGAACACGTAGACGGCCTGCGCGACGATCAGGCCCAGGTAAAGCGGAACCTGGAGCCAGCGGCTCATGAAAATCAGCGCGGGAAGCGGGCGAAGCGGGCGACGGGCGGGGCGGCCGGGCGAATGCGGGGCGGACATGATGGCGGTGCGGGCGCGGTGCGCAGGTATCGGGGGTAATCTTGAAAAGGCGCGCTATTGTAACGCGTCGGCCGGCGCGACTGCAGCGACGCGCCGGCACTGGCGGGGACCGATCAGGATGCGGCCGCCGACACGCGTTTCACGCGCAGGCTCGCGAGCACGATGCCGGCGACGACGCACGCGAGCGCGATGCCGTGCGCGAGCGTCGGGCGCTCGCCGAGGAATGCGATCCCGTACGCGGCCGCGGCGATCGGCAGCACCGCGCTGAACACGCCGGCGAGGCTGCCCGGCACGTGCCGGATGCCTTTCATCCACAACCAGAACGAGAAGATGCTGGCCGACAGGCCATACCAGACGACGAGCGCCCACGTGCCGGCCGGCACGCTTGCGTAATCGAAATGCCACAGCGCCGTCGCGCCGAGCGGCAGCATCAGGAACAGGCCGAACAGGTGCGTGTACGCGCAGATGTCGATCGGCGCGAGCGTCTGCGTGAGCCGGCGCGACAGGATCACGTAGATCGATTCGCAGCACACCGCGCCGAGGATCAGCAGGTTGCCGGTCAGCGAGCCGGATGCGTCGCCGTGGGCGCCGTGCGCGGCCGCGCTGCCGTTGGCGAGGTTGATCGTCACGACGCCGGCGATCGCGAGCGCGATCGACACGAGCGCACGGCCGTTCGGTTTCTCGCGCAGGATCAGCCATGCGAACAGTGCGACGATCGCCGGGATCGTGCTCGTGATGACGCCGGCCGCCACCGCGCTCGTGCGCTGCACGCCGTTGAGCATCAGCAGCGTGAACATGAAGGTGCCGAAGAACGCCTGCAGGAACAGGTTCAGCCATTCGCCGCGCTTGACCGCGCGCATCTTCACGGGGCTGAACAGCGGCCACAGCACGGCGATCGCGATCACGAAGCGCAGCGTGGCGAGGATGGCAACGGGGACGAATGCAACGATGGATTTACCGATACCGACGTTGCTGCCGACGAACAGCATCGACAGGATGAGGAAGAGGGCGTAGCGATTCAAGCTGGAATCCGGGGGGCGAGTTCAGTTAGGATTGTAGGGTCGCGGTCGTTACGGCGCAAAGCGCCGCCCGGCGTGCGAAACGGCCATGCCGCGTAAGTGACGGGTAAGTTGGAGCGCTTATCGTGGAAATTGCCGCGCCGCACGTTCATCGTCGTGTGACGTGGTGCGGTGCAGCATCGCGCGCAGCCTTCACGGCCGCGTGCGGGTGGTGGGAGACAGCGGCGCGGATGCGCCGGCCAAGACGCGCGGCGCGCACGATCGCGCCGCCATGCAGAGGATTCATGTTCACCAAGGGGTTGTCGATGTCTGCGATTGAATCGGTTCTTCACGAAACCCGCCAGTTTGCGCCGCCCGCGGCGCTCGAGCAGGCGGCGGCCATTTCCGGCATGCCGGCCTATCGCGCGCTCGTCGCCGAGGCCGAGCGCGATTACGAAGGCTTCTGGGCGCGCCTCGCGCGCGAGGGCCTCGCGTGGCACAAGCCGTTCACCAAGGTGCTCGACGAGAGCAATGCGCCGTTCTACAAGTGGTTCGACGACGGCGAGCTGAACGCGTCGTACAACTGCCTCGACCGCCACGTCGAAGCCGGCAACGGCGAGCGCGTCGCGGTGATCTTCGAGGCCGACGACGGCACCGTCACGCGCGTCACCTATGCCGATCTGCTGGCGCGCGTGTCGCGCTTCGCGAATGCGCTGAAAAAACGCGGGATCGGCAAGGGCGACCGTGTCGTCATCTATATCCCGATGTCGATCGAAGGCATCGTCGCGATGCAGGCCTGCGCGCGCATCGGCGCGACGCACTCGGTCGTGTTCGGCGGCTTTTCCGCGAAATCGCTGAACGAACGGCTCGTCGACGTCGGCGCGGTCGCGCTCGTCACCGCCGACGAGCAGGCGCGCGGCGGCAAGACGCTGCCGCTCAAGAGCATCGCTGATGAAGCGATCGCGATGGGCGGCTGCGAGGCCGTTAAGAGCGTGATCGTCTATCGCCGCACCGGCGGCAAGATCGACTGGCATACGGGCCGCGACCTGTGGATGCATGAGATCGCGGACGGCGAGTCGGATCGTTGCGAACCGGAATGGGTCGGCGCCGAGCATCCGCTGTTCATCCTGTATACGTCGGGCTCGACCGGCAAGCCGAAGGGCGTGCAGCACAGCACCGGCGGCTACCTGCTGTGGGCCGCGCAGACGATGAAGTGGACCTTCGACTGGAAGCCGACCGACGTGTTCTGGTGCACGGCCGACATCGGCTGGGTGACTGGCCACACGTACATCACGTACGGCCCGCTCGCATGTGGCGGCACGCAGGTCGTGTTCGAAGGCGTGCCGACCTACCCGGACGCCGGGCGCTTCTGGAAGATGATCGGCGACCACAGGGTCAGCGTGTTCTACACCGCGCCGACCGCGATCCGTTCGCTGATCAAGGCGGCCGACGCCGATGACAAGGTGCATCCGAAGAGCTATGACCTGTCGAGCCTGCGCATCATCGGCACGGTCGGCGAGCCGATCAATCCGGAAGCGTGGATGTGGTACCACAAGCACGTCGGCCAGGAGCGCTGCCCGATCGTCGATACGTGGTGGCAGACCGAGACGGGCGGCCACATGATCACGCCGCTGCCGGGCGCGACGCCGACCGTGCCCGGTTCGTGCACGCTGCCGCTGCCGGGCATCATGGCGGCCGTCGTCGACGAGACGGGCCAGGACGTGCCGAACGGGCAAGGCGGCATCCTCGTCGTCAAGCGCCCGTGGCCGGCAATGATCCGCACGATCTGGGGCGACCCGGAGCGTTTCAAGAAGAGTTATTACCCCGAGGAGCTCGGTGGCACGCTCTATCTGGCCGGCGACGGCACGGTGCGCGACAAGGACACCGGCTACTTCACGATCATGGGCCGGATCGACGACGTGCTGAACGTGTCGGGCCACCGGCTCGGCACGATGGAGATCGAGTCGGCGCTGGTGTCGCACGAGCTCGTTGCCGAGGCGGCCGTGGTCGGCCGGCCGGACGACACGACGGGCGAGGCGGTCGTCGCGTTCGTGGTGCTGAAGCGTTCGCGTCCGGAAGGCGAGGAAGCCGCGGCGCTCGCGAAGACGCTGCGCGACTGGGTCGGCAAGCAGATCGGACCGATCGCGAAGCCGAAGGACATCCGCTTCGGCGACAACCTGCCGAAGACACGCTCGGGCAAGATCATGCGGCGCCTGCTGCGCTCGCTCGCGAAGGGCGAGGCGATCACGCAGGACACGTCCACGCTCGAGAACCCGGCCATCCTCGATCAGCTCGCCGAAGTGCGCTGATCTCACCTGTCGTGCGCCACGCGCGCATGAGCCCCTGCGCGGCAATCCCGATTGTCCGCGCAGGGGCTTTTTGCTAAACAACGGCATGACCGTTCCGACCCGTCCGGCGCCTGTCGCGCCGCCGCCCGTTCCCGAGCCGCTCGCGCGTGCCCACGCGCGCTACTGGCGCTTCAACGTCGCGTTGATCGCGGTGCTGATGGCGATCGGTTTCTCGGTGTCGTTCATCGTGCCGTTCTTCGGGCCCGCGCTCGCCGGGGTCCGGTTCGCCGGCTTCAGCCTGCCGTTCTATGTCGGCGCGCAGGGTGCGATTCTCGTGTATCTCGTGCTGATCGTCGTCTACATAGGGCTGATGCAACGCGCGGACCGCACGCTGCGCCGCGCGTACGACGACCATGCGGCGCGCACCGGCAATGCGCACGGCGGGCGCTGATTCATGCTGACGCATCGACTGATACGCGCATACGCGCTCTACACGCTCGGTTTTCTCGGGTTCGTGCTGCTGATGTGGCGGATCGAGCGCGCAACCGGCTCCGGTGTCTGGATCGGCTACGTGTTCCTGTTCGTGCCGATCGCCGTGTATGCGGTGATCGGGCTGCTGTCGCGCACGTCCGATCTCGTCGAGTACTACGTGGCCGGGCGGCGCGTGCCGTCCGCGTTCAACGGGATGGCGACGGCGGCCGACTGGCTGTCGGCCGCGTCGTTCATCGGCCTGGCCGGATCGCTGTACTCAACCGGCTACGACGCGCTGGCGTACGTGATGGGCTGGACGGGCGGGTTCTGCCTCGTCGCGTTCCTGCTCGCGCCTTATGTGCGCAAGCTCGCGCGCTACACGATTCCCGATTTTCTCGGCACGCGCTTCTCGAGCACGGCCGTGCGCGCGCTGGCGGCCGGCGCGGCGATCCTGTGTTCGTTCGTGTATCTGGTCGCGCAGATCCAGGGGATCGGCTTGATCGCGACGCGCTTCATCGGCGTCGATTTCGCGATCGGGATCTTCTGCGGGCTCGCGGGCATTCTCGTGTGCTCGTTTCTCGGCGGGATGCGCGCGGTCACGTGGACGCAGGTCGCGCAGTACATCATCCTGATCAGCGCGATCCTGATTCCGGTGTCGCTGATCGCGATGAAGAACGGGCTCGGCCCCGTGCCGCAGTTCAATTACGGCAAGCTGATGGAGCGCGTCGCGGCGCGCGAGGCGCAGGTGCGCGATGCGGCCGACGAGCAGCAGGTGCGCGACGCGTACCGTCGGCAAGCCGCGGATATCCAGACGCGGCTCGACCGGTTGCCCGCGTCCTATGCGGACGCGCGCAGGCATCTCGCCGACCAGCTCGCCGACTTGCGACGCCACAACGGGCCGCTGCGCGAGATCAGCCAGCGCGAGCGCGAGCTGGCCGACTTCCCGCGCGATCCGGCGGCGGCACGCGTGGCGTGGACGCAGACGCGCGACGATCTGCTGGCCCGTGCCGAGCCACCCGTGCCGATGCACGAGCCGTTTCCCGCCGCGAGCGACGACGAACGCAAGCCGCGCGAGCGGAATTTCCTCGCGCTGCTGCTGTGCCTGTCGCTCGGCACCGCGAGCCTGCCGCATATCCTGACGCGCTACAACACGACCACGTCGGTCGCGTCGGCGCGGCGCTCGGTCGGCTGGACGCTGTTCTTCATCGCGCTGTTCTACCTGAGCGTGCCGGTGCTCGCGGTGCTGATCAAGTACGAGATCCTGGCGAACCTCGTCGGGCGGCCGTTCGCCGAATTGCCCGCGTGGGTCACGCAATGGCATCACTTCGAACCCGACCTGATCAGCGTCGTCGAGGTGATTCGCGACGGCATCGTGCACTGGTCGGAAATCCAGATGCAGCCGGACATGGTCGTGCTCGCCGCGCCGGAGATCGCGGGGCTGCCGTATGTCGTGTCGGGGCTGATCGCGGCCGGCGCGCTTGCCGCGGCGCTGTCGACCGCGGACGGGCTGCTGCTGACGATCGCGAACGCGCTGTCGCACGACGTCTATTACTGCATGGTCGCGCCGGACGCGTCGAGCCAGCGGCGCGTGACGATCTCGAAGGTGCTGCTGCTGGGTGTCGCGCTGTTCGCGTCGTATGTCGCGTCGCTCAATACCGGGAAGATCCTGTTTCTCGTTGGCGCGGCGTTCTCGCTGGCGGCATCGAGCTTCTTTCCGGTGCTCGTGCTCGGCGTGTTCTGGAAGCGCACGACGACGCGCGGCGCGATCGCCGGCATGGTGACGGGGCTCACGGTGTGCGTGTACTACATCGTGTCGACCTATCCGTACTTCACGCAGCTGACGGGGTTCGCGGGGCACACGTGGTTCGGGATCGAGCCGATCAGTTCGGGCGTGTTCGGCGTGCCGGCGGGGTTTGCGGTGGCGATTGCGGTGAGTTTGTGCGATCGGCGGCCGGATGAATATACGCGGGCGTTGGTGGATTACATTCGGCATCCGTGATGCGGGAGGATGGGGAGGGTGTCGGCGCCCCAAACGCCCAAAACGAAAAGCCCCTTGATTTATCGGGAAATCAAGGGGCTTCAGGCATTCTGGCGGAGAGAGGGGGATTCGAACCCCCGATAGGCGATTAACCTATACACGCTTTCCAGGCGTGCGACTTAAACCACTCATCCATCTCTCCGGAAGACCGAGAGTATAGCAAACTCTGGCGGCGGGCCGCCACTCCCTTGCACACCCGTCAGAATTCAGAAGGAACACCACATCATGTCGCTCTCCGCCTTGCTCGCCTTTGCCCTGATCCTGTCCGTCGGCGTCGCGACGCCCGGCCCGACGGTGTTGCTCGCGATGAGCAACGGCTCGCGATACGGATTGCGTCACGCGATGGTCGGCATGCTCGGCGCCGTCACGGCCGACGTCGTGCTCGTCGCGCTGGTCGGGCTCGGCCTTGGCGTGCTGCTCGACGCGTCGGAAACGGCGTTCGTGACGATGAAGCTGCTCGGCGCGGCTTGGCTCGCGTATGTCGGCATCCGGATGCTGGTGTCGAGCGGTCATTCCACCGCGGCGCAGGAACCCGAACCGCCGACGCCCGATCGCCGGACTGCATTCCTGAAGAGCTTTTTCGTTGCGATGAGCAACCCGAAGTACTACCTGTTCATGTCCGCGCTGCTGCCGCAGTTCGTCGACCGGTCGCACGCGATCGCGCCGCAATACGCGATCCTTGCGGCGACGATCGTCGCGATCGACGTCGTCGGGATGACCGGTTACGCGCTGCTCGGCGTGCATTCGGTGCGCGTATGGAAAGCGGCCGGGGAGAAGTGGCTGAACCGGGTCAGCGGGTCGCTGCTGCTGATGCTCGCGGGGTACGTCGCGCTGTATCGCAAGACCGCGAACTGATGCGGCGATGCATCGGGAAAGCGGCACGCTGAAGTCGGCGCGGCAATGAAGCCGGTCGAGCGCTTTACGCTCGAAACGCATGATGGTCCGTACGAATCGTGGCCGTCACGCACGCATGTGCTCGTGGATGGCGTGCGCTGCGATCTCGCCATTTCCGGCTACGTGCTGCTTCGCCAGTTCGAGATGCCGGCCGCATATCTGCTCGTCACCGACTACGACTGCCCGTTCGAGGAAGCCGTCACGTTCACGCTCGTGTCGAAGGATCCGCTGAAGGTGCGCGCGCAGCGCACGGTCGGTGCGATGTACGCGTCGTGCCATCTGGACGACATCACGTGGGCCGACGACCGGCATTTCAGCGCGACGTTCGTGGATATCGACGGGCGATGGGATTTCAAGATTCGTGACCGATCCGTGCCGTTCATCCTGCCTCGGCTGGGCATGCATCGCGTACAGGATCGGTAGTGCGCGATCGACTGCCGCGAGCGCGTCATGCGTGCGTGTGCACCGTCTGAAATCCGCCAGAACCGGCGGTTTCATTTTTCTTTCGCATTGATCAGACATGTAAGTTTCGGCGCGCGCTGATCTTGCATGGTCCGGACGTATGGCGGCAGGAACGGCGATGTTCGGGTATCGCGTCCGCACGCAACATTACAAAATGAATGGCAATTGAAAGAATTCCTTCCCTTGACGCGATGCGCCCGTGCCATTTATTGTCCGTCTGCCGCCGTGAGAGAGCACGGCGGTTATCGCGGATGTGCGCGTCGCGCGCACGACAACACGTAGCAAAAAGCAGAAAAGGAAACGTGGTAGCCACATGAAGCCGCTATTCGACGACAAGAAATCCGATGCGGTCAGCGATCGTCCTTCCACCCCGTCTTTGTCACCCGTCGCGGTGCCTGCCGCCGCCGTCGTGCCGGCAGCGCAGCCGACGGAGCACGCGCGCCTGATCACCGTCGACGAGATCGACCAGCTCGGCGCGACGCAGGGTACGCGGATCGCCGCCTTCTCCCAGCAGATACTCGCGAGCGTCCGTGCGTCGGATGCCGACCAGTTCGGTGACAAGCTCAACGAACTGATCTCGACCGCGAAAGGACTCGACCCGCGCGGTGCCGACAAGGGCGGCTTCATCACGCAAGTCACGCGGCTGTTCCGCTCGACCAAGGAAAAACTGCTGTCGCAATACGAGTCGGTGAGCAAGCGGATGGATACGCTCGTCGTCGAGCTCGAAAACCATGCGCAGCGCCAGAAGGCCGGCATCGACGAGCTCGAGCGGATGTACAACGACAACTACGCGCTGCACCAGGAGCTCGCGCAGTCGAAGGCGCACGGCGAAACGGCGCTCGCGACGCTGCGCGCGCATCTCGCGGCCGGCCAGCAGCCGGCGGACGACGCGTTCGCCGCGCAACGCCTGCTCGACGTGAAGCGCAAGGTCGACGCGCTCGAAAGCAAGCTCGACGACCTCGACCGCGCAATGCTGATGTCGAAGCAGCTCGCGCCGCAGATCCGGATGGAGCAGGACCAGAAACGCACGCTGACGTCGAAGTTCATGACGATCAAGACCGTGCTGATCCCCGCGTGGACCAACGCGTTCGCGCTCTACCTCGAGCAGCTCGGCACGAAGCGTGCGGCGGCGCTCGCGAACGCGACGTACGACGCGGCCGACGAGGCGATCCGCGCGCAGGCCGACCTGAATCGCCAGAACGCGCAGGAAGTCGCGAAGCTCGGCCAGCGCCCGGTGATCTCGACCGACACGTTCGAATATGCGCAGCAGCAGCTGTTCGGCGCATTCGACGACGTCACGCAGATCATTGCCGACGGCAAGCGCCAGCGTGAGCAGGACGCGCCGCGCCTGCGCCAGCTCGAACAGGACCTGATCACCCGATTCGCTCCGAAGCATAACTAAGGAACACCGCATGATTACGCTTGAGAAACGCGCGGCGAAGGTCGCGATCGTCCTCGAAAAACGCCAGATCCTGAAGCCGCCCGTCGTGCGTGTCGGCGCGGCGCTCGACATCTCGGGCTCCGCGAAGCCGCTTTACCAGTCGGGCGTGATCCAGGAGACGCACGACCGGATCCTCGGCATCGCACTGAAGTTCGACGACAACGGCGAAGTCGATACGTGGACCTTCACCGAAGGCTACGACCGCCTGCCGACCGCGACACCGGACAACTACGGCTCGTACATCTCCGATCACGTGCTCGAAGCCCGGATCGACAAGTGGGGCGGCACGCAGTACGCGCCGGTGATGAACGACATCGTCGACTTCTTCTTCCGCGCGCCGGAGCCGAAGCGCGAAGAAAAGCGCGGCTTCCTGAGCCGGCTGTTCGGCGGCGCGGACGAAGCACCCGCGCCGGCCGCCTCCGCGCCGGTGAACGGCCACCTGCCCGCATGGGTGCTGTTCGTCACCGACGGGCAGAACCCGAAGAACGACCGCAAGCGCGTGCGCCAGTTGATGGCCGAGTCGCAGCACTTTCCGCTGTACTGGTCGCTCGTCGGCGTCGGCGATCCGAACGAATTCGGCTTCCTCGCGGAAGTCGCGGACGAAATGCCGAACGTCGGGTTCCTGCATCTCGAGTCGCTCGATCTCAGCGACGAACAGATCTACGAACAGTTGATCACGCAGGAATTCTGCGACTGGGTGCGCGCGAAGTAAGCGCGGCCCGCATGCCCCTTTTTCAAAACTCGATTACCCCATCATGTTGAAAGACTTCAAGATCCCGCTGTCGCTCACGGTGCTCGCGCTGGTCGCGGCTTATTTCCTCGGCGGCGTAAAGGACATGCTGATCGTCGCGGTCCTGTGTGTGCTCGAAATTTCGCTGTCGCTCGACAACGCGGTCGTCAATGCATCGGTGCTCAAGAACTGGTCGGAGAAGTGGCGCAACCGCTTCATGGTGTTCGGCCTGCCGGTTGCCGTGTTCGGCATGCGGCTCGTGTTCCCGCTGCTGATCGTCGCGGTGATCGGCCACATCGGAATGTGGGATGCGTTGACGCTCGCGATCGAATCGCCGGAGAAGTACGCGGCGATTCTGACCTCCGCGCATCACCAGGTGTCGGCGTTCGGCGGCGCGTTCCTGCTGATGGTGTTCTTCAAGTTCATGCTCGACACCGAGAAGGACGAGCACTGGATCGGTTTCCTCGAAGGCCCGATGCGCCATCTCGGCCGCATCACGGCGCTGGAAGTGGCGCTGACGCTCGCGATCGTGATCGTCGCGTCGTTCTACGTGCCGGCGGCCGAGCAGGTCAGCTTCCTGCTCGCGGGCGCGTTCGGCGTGATCAGCTTCGTGATTGCGCACGGCATCGGCGACCTGATCGGCGGCGAGGACACCGGCACGCGCGTGGTGCGCGAAGGTGTCGCGGGCTTCATGTATCTCGAAGTGCTCGATTCGTCGTTCAGCTTCGACGGCGTGATCGGTGCGTTCGCGTTGTCGAACAACATCTTCCTGATCGCGCTGGGCCTCGGCGTCGGCGCGGCCTACATCCGGGAGATGACGCTCGTGCTGCTGAAGAAGGGCACGCTCGCGCAGTATCGCTTTCTCGAACACGGTGCGTTCTGGGCGATCGGTGCGCTCGCAACGATCATGTTCCTCGGCGTGAAGTTCGAGGTGCCCGAGGTCGTCACGGGCCTGATCGGCGCGGCGATGATCGCGGCGGCCGTGTGGTCGTCGATCGTCGTGCAACGCAAGGAAGACCGGACCGCCGTGGCGAGCAAGTAATACACGCGGCACGGAAACCATCAACGAGGGGCCGCGCACGGCGGCCCGGCATTGCCGCCGGCGCAATGGCGGTTCCAGCAGAAGAGGTTCAGATGATCAATTTGTCGAAAGGCGGTCGCGTCAACCTGTCGAAGGAAGCGCCCGGCACGCAGAAATTCCGCATCGGTCTCGGTTGGGACGCAAACGCGACGGACACGGGCACGGATTTCGATCTCGACGTGTCGGTGTTCCTGTGCAAATACGATGCGCAGACCAATCCGAAGCTGATCTCGGATCAGCACTTCGTGTTCTACAACAGCGAAGTGCGCACGATGGACCGCAACGAAACCTTCATCCAGCCGGGCGACGATTTCCCGAAGCGCGGGATGCCGGCGTCGAAGTGCATGGGCGTCGTGCATAGCGGCGACAACCGCACGGGCAGCGGCGGCGGCGACGACGAAGTGATTTTCATCGACATGACGAAGCTCGCGGCCGACGTCGAGGAAATCTCGGTGGTCGTGACGATCGACCAGGCCGAAGCGCGCCGCCAGAATTTCGGGCAGATTCGCAACAGCTACATCCAGATCGCCGACGAGGTGACGGGTGCGGTGATCGCGAAGTACGCGCTCGAGGAAGACTTCTCGATGGAGACGTCGGTGCAGGTCGGCAGCTTCTATCGCCGCGATGGCCACTTCATGTTCAAGGCGGTCGGCGCCGGCTACAACCGCGGCCTCGGCGACTTCGTTCGCGCGTACGGCGGCGCGGTCTGACTGGCGGCAGCCCGGCGTGCGGGAAACCGCCGCGCCGGGCAGGATGCGGCGATGACGAATCCGTCCGACGAGCCGAAGCGGCTCGAGTTCGATACGACGCCCGAGCGCACGCCCGGGCGTCTTGCGTTCGACGCGCCGCCTACGGCCGGTGTGCCGGCCGCGCGTGTGCCCGAGCGGCCGGCGCCGCAGGCGCTCGATTTCGGGCCGGCGCCCGACAAGGCCGTGCACGCGGCGCCCGCCGATGCGGTCGGCCGCGCGCTGTTCGGCGAATCGAATCACCCGCTGCTCGAATCGTGCTTCCGCGCCGCGCAGGCCAGCTTCCCGAATCTCTATCCCGACTACGCGCCGCGCATCGAGCGGCACATCCGGCAACTGGTGCCGCTCAAGCTTGCGACGGTCGCGACGATCGGCGACGGTGCGCTGGAGGCGGCGGGCAACCTCGTCGAAGCCGTCGCGGCGACGACGCGCGAATTCAACGAACTCGGCGCGGCCGACATGATGGCCGGCATGCTCGCGCAGGCGACGCGCAAGGCCGGCATGTTCGAACGCTGGTTCGGCGCGGCGTCGAGCCAGGTCGACTACCGCGCGGCGCTCGGCGCGCTCAAGCAGTCGCTCGGCTTCTTCCCGCGTCGCACCGAGGAGCTTGCCGCGAAGGTTCGCCATGCGGAAGAAAACCTCGTGGTCGTGCTCGCGGCGCTGAGCGCGGTGGCGGACGTCGTGCGCGTGCCGGACGACGCGGGCGTCGAGCGCACGCTGTTCGACCGCCGCAACATCGTCGGGCAGGCCGTCCAGCAGATCCGGATGCAGCCCGCGCAACTGCGCGGGCTCGACGAGCGCGTGACCGATCTGCTGTCGCGCGCCGACCACCTGATGAACGTCGTGCTACCTGCGGCACTGGCGGCGCGGCCGCAGCGCTGAGCGAACGGCACGACGGCCACGCGCGCTTCGGCGCCCGTGGTCGCTGCCTGGGCCACGCTTCGTCACGCCGTTTCGCGCGTGCCGCCGCGAGTCTGCTATCTTCCCGGGCATCTCATCGCTTTCCCGCCGATTCTCCATGACTGACCGCATCGTCGCCGCATTCGATTTCGACGGCACCATCACGACTACCGACAGCTTCCGCCATTTCGTCCGCTACGCGGTCGGCACGCCGCGCTTCGCGTGGGCCGGGCTGCGCGCACTGCCGTGGATCGTCGCGATGAAGGCCGGGCTGCTGTCGCGCGGCGACGCGAAGGCGAAGTTCGCGTGGTTCGCATTCGGGCCGGTTCGCGAGGACGCGCTCGACGCTCGGGCGCGCACGTTCGTCCACACGTATCTGCCGAACTTCGTGCGTCCGGAAATGCTCGAGCGGATTCGCGAGCATCGGGCGCGCGGGCATGAAGTCGTGCTGGTCAGCGCGTCGCCGTCGCTGTATCTGGAGAAGTGGGCGAAGACGGCCGGTTTCGACGCCGTGCTCGCGACGCGGCTTGCGTTCGAGCGCGGCGCGTTCGCCGGGCGGCTCGACGGCGAGAACTGCTGGGGGCCGCAGAAGGTCGTGCGGCTGCGCGGGTGGTGGGGCAACCGGCCGCCGAAGCAGTTGTTCGCATACGGCGACAGCCGCGGCGACAAGGAAATGGCCGAACTCGCGAACTGGTCGTGGATCCGCGGGCAGGGAGCGATGCCGCCGATCGGCGATTGATGCGGCGCGCTGCCGGCGCTGGTATTACGCGTCGACCTGCGCGTGACGCGTGCCGCGCGAAGGACGATAAGCACCCCAGCGATTCGCACGCGCGAACGTGCCGACGTCGTTGAAGCGCACGCCCACTTCGCGCAGCGCCGCATGCGCGGTTCGCGCGGTCAGTTGCCGGATGTAGAACGGGTCGCGCACGACGAAGTGATGGATCGCGTGCGTGCTGCCGAAGTTGAAGCAGAACAGCTGGAACGGCAGCATCCACCACGGGTTGAGTACCTGCGTCTGCTGGATCACGTTGCGCGAATCGATGTCGCCGAAGTAGTGCATGTTCGAGCTGACGAAGTTGATGCAGAAGCTGCGCACGAAGTTCGGCCCGAGCCACACGACCGCCAGGAAATCGACGACATCCATCACACGCTCGACCAGGGCCGGCACCGTCACCGCATAGCCGAACGCGTGCAGCGCGAACAGCCCGATGTGATAGACGATGAACGCATGCCACAGCGCGTAGTACACGTGACCGACCGGCATGTATGACGACACCTGCTCGACGCGCAACTGCATACGCTCGGCCGGATCCTGCACCGGCTGCGCGGCCACGTACTGCTTCACCTTGCGGCGCATCGCGGCCGGCCGCAGCACGACGGCGAGCATCCCGTCCGCGATCATCAGCAGGCGCTTCACGCCCCAGCGCTCGCCGTTGGTGATGCCGAATTCCTCGAGATCCGATTCGCCGCCCGACACCTTGTGGTGATGCAGGTGCATGCGCCGCCGCGTCCACGGGTTGATCGTGCCCGGCCGCGTGAGCCAGCACAGCGCCATCATCAGGTGATAGGCCCACGGCGTCTTCTTGAAGTACATCAGGTGGATCAGGTCGTGCTCGAGTTCGTGGATCAGCGACGTGACGAACGCGGCGAGCGGCAGCGCGACGTACCACGCGATCGTGCCGCGTGCATACAGCCACGCGATCGCGAGCATCGCGGCGACCGACACGGCCATCACGGTCGCGCCGACGAGGTTCTGGTTGTCGAGCAGCGGAAAGCGCGCGCGGATCGCATCGCTCGCGGCATTGACCTCGCGGCGGACGTACGCGACCTTGTCTGCGTCGTTGCGAAAGACGGCTCGTGCGGGTTGGCTCATCGACCGGAATCCGTGCGGAAAGAGTGGGGCACTGGGGGGCGTTATGCCGATGTGACAAGCATAGGCGGGCGCCGCACCGTACGCGAGGGCCGCCGGTGCCAATGGTGGTGTCATTTCGGGCCATGATGGCCGGCGAGCGGGGGCCCGATCGCGCGCCGCGAGGCTAGAGTCCCGCCGCGGTGTCATTGCGGGCCAGCGGCGCTACAATCCGCCGAAATCGCTCCGGAGTCCGCCGCATGGCCCTGTCCGCCCCGGATGCCGCGCGCCAGTTGAACAAGGCGACGGTGTCGTCCGCGTATGCGCTGTTCATGCTGATGCTGGCCGAGGAGCGCGGCATCGATAGCGGCCGCATTCTCGCCGGCTCGGGCGTCGAGCGCGAGCGGCTCGCGCAGCCCGATGCGCGCATCACGCCGCTGCAGCAGGCGGCGATCGTGTTCAACCTGCTCGACGCGACCGACGATCCGTCGATCGCGATCGAGATCGGCCTGCGCAGCAGCCTGACGAAAGCGGGGCTGATCGGTTTCGGGCTGATGAGTTGCGCGACGCTCGGCGAGGCGATCGCGCTCGGCATCCGCTATCTGCCGACGCGCGTGCCGTTCTTCTCGGTGCGGCTCGCGCAGCTCGACGGGATCGTCGACATCGACGTGCTCGAAGCGTTTCCGCTCGGCCGGCTGCGCCAGTTTGCAGTGGAGAACTTCCTGGTCGAGACCGCGATCCTGTTCAATTCGTTGCTGTATCCGGCGCCGGGGCGCACGCTGCAGTCGCGCGCCGAACTGCACTTCGAATGGCCCGAGCCGCCGTGGTTCGAGCGTTATCGCGCGCGGCTGCCGCGCTGTCATTTCGACGCGAGCGCGAACCGCATCCGTTGCGACGCCGCGCTGCTCGACGAGCCGATCGGCACCGCGAACGCACAGACCGCGCAGATGATCGTCCAGCAGTGCGAGGCCGAACTCGCGCGGCTCGGTTATGCGGAGAGCATCGTCGAGCGCGTGCGCAACCTGCTGATTTGCGGCGATGGCGGTTATCCGTCGGTCGACGACGTCGCGCGCGAGCTGCACGTGTCGGCGCGCACGCTCAAGCGCAAGCTCGCCGAGTACGGCGCGACCTATTCGGCGCTGCTCGACGAGATCAGGCTGCGCGATGCGCTGCGGCTGCTGGAGGGCACGCGGCTGCCGGTCGACGAGATTGCGGCGCGCGTCGGTTATACGGACCGCGCTAACTTCACGCGTGCGTTCAAGCGCTGGACGGGTGTTGCGCCGAGCGAGCGGCGCTGAGCGCGGGGTCGAACGGATCTTTGCTGCGGCCTTCCCGATCCTGCGCCCGGCGCCGCTTCGTCAGACGATCTCGACCCAGTTCGCGCCGCGCCCGCCTGCTGCACGCGCGTGCAGCGACAGCGCGCCGTCGTCCGGCGCGATCGCATACACCGACACGTATTCCGACTGCTCGCCGCACGCGACGAGCCAGCGCCCCGACGGATCGAGCGCGAACCCGCGCGGCTGTGTCTCGGTGGCCGTCGCGTGCGCGGGCTCGAACGTGCCGTCGGCGGTGCGGCGATAACAGAGCAGTTGGCTCGAAGTGCGTTCGCTGACATACGCGAAACGCTCGTCGGGTGTCAGGTGCAGGTCGGCGGCCCATACCGAAGGTTCGGCAGGCGCGGGCGGCCGCGCATGGCCTTGCGCGAGTTCAGCGACGGCCGGGTGGCGCGCGCTCACGTGCGCGTCGCCGAGCCGGCCGCTGTCGGGATCGCGCGCGAACGTCGCGAGCGTGCCCTGGAATTCGCTGACGACGACGAGCGCGCGGCCGTCGCGCGCGAATCGCAGGTGACGCGGGCCGAAGCCGGCCGGTACGCGCGTTTCGCCGTGTTCGGCCAAACGCGGGCCGGCCGCGTTCTCGACGAGCGCGAAGCTGAACACGCGATCCGAGCCGAGCGAACTGACGTACGCGAAACGATTGTCCGGCGACACGATCACTGCGTGCGCGTTCGCGATGCCGCCGGCCACCTGCAGCGGCGCGCCGTCGCCGTCGCGCACGCGCGCGGCATCGTAGAGGCTCAGCGAATGCCCGCCGTACGACGCACCGAGCAGCCAGCGGCCGCTGCGGTCGAGCGACAGGTACGCGTGGCTCGCATCGATCGCGGTCGCGCCGATGCGTGCGAGCGCGCCCGTGGCCGCGGCGACGCGGAACGCGACGATCGTCGGCTGCTCGCCGCGCGTCGCGACGTAGAGCCGCGCGCGGTCGGCCTGCACGGCGATCGGCATCGCGACGTCGGCGGCCGGGTAGCGGGCGAGCGGCGCGAGCGTGCCGTCGCTCGCGAGGGAGAACGTGGCGAGGTCGCCGTCGGCGGCATTCGAGACGACGACGGTGAAGCGGTCAGTGTTCGGCATGGCGGAGCATCGTGGCGTTCGTGAAGGACTCGTCGGCCGGCAGGCCGCGCGGCGGATCGCTGCGCCGGTGCGTGCGCGCGAACAGCGCGGCGACCGCGGCGACGAGGGACGCGATCGCGAGCGCATACAGCCCGCCCGTGATCGAACCCGTATGTTGCTTCAGATAGCCGAATGCCGTCGGCGCGACGAAGCCGCCGAGATTGCCGACCGAGTTGATCAGCGCGATCACGGCCGCGGCCACGCGCGTGTTGAGGTAACCCTGCGGGATCGGCCAGAACAGCGACGCAGCGGCCTTGAAGCCGAGCGCGGCGAAGCAGATCGACGCGAACGACCACACGGGATCGTGCGATGTCGACGCGAACAGCCCGCACGCGGCGAGCACGAGCGCGAACGCGAGCCAGCGCTGCGGATGCTTCCATTTCGCGGACAACACCGCGAAACCGTACATCGCGCCGATCGCGATCATCCACGGAATCGTGTTGTACAGGCCGACCTGGAAATCGCTGAGGCCGCCCATCTTGCGAATGATCGTCGGCAGCCAGAACGTGGCCGCGTAGATCGTCAGCTGGATCGAGAAGTACAGGAAGCAGAACAGCATGATCTGCGGATCGCGCAGCAGCGCGGTGGCGCGCACGGGCACGTTCGAGCGTACGTCGCGCGTCGCGCGCTCCTCGTCGAGCGCCGTTTCGAGCGCCGCGCGTTCGTCGGTGGTGAGCCACGTCGCGTCGCGGATGTGCGATTTCAGCAGCAGCCAGCTCGCGCCGCACAGCGCGACCGAGAACAGCCCTTCGATCAGGAACATCCATTGCCAGCCTTCGAGGCCGAAGCCGCGGATCGACAGCAGCGCGCCGGTGACGGGCCCGGACAGCACCGACGCGAACGCGGAGCCGCCGAGGAAGATCGCCATCGCCTTGCCGCGCTCCTGCGGCGGCAGCCATTGCGACAGGTACAGCACGACGCCGGGGAAGAAGCCGGCCTCGGCCGCGCCGAGCAGGAAGCGCAGCACGTAGAACGACGTGTCGTTCCACACGAACGCCATCGCGGCCGCGACGATGCCCCACGTCGCCATGATCCGCGCGAGCCACACGCGTGCGCCGTAGCGCTGCATCAGCAGGTTCGACGGCACTTCGAACAACGCATAGCCGACGAAGAACAGCCCGGCGCCGAGCCCGTACGCGGCCGCGCCGATGCCGATCGACGCTTCGAGGTGGCGATCGACGAAACCGACGTTCACGCGGTCGATGTAGTTCGCGATGAACATGATCAGCACGAGCGGCAGCACGTGCCACTTCACTTTCGAGACGGCGGACGCGAGCGGGTCGCGGCCGGGCAGCGTGGGCGGGTTCAACGGTGTCTCCGGTCGGTCGGCGAACGGGGCGGCAGCCCGCGTCGGCGTCTGGGTGGTGGCTTATGTAGTATGTCGTCGTATGACATGGTACGCCTGAGTGTTGATGGAGGCGTCACGGGTTTACCCGGAAATTTCCCGGATATTGGTGAATTTCATGAGATCGGTTGGATATTCGATCATGTCTGATGACGTATGACTGTCGTGGGCATGTGCGCTGCAAGCCATTTGCAGGTGAATCCGGCTACGCTGTATCGAGAGCGCGCGCGGTTGCGGCAAAATACCGGGCTCGCGCGCTCGGTGTGCATGGCATGTGCGCGAACGGCGGCGATTTCATGCTGAAGACGGAGCGACGGAACATGCAGGACAACCACCATGGACGGCACTTCTTCGCGTTCAACGGCGATGCGGACGGCCTGTGCGCGCTTCAGCAACTGCGGCTCGCGGAAGGCGTGCGCGGCACGCTCGTGACCGGCGTGAAGCGCGACATCCGGCTGCTCGAGCGGATCGATGCGCGGGCCGGCGATCGTGTCACCGTGCTCGACGTGTCGCACGATCAGAACCGCGACGCGTGCGCGCGACTGCTGCGCGAAGGGGCGACAGTCCGCTATTTCGATCATCACTTCGCAGGCGAGCTACCCGCCGATCCGGGCTTTCACGCGCATATCGACACGGCGGCTGATGTCTGCACGAGCGCGCTCGTGAACCGCCATCTCGGCGGCCGGCATGTGCGCTGGGCGATCGTCGCGGCATTCGGCGACGAACTGCCGGCGCTCGGCGACGCGCTCGCGCGCGAGCAAGGGATCGACGACGCCGAACGCTGCACGCTCGCCGAACTCGGGCTCTACCTGAACTACAACGCATACGGCGATTGCATCGGCGATCTGCACTTCGATCCGGCGGCGCTCGCCGACGCGATGTTGCCGTGCGTCGATCCGCTCGATTTCGTGCGCGGGACCGCCGTGTTCGCCGCACTGCGCGACGGCTACCGCGACGACATGGCGCGCGCATGCGCGCTTGCGCCGCTGCGCGAAGTGCCGGGCGCGACGTTAGTACGGATGCCTGATCAACCGTGGGCGCGGCGCGCGACCGGGATGCTCGCGAACGAACGAATGCGCAACGCGCCGCATGCGGCGCTCGCGGTGCTGTCGCCGCGCGCCGATGGCGGGCTCGTCGTCAGCGTGCGCGTGCCCGACGGCCGGCCGCTCGGCGCCGACGAGTTCTGCCGCGGCTTTGCGACCGGCGGCGGGCGCAAGCGCGCGGGCGGCATCAACCATCTGCCGGAAACCGAGTTCGACGCATTCGCCGCGCGTTTCGAGGCGGCGTTCCGGCTCGATTGACGAAGCGATCGGCGACGCGCGCGCCGTGGCCTGATCAGCCGAATCACCCGTCGCACCTGCGAACACGGCCGGCACGTACCGCGCATCGCGGTGCAGATGCACCCGACATCGAGCGTAGGCCGGCGGACGCGGCGAAGAATCGTCGGAATGGACTAACGCGTTTCACCGGGCACGCGACGCGGTGCGATGGCCGTCGCCGTCATCGGCACGTCGGCATGTCGAGCGTCGACACCGTGTGGCATAGCCGCGACAATACGCATCCTGTTCCGCTTTCCGCATCGAGGTGCCCGTGCCCGCCAAGTCGTCCGTTGCTCCCGCGATCGTCTGGTTTCGCGACGATCTGCGCGTGACCGACCAGCCCGCGCTGACGCGCGCGGTCGAGTCAGGCCGGCCGCTCGTGTGCGTGTTCGTCGACGATACGGGCGCCGGTTCGGGGCGCCCGCCGGGCGGCGCAGCGCGCTGGTGGCTGCACGGGTCGCTGGCCGGGCTCGACGCCGCGCTCGCGCGTCACGGCGGGCGCCTGCTGCTGTTGCGCGGCGACGCGCAGCGCGAGATCGAGCGCGTCGTACACGACACGGGCGCGGCCGCCGTGTACTGGAACCGCCGCTACGCGCAGCCGCAACGCGACGCCGACGCGGCGCTGAAGGCGTCGCTCAAGGCACGCGGCGTCAAGGTCGAGAGCAGCAACGGCAGCCTGCTGAACGAGCCGTGGGAGGTGCTGACGGGCAGCGGTGCGCCGTACCAGGTGTTCACCGCGTACTGGCGCGCGGTGCGCCGCGACCGCACGGTCGCCGCGCCGCTGCCGGAGCCGGAACGGATCGTGTTTCAACCATGGCCTGAAACCGTGCGTGGCCGTGCGCTGGCGCTCGACGCGCTCGCATTGCGCTCGCCCGTGCCGGACTGGGCCGGCGGCCTGCGCGACGCATGGCCCGCGCCCGACGAGGCCGGTGCGCATCAACGGCTCGACGCGTTCCTGACGGCGTCGCTTGCCGGCTACGCGGATGCGCGCGATCGTCCCGACCGGCCCGCGACGAGCCGGCTGTCGCCGTTCCTGCGCTTCGGCAACGTATCGCCGCGACAGGTGTGGCACGCGGTGCAGGGCGCCGCGAATGCAGGCGGCGCGGCGTACGTTGCGGGCGCCGACAAGTTCCTGAGCGAGCTCGGCTGGCGCGAGTTCAGCTACGCATTGCTGTATCACTTCCCGGCGCTCGCGACCGACAACTTCCGCGCGCAGTTCGACGCGATGCCGTGGCGTGACGATTCCGCGGCGCTGCGCGCGTGGCAGCGCGGCCGGACCGGCTATCCGCTCGTCGATGCGGGCCTGCGCGAGCTGTGGACGACCGGCTGGATGCACAACCGCGTGCGGATGGTCGTCGCGTCGTTCCTCGTCAAGCATCTGCTGATCGACTGGCGCGCGGGCGAAGCATGGTTCTGGGACACGCTGGTCGACGCCGATCCCGCGAACAACGCGGCGAGCTGGCAGTGGGTAGCCGGCTGCGGCGCCGACGCCGCGCCGTATTTCCGCATCTTCAATCCGGTCGCGCAGGGCGAGAAGTTCGACCCGGACGGCGCGTACGTGCGGCGCTGGGTGCCCGAACTCGCGGGCCTCGACACCGCGTCGATCCACGCGCCGTGGGAAGCGTCGCCGCTGCAGCTCGACGCGGCCGGCATACGGCCCGGCATCGACTATCCGGCACCGCTCGTCGATCACGCCGCCGCGCGCGTTCGCGCGCTCGACGCGCTGGCCGCATTGCCGAAACGTCGCTGATCGTCTGCCCGCGCGGCACGGTTCGCCGCGTCAGTTGCAGAACGCGACGCGTTCGAGCAGCGCGTACGCGATACCCGAATCGAAGTAGGCCGCGCCGCACCACGCGACGAACGCGAGCGTGCCGGCCGCCAGCGCCGCGCGGATCATGCCCATGCCGCGTTGCCCGATGCCGGGCGCGCGACACGCGCGTCGTCGATCGGCAGGTGCAGAAGCGCTGCGAGCACGCCGAGCGCGATCGAACCGATCCACAGCGGCAGGTACGAATGCGTCGCGTCGTACACGATCGCACCGAGCCAGACGCCGAAGAAGCTGCCGAGCTGGTGGCCGAAGAACACGAAACCGAACAACGTCGCGATGTAGCGCACGCCGAACACCTGCGAGATCACGCCGTTCGTCAGCGGCACCGTGCCGAGCCAGGTGAACCCCATCACGGCCGCGAACACGTAGACGCTCGCGGGCGACAGCGGCACGACGACGAACGCGGCCATCGCGAATGCGCGCACGAGGTACAGCACCGACAGCACGTACTTGCGCCGCAGCAGCCCGCCGAGATGCCCGCATGCATAGGTGCCGGCCACGTTGGTCAATGCGATCAGCGCGAGCGCGACGCTCGCGTGGCGCGCCGGCAGCCCGTGGTCGAGCAGGTACGCGGGCAGATGCGTCGCGATGAACGCGAGCTGGAAGCCGCACGCGAAGAAGCCCGCATTCAGCAGCCAGAAACCGCGATGCGCGAACGCCTCGCGCACTGCTTCGCCGATCGACTGGTCGGGGCCGGCGGCGGCGGCCGTATGCGCGGGCCGGTCGCGCAGCAGCACGGCGAGCGGTGCGAGCAGCGCCGCGACGAGCGCCAGCGCGACGAATGCGTGCCGCCAGCCGATACCGCTGATCAGTTCCTGCGCGACGGGCACCATGCAGAACTGGCCGAGCCCGCCGATCGCGCCGGCAACGCCGAGCGCCCAGCCGCGCCGGTCGGGCGGAAACAGGCGGCTCAGCGCGCCGTAGATCGACGCGAACGCCGAGCCCGACAGTGCGATGCCGATCACGAGCCCGGCGCCGACCGTGAACATGCCGGTCGACGCCGCGTGCGCCATCGTGACGAGCCCGGCCGCATACAGCAGCATCCCGGCGACGATCACGCGCACCGAGCCGAAGCGGTCGGCGACCATCCCCGTGAACGGCTGCGCGACGCCCCAGATCAGGTTCTGCAGCGCCAGTGCGAGCCCGAACGCTTCGCGCGACCAGCCATGGTCGAGCGATACGGGCGCGAGGAACAGGCCCTGCACATGGCGGATGCCGAGCGCGGCGCCCATGATCAGGCCGCCCGCCAGCACGGGCAGCCAGCGGCGCCGGACTTCCTGCTCGATCGGGGTCATGCGTGTCTCCGGATGTAGGCGCGCGGCGAAACGGCCGCGCTCGATCCGATTAGACGATCGGGTACGGCGTCGCTCAAGCGATCATTCGGTCAGGTTGGCATGCGTGTAGGGAATGTGACGGGGTGCGGCCGGGCGAGGTGGCGGCGGCCGGCCGTGGTCACGGTCATCCGGAAAGCCTGCGCCGGCTTACGTCGACGCCATGTCGTGCGCGCGCATCGCGGTAGCACATTCGGCCGCTTCGGCGAGCATCCAGTCGCGCACGTCGGCGACTTCGCGGCGCGGGGCCGGATCGTGCTGGAACAGCCAGTAGCCGTACGCATCCGACAGCGCTTGCGTGTGCGGCCCGAGCACCGCGAGCCGCCCGTCCGCGAGCATCGGCGAGACCAGCGCGAGCCGGCCGAGCGCGACACCCTGGCCCGCGATCGCGGCCTGGATCACCTGGTCGTACTGGTTGAAGCGCAGCACGCCTTTGGGGCGCGCGTCGCCGAGCCCGGCCGCGTGCAGGTGCGTGCGCCACTGCAATTGCGGTTGCGGCGGCCCGTCGAATTCGAGCAGCACGTGGTCGGCGATCGCGGCCGCGCTCGTGACCGGCCGCGCGGCGAGCGCGGGATGCGCGACCGGCACGACGATCTCGTCGAACAGGCGCAGCGCGCCGGCCGGCGCGCGGTCGCGCGGGCAATAGCGGATGCCGAGGTCGATGCCCTCGGCGCGCAAATCGAGTACCTTGTCGTTCGCGGCGACGCGCAGGTCGATCTCCGGCAGGCGCGCCTGCAGCCGCCCGAGTCGCGGCAGCAGCCACAGCGCGGTGACGCCGATGCTCGCGGTGATCGTGACGGGCTGGCGTTCGCGCGAGGCGGCGAGCGACGCGACGGTGTCCTGCAGGCTGTGCAGCGCCGCATCCGCGACGCGGAACAGCCGTTCGCCTTCCGGCGTGAACGCGATCTTCCGGTAGCCGCGCTGCAGCAGCACGACGCCGAGATGCGCTTCGAGCGCATGCACCTGGCGGCTGACCGCCGACTGCGTGACGCACAGGTCCTGCGCGGCGAGCGTGATGCTCATGCGGCGGCCGACGGCGACGAAACCGCGGACCAGGTCGAGCGACGGGAGACGGATGAGAGGCGTTGACATGCGCGTGACTCATGCGAACGGAGCAGGAAGATTGGTTGAGGACGCGGCACGCGTCAAGTTCAATGGAGGCTGGCCGATGGGCGCGGGCGGTGGCTCGCGCCGGCTCGGAGCGTGAAGCACGGGGCCGGAGCGGGCGCTGAAGCGCTGACTCTGGCCGACCGCAAAGCATGGGACCAGAGTAAGCGCTAAAGCGCTAACTCTGGTCGACCGCGAAGCATGGGATCGCAGTAAGCGCTAAAGCGCTAACTGCGATCGACAGGAGACAGGATGACGATTTCGAACGAAGGAGACGGAGCGGCACCGGGCAGTCGCGCGGCGGGCGCGTTGCCGCCCGAGCCCGTGACGCTGCGCGCGGCCGACGGTTATGCATTGCGCGGCCATGTGTGGCGCCATCGCGGCGGCGGTGCGGCGCGGCCCGTGACGGTCGTCAATTGCGCGACGTCGGTGCGCTGCGACTATTACTTCCGTTTCGCGGCCTGGCTGTTCGCGCAGGGGCGCGACGTGCTCGTCTACGACTATCGCGGCATCGGCGGGTCGCGCCCGGCGCGGCTCGCGAAGCTGCGCGCGAACTGGCTCGACTGGGGGCAGCTCGATTGCGAGGCCGCGCTGCAATACGCACGCGACGCGTTTCCGGGCCAGCCGATCGACGTCGTCGCGCACAGCATCGGCGGCTGCGTGCTCGGGCTCGCGGCATCGAACGTGCACGTGCGGCATGCGGTGACCGTCGGCGCGCAGTATGCGTACTGGCGCGATTACCTGCCGGCCGAGCGGCGGCGCATGTGGTGGAAGTGGCATGTCGCGATGCCGGCGCTCGCGGCCGTGTTCGGCTACGTGCCCGCGAAGCGGCTCGGCTGGATGGAGGACACGCCGCGCGGCATCGCGCTGTCGTGGGCGCGTTCGCGGCCGCGTTTCGAGGACGGCTACGTCGGCGGCCTGTTCGAGGACGGAGCCGTGAGCCGTGCGGCGCTGCCCGCGCGCTTCGCGGGGCTGTCGGCACCGATGCTCGCGATCGGTACCGATGACGACGCGTTCGGCACGATCGACGCGATCGAGCGGCTGGTCGGTTACTACACGGGCAGCGACGTCACGCACCTGCGGATTGCGCCGGCCGACATCGGCGTCGACGCGATCGGCCATTTCGCGTTTTTCCACAGCCGTTTCACCGACACGCTGTGGCCCGTCGCGCTGTACTGGCTGCAACACGGCGTGCTGCCGGCCGATGCGCCGGGCAGCGTGCACGCGCTGCATCCGGCGTCGCGTGCTCGGTTGACGGGTGGCGGCGTGCCGGGCGTTGCCGCGAACGGATGAAGCGGGGCGGCCGCGCAATGGGGTGCCTACGCGGCACGTTGTTGCGCGCGGCCTTCGAGTGTCGTTCGTGAAGCATCCGTCGTTCGGTACCGATCGCGAGCATCGGTGCCGACAGCCCCGCGAAGCGCGCGGGCAGCGCCGTGCGGCTCACGGCACCTTCCTCGAGCAGTTCGATGCGGGCGCGGCAATCCGCGCACATGCCGGTTCGTGCGCCGGCGCGATCGATTAACATCGGACGTTTCATTCCACAGCCCAGGCTGCCGCGTGCCGATGTCCATTCCGTCCGATTCCGCTTTCCCGGTCGACACCCCCCGTGCGTGGCGCATGCATGCGCTCGACGTGCCGGCCGCCGCGTCCCGCGCCGGCGTGCGGATCGCGCGCATCGATTTCGACTGGCGCGTGCCGCTGGCGTCGCCCGCGTATGCGGCGCTCAGCGATGCCGAGCGTGCACGGGCCGCACGCTTCATGCGGCACGAGGATGCGGTGCGCAGCGCCGCGACGCGCGCCGCGCTGCGCGACGTGCTCGGCGCGGCCCTCGGTGTCGCGCCGCACGCGGTCGCGATCGTCGTCGACGAAGCGGGGCGGCCGTCGCCGGACCCCGCGCATGGCACGACGCTCGATTTCAACGTGTCGCACGCGGGCGATCATGCACTGCTCGCGTGGGTGCCCGCGGGCCGTGTCGGCGTCGACATCGAATCCTGCAGCCGCACGACCGACTGGCGTGCGCTGACGAGCGAAGTCTGCGCGCCGGCCGAGGCCGCGTATCTCGACGGCCTGCCGCCCGACGCGCGCGCCGGCGAATTCATGCGAGTCTGGTCCGCGAAGGAGGCGCTGCTCAAGGCGCTCGGCACCGGCATCGGCGGCGGGCTGCGCGCGTTCGCGGTCGTGCCGCCGCGCGATGCGGCGACACCGGCGACGACGATCGTCGAGCCGGCCGCGCCCGCCGCCGGCGTCGCGGCGTTCGACGCGGCGTGGGTCGACGCGGCGCCCGGCTACGCGGCATGCGTCGCGTGGACGCGCGCGTGAACCGGCGTCAACGAGCGGCGTTCATTCGAGCGGCGTGTCGTTCGGCGCCGCGTAGCGCGCCCTGATCACGTCGCTCATCGGGAAGTCGAACGACAGCCCCTTCGGCGGCACCGGCTTCATGAACCACTTGTCGTACAGCGCGTCGATCTCGCCGCGCTTCATCAGTTGCACGAGCACGCCGTCGACGAGCGCCTTGAACTGCGGATCGTCCTTGCGCAGCATGAACCCGTAGGCTTCCGACGACTGCGGCGTGCCGACGATCTGCCAGTCGGCCGGCTTCGCGGCGAGCTGGCGCACGCCCGCGAGCAGCACGTCGTCCATCATGTACGCGGCCGCGCGGCCCGATTCGAGCGTGAGGCGTCCTTCGCCGTAGTCCTTCGCGCTGATGACCTGCATGTTCAGCTTCTTTTCCTCGTTCATCTTGCGCAGCAGGCGTTCGGACGTCGTGCCCTGGTTCGTCACGACCGTCTTGCCGGCGAGGTCGGGGAAGTCGCGGATGCCCGACGTCGTGCGCGTCAGCAGGCGCGTCGTCGCGACGAAGAAGGTGGTCGAGAACGCGACCTGCGCATGGCGCGCGGCCAGGTTCGTGGTCACGCCGCATTCGAGGTCGACGGTGCCGTTCTGCACGAGCGGGATGCGGTTCTGCGACGTGACCGGGATGAAGCGCACCTGCAGGTCGGGCTTGCCGGTGCGCGCCTTCACCGCGGCGATCACGCGGTCGCACAGGTCCTGCGAGAAGCCGATCACCTTGCCGCCCGCGTCGACATAGGAGAACGGCACCGACGTTTCGCGATGGCCGATCGAGATCAGGTTGCTCTGCCGGATCTTCTCGAGCGTGCCCGACAGCGGCTCGGCGGCGAGCGATGCGCCGCACGCGAGCGTGCACGCGGCGACGAGCAGGCTGCGGCGGAACAGGGCGGCGAACCGCGGTGGGAAGGTCATGGCGGGGCTCCTTGGCGAATGGTGATCCGTATGTTGCCAAAGACAAAATAATTGCAACATATGTTAATGCCCGGGTTCTTCGGGCGGCCCGTCAAGGCCACGCCGGACATCAGGGAAACTCCCAAGTCGAAATCGGCGAAAAACGGGTTGTCTAGACAAGTTTGGCTGGCTACACTTCAATCCATTCCGAACTTGTCTAGACAGGATTGCTCACATGATTACGTTGACCCCCGGCCATCTGACCCTCCCGCAACTGCGCCGGATCGCACGCGAATCCGTGCAACTGACGCTCGACCCGGCCAGCTTCGCGAAGATCGACGCCGGCGCGAAGGCCGTTGCCGACATCGCTGCGAAGGGCGAGCCGGCCTACGGCATCAACACGGGCTTCGGCCGCCTGGCCAGCACGCACATCCCGCACGACCAGCTCGAACTGCTGCAGAAGAACCTCGTGCTGTCGCACGCGGTCGGCGTCGGCGAGCCGATGGCGCGTTCGTCGGTGCGCCTGCTGATGGCGCTGAAGCTGTCGAGTCTCGGCCGCGGCCACTCGGGCATCCGCCGCGAAGTAATGGACGCGCTGATCAAGCTGTTCAACGCGGACGTGCTGCCGCTGATCCCGGTGAAGGGCTCGGTCGGTGCGTCGGGCGACCTCGCGCCGCTCGCGCACATGTCGGCCGTGCTGCTCGGCGTCGGCGAAGTGTTCATCCGCGGCGAGCGTGCCAGCGCGCTCGACGGTCTGCGCGTCGCGGGCCTCGCGCCGCTGACGCTGCAGGCGAAGGAAGGCCTCGCGCTGCTGAACGGCACGCAGGCATCGACCGCGCTGGCGCTCGACAACATGTTCTCGATCGAAGACCTGTATCGCACCGCGCTCGTCGCGGGCGCGCTGTCGGTCGACGCGGCAGCCGGCTCGGTGAAGCCGTTCGACGCGCGCATCCACGAACTGCGCGGCCATCAAGGCCAGATCGACGCGGCCGCGTCGTACCGCGACCTGCTCGAAGGCTCGCCGATCAACCAGTCGCACCGCGACTGCGACAAGGTGCAGGATCCGTACAGCCTGCGCTGCCAGCCGCAGGTGATGGGCGCGTGCCTGGACCAGATGCGCCATGCGGCCGACGTGCTGCTGATCGAAGCGAACGCCGTGTCGGACAACCCGCTGATCTTCCCGGACACCGGCGAAGTGCTGTCGGGCGGCAACTTCCACGCCGAGCCGGTCGCGTTCGCAGCCGACAACCTCGCGCTGGCCGCAGCGGAAATCGGTGCGCTGGCCGAGCGCCGCATCGCGCTGCTGATCGACGCGACGCTGTCGGGCCTGCCCCCGTTCCTCGTGCGGGACGGCGGCGTGAACTCGGGCTTCATGATCGCGCACGTGACGGCCGCCGCGCTGGCGTCGGAAAACAAGACGCTCGCCCATCCGGCGTCGGTCGACTCGCTGCCGACTTCCGCGAACCAGGAAGACCACGTGTCGATGGCGACGTTCGCCGCGCGCAAGCTCGCCGACATCGCGGACAACACGAAGCACATCCTCGCGATCGAACTGCTGGCCGCCGCGCAGGGCGTCGACCTGCGCGCGCCGTATCACACGAGCCCGAAGCTGGCGCCCGCGATGGAAACGATCCGCAGCAAGGTCGCGCACTACGAGCTCGACCACTACTTCGCGCCGGACATCGCGGCGATCGCGCAGCTGGTCGGCGAACGCGCGTTCGCGAAGATCAGCCCGTTCTCGTTCGCATCGGAACAGTAAGCCGATGAGCGCGCCGGTCTACCAGGAGATCAAGGATTTCATCCTGGGCCGCATCCACGCCGGCGAGTGGGAGGAGGGCGACCAGGTGCCGTCCGAGAACGAGCTGGCGCGCGAGTTCAAGGTTGCGCGCATGACCGTCAACCGCGCGCTGCGCGAGTTGACGGCCGAGCAGGTGCTCACGCGCATGAAGGGCGCGGGCACCTACGTCGCGCGGCCGAAGTACGAGTCGACGCTGGTGGCGATCCGCAGCATCTCGGAGGAGGTCGGCGCGCGCGGGCATGCGTATCACGCCAGCGTGCTCGGCCTCGAGACGATCCGCGCCGACGAGGCGCTCGCCGACGAGATGCAGGTGGCCGTGCGCACGAAGCTGTTTCATTCGCAGGTGCTGCACTTCGAGAACGACGAGCCGGTGCAGCTCGAAGAACGATGGGTGAATCCGGCGGTCGCGCCGGATTACGCCGAGCAGGATTTCACGAACACGACGCCGAACCTGTACCTGATGCGCGCGGCTCCGCTGCAGCGCGTCGAGTACCGGATCGAAGCGGCGGCGCCGGCGCCGGAGCGGCGCGAGCAGCTGCGGATGGACGACGTCGAGCCGTGTCTGGTTTTACATCGGCGCACCTGGTCGCAGGGCGTCGTCGCCTCGGTGGCGAATCTGTGGCATCCCGGCAGCCGTTATCGCTTCACCGGGCATTTCTGATTCCTATTTGATATTCATTTTCCTTCGGGAGCAGTCGTCATGAACCATCCGAAACACATCGATCCCCGTCTCGATCCGACGCGCACGATCCGCGCGCCGCGCGGCAGCGAGAAGACCTGCAAGACCTGGCTGGCCGAAGCGGCCTACCGGATGATCCAGAACAACCTGGATCCGGAAGTCGCCGAGCATCCGCACGCGCTCGTCGTGTACGGCGGCATCGGCCGCGCGGCGCGCAACTGGGAATGCTACGACCAGATTCTCGCGTCGCTGAAGGATCTCGAAGAGAACGAGACGCTGCTGATTCAATCGGGCAAGCCGGTCGGTGTGTTCCGCACGCACAAGGATGCGCCGCGCGTGCTGCTCGCGAACTCGAACCTCGTGCCGCACTGGGCGACGTGGGATCACTTCCACGAGCTCGACCGCAAGGGCCTGATGATGTACGGCCAGATGACGGCCGGCAGCTGGATCTACATCGGCAGCCAGGGCATCGTGCAGGGCACCTATGAAACGTTCTTCTCGGTGGCGAACCAGCACTTCAACGGCGATCCGTCGGGCCGCTGGATCCTGACGGGCGGCCTGGGCGGGATGGGCGGCGCGCAGCCGCTGGCCGCGACGATGGCCGGCTTCTCGATGATCGCGGTCGAATGCGACGAGACGCGCATCGACTTCCGCCTGAAGACGCGCTACGTCGACAAGAAGGCGACGACGCTCGACGAGGCGCTCGGCATGATCGACGAAGCGAAGCGCACGGGCAAGCCGGTGTCGATCGGCCTGCTCGGCAATGCGGCCGACGTGTTCGCGGAACTCGTCGAGCGCGGCATCACGCCGGATTGCGTGACCGACCAGACGAGCGCGCACGACCCGATCAACGGCTACCTGCCGCAGGGCTGGACCGTCGCGCAATGGCGCGAAGCGCAGAAGGTCGATCCGCAGAGCATCGTGAAGGTCGCGAAGCAGTCGATGGCCGTCCAGGTGCGCGCGATGCTGGCATTGCAGGACCGTGGCGCGGCGACGCTCGACTACGGCAACAACATCCGCCAGATGGCGCTGGAAATGGGCGTCGAGAACGCGTTCGACTTCCCGGGCTTCGTGCCGGCGTACATCCGCCCGCTGTTCTGCGAAGGCAAGGGCCCGTTCCGCTGGGTCGCGCTGTCCGGCGATCCGGAGGACATCTACAAGACCGACCAGAAGGTGAAGGAACTGATCCCCGACGATCCGCACCTGCACAACTGGCTCGACATGGCACGCGAGCGCATCGCGTTCCAGGGCCTGCCGGCACGGATCTGCTGGGTCGGCGTGAAGGATCGCTACCGCCTCGGCCAGGCGTTCAACGAGATGGTGAAGAACGGCGAACTGAAGGCACCGATCGTGATCGGCCGCGACCACCTCGACACGGGTTCGGTCGCAAGCCCGAACCGCGAGACGGAATCGATGAAGGACGGTTCGGACGCGGTCAGCGACTGGCCGCTGCTGAACGCACTGCTGAACACGGCAGGCGGCGCATCGTGGGTGTCGCTGCACCATGGCGGCGGCGTCGGCATGGGCTTCTCGCAGCACTCGGGCGTCGTGATCGTCGCCGACGGTACGGCTGAAGCGCACGAGCGTCTCGGCCGCGTGCTGCTGAACGACCCGGCGACGGGCGTGATGCGCCATGCGGATGCCGGCTACGAACTCGCGCAGCAGACGGCCCGCGAAGCCGGCCTGAAGCTGCCGATGCTCGGCCGCTGAGCATGACGGCGCTCGCTCAGGCGCCGGTGAACGCGACGCTGGCCGCCGCGATGATCCGCGCAGCGGATCTCGTCGCGTCGACGTGGAAGAACGGCGGCGGCGTGACGCGCGAGATCGGTGCATTCCCGCCCGGCGCCGCGCTCGACGCATTCGCGTGGCGCGTGAGCGTCGCGGACGTCGGCGCGGCCGGGCCGTTCTCGCGTTTCGACGGGATCGACCGCACGCTCGTGCTGCTGTCCGGCGCGGGCATGACGCTTGTCGAAGCGGGCGGTGCACGCCACGTGCTCGATACGCCGCTGGCGCGCGCGGATTTCGCGGGCGAGACGGCGATCGACGCGACGCTGCACGACGGCGCGACGCGCGACTTCAACCTGATGACGCGCCGTTCGGCCGCGCGCGGCGCGCTCGACGTATGGCGCGCAGGCGCGCATCGCATCGAGCGTGCCGATACCGTGCTGCTGTTTTGCGCGACCGGTGCCGTCGGCGTCGAAATCGACGGCACGCACTACGCACTGGAAGAAATGGACACGCTGCGGCTCGATGGGCCGCGGCGTGCGTTTGACGTCGTCGTGAGCGGGGGCGGCGCGCTGCTTGCCGTCTCGCTCGCCGTCGGCGAACGAGGCTGAACGCATGAAACCGACTGTCTGGCATCACCTGAGGCTGTGTCCGCACGGCCATCCCGACGAGACGATCGACGATGCGGCGATCGCCGTCGACGAAACCGGCACGATCGCCTGGCTCGGCGCGTTGTCCGCGCTGCCGCACGATCATGCGCACTGGCAGCGCGAGGATCTGCACGGCGCGTGGGTGACGCCGGGCCTCGTCGACTGCCATACGCACCTCGTATACGGCGGCACGCGCGCTGACGAATTCGCGCAGCGCCTCGCGGGCGTAAGCTACGAGGAAATCGCACGGCAGGGCGGCGGGATCGTGTCGACGGTGCGCGCGACGCGCGCGGCCGACGAGACGACGCTGTTCGTGCAGGCCGCCGCGCGCCTGCAGCCGCTGCTCGCCGAAGGCGTGACCGCGATCGAGATCAAGTCGGGCTACGGGCTCGACCTCGCGAGCGAGCGCAAGATGCTGCGCGTCGCGCGCCAGCTCGGCGAACGCTTCCCGGTCAGCGTCTACACGACCTTCCTCGGCGCGCATGCGCTGCCGCCCGAATATGCGGGCCGCGCGGATGCATACATCGACGAAGTGTGCGAACGGATGCTGCCGACGCTGGCCGACGAGGGGCTCGTCGACGCGGTCGACGTGTTCTGCGAACGCATCGGCTTTTCGCTCGCGCAGACCGAGCGCGTGTTCGAGGCCGCGACGCGGCGCGGGCTGCCGGTGAAGCTGCATGCGGAGCAACTGTCGAACGCGGGCGGCACGGCACTTGCCGCGCGCTACCGCGCGCTGTCCGCCGACCACCTCGAATTTCTCGACGAAGCCGGCATCGAGGCGATGAAGGCGGCCGGTACGGTCGCCGTGCTGCTACCCGGTGCGTATTACTTCATCCGCGAAACGCAAATGCCGCCGATCGAGCTGCTGCGCAAGCACGGCGTGCCGATCGCGCTCGCGACCGATCACAACCCCGGCACGTCGCCGCTCGAATCGCTGCTGCTGACGTTGAACATGGGCTGCACGCTGTTCCGCATGACGGTGCCCGAGGTGCTGCAGGGCGTCACGCGCCATGCGGCCGCGGCGCTCGGCCGCGCGGATCGGCACGGTGCGCTCGAGGTGGGGCGTCAGGCCGACTTTGCCGCGTGGTCGGTCGGTTCGCTGTCGGAGCTCGCCTACTGGATCGGCCGGCCGCTGTGCGAGCAGGTCGTGCGCGGCGGCGCGACCGTGTTTCGCCGGATGAACGGATAGATTTGCATGGGACCGGACCAGGCGCTGAAGCACGTGCGGTCCGGTCGACTGCAACGGGGCACGAGCCAGCGCCGATGCGCCGGCACCTGCCAACCGTGGAATGGGATCGGATCGAACGCTGGAGCGTCGATTCCGGTCAATGAGGACTCGCAATGACCGACACCATGTTGTTCGCGGACCATGCCTACCTGCCCGATGGCTGGCGCCGCAACGTGCTGCTGCGCTGGGACGCAGCCGGCACGCTGACCGAAGTGACGCCCGACACCGACGCACCGGCAGGCGTCGCGCGTGCGGCCGGGCCGGTGCTGCCCGGCATGCCGAACCTGCATTCGCACGCATTCCAGCGCGCGATGGCAGGGCTCACCGAATACCGCGCGAATCCCGCCGACAGCTTCTGGAGCTGGCGCGACCTGATGTACCGTTTCGCACTGAAGATCACGCCCGACGCGCTCGCGGCGGTCGCGCGCTGGCTGTATGTCGAGATGCTCAAGTGCGGCTACACGTCGGTGTGCGAATTCCACTACGTGCATCACGCGCAGGACGGTTCGCGCTATCCGCAGATCGCGGAACTCGGCACGCGCGTGGTCGACGCCGCGCGCTCGGCCGGCATCGGCATCACGATGCTGCCCGTGTCGTACCAGTTCGCGGGCTTCGGCAACAAGCCGCCGCGCGACGACCAGCGCCGCTTCATCAATACGCCCGAAGGCCTGCTCGAACTGCTCGACGCCATGCGTCGCGCCGCGCCCGAGCACGGCGGGCTGCGCTACGGCGTCGCACCGCACTCGCTGCGCGCGGTGTCCGAGAACGGGCTGCGCGCACTGCTCGACGGGCTGCCCGACGACGCGCCCGTGCATATCCATATCGCCGAGCAGACGGCCGAAGTCGACGACTGCGTCCGCACATACGGGGCGCGCCCCGTGCAATGGCTGCTCGATCGCTTCGACGTCGATGCACGCTGGTGCCTCGTGCATGCGACGCACATCGACGCGGCCGAAACCGCAGCGCTCGCGAAGCGTCGCGCGGTCGCCGGCCTGTGCCTGACAACCGAAGCAAACCTCGGCGACGGTGTGTTCCCGGCTGTCGACTATCTCGCGCAGGGTGGCGTGATCGGCGTCGGCTCGGACAGCCACGCATCGGTCGACTGGCGCGCGGAACTGCGCCTGCTCGAATACGGGCAGCGGCTCGTGCACCGCGCGCGCAACGTGCTGGCGAGCGACACGCAGGCGCATGTCGCCGATCGCCTGTTCGATGCATCGCTCGCGGGCGGCGCGCAGGCCAGCGGGCGGCGCGTCGGTGCGCTGCGCGAAGGCTGTCGCGCCGACTGGCTCGTGCTCGATCCCGATCATCCGGCGATCGCCGAGCACGGCAGCGCGTCCTGGCTGTCGGGCATCGTGTTCGCCGAGCAGGGCGAGACGCCCGTGCTCGACGTCTACACGGGCGGCGAGCGCGTCGTGAGCGGCCGCCGCCATCGCGACGAAACCGTCGCGTATGCAGACTACCGCGCCGCGCTGGCGCAACTGCTGCGCTGACGCGCGGCAACCGGCGCACGCCGCCCGCGTGCGCCGGCAGACTCTAACGGTGATGCGACATGACTGAACAACCGGCTGTAATTACGCTGAAGCAGGGCACGCTGCCGCTGCTGATCTCGATTCCGCACGCAGGCACGCACATCCCCGACGACATCGCCGCGACGATGACGCCCGACGCGCGCTTCGTCGACGATTGCGACTGGCATCTCGAGCGGCTGTACGGGTTCGCGGCGGGCCTCGGCGCGTCGATCCTCGTGCCGTCGCATGCGCGTTACGTCGTCGACCTGAACCGTCCGCCCGACAACGAGAACCTGTATCCGGGGCAGGACACGACGGGGCTCGTGCCGGTCGATACGTTCGACAAGGCGCCGCTGTATCCGGCGAACGCGCTGCCCGGCAACGACGAGATCATGCGTCGCCGCGACCGCTACTGGCGTCCGTATCACGACGCGCTGCAGGGCGAAGTCGCGCGCCTGAAGCGCGAGCACGGCCGCGTGCTCGTGTGGGAGGCGCATTCGATCCGCTCGCACGTGCCGCGCTTCTTCGAAGGCCGCCTGCCGGACTTCAACTTCGGCACGTCGGGCGGCGCGAGCGCAGCACCGGGCCTCGCGGAGGCGCTGGCCGAGCGCGTGCTCGCACATGGCGGTTATACGGCCGTCGCGAACGGGCGCTTCAAGGGCGGCTACATCACGCGTCACTACGGCGTGCCCGACACCGGTGTAGAAGCCGTGCAGCTCGAGCTGTCGCAGATCACCTACATGGAAGAGACGCGTCCGTACGCGTACGACGAAGCGCGTGCAGCGCGGATCGTGCCGCTGCTGCAGACGCTCGTCGAAACCGCGCTCGCGTATCGCTGAGCACGGCCCGCCCGCTTGCGGCGGCGCGGCGGCGCGGCGGAGCAGCGGGCGACAGCCCGCCGGCGCGCAGTATCCGCGCCGACGCAATGCACAACACGGCATCGATCCCGGCGATCGATGCCGTTTTTTTGTCTGATCGATATCGTCATCGGGACCTGAAAATTTGACGCAATTTTTAGGTGATATAAGCTGAATGTCAGGAAGTCGTCTCGCACGCGCACCGGCGGCGGAGCCATCGATCATGGTTGCACCGTGCCGGAATCCGTTGCGAGACACCTTGCCGACGTGTCGCCGCGCGGCATTGCCGCATGCGCTTCATCGCGACACGTGTCCTGCATCCGTCAGTCAGTCGAGTACGATCGTGAAAGCCGCCAGCCCTTCGATACGCCGGATCCGAAGTCCGTCGGCGGGCGCGCCGCCTCAGGCCGGGTCGATCCGGCATGCTGATCGCGGCACGCGTGCCGCCCCTTTACGCGAGCCTCGTTTCTTCGCTGTTTCCCATCGCGGCCTGCGCCGCTACAACCTCGTGACCGCGCAAGTGTTCAGCGCGGTGCAGTGCGACGGCAGCGCATCGTTGTTGCCCTAGCGTCCTTTTCCGCTTTCGTCCCGGGCCGCATCGCCTGTTGCCGCATCGTCCGCGCGGCGGGATCGCGCATGCCCATGCGTCGCGTCGTGGTGCGCGCGTGCGGTGCAACCGCGGACCCTTGTCGTCCCGCGCGCGAACGAGTTGCGCACGATCACCGGAGAAACGCCCATGCGTGTGCGCCCGATCGTAGCCGTCACCGCCGACCGCATCCTGCGCGGTGCGCATCCGAATCACACGGCGGGCGAGAAGTACCTTGCCGCGCTCGTCGACGGCGCAGGCGCGCTTGTGTTCGTGCTGCCCGCGCTCGGCGCGCGCCAGCCGGCCGATGCGATTGTCGCGGCGGTCGACGGGCTGCTGTTTACCGGCAGCTACTCGAACGTCGAGCCGCATCATTACGGCGGCACTGCGAGTGCGCCCGACACGCTGCACGATCCCGCGCGCGATGCGACCGCGCTGCCGCTGATCCGCGCGGCGATCGACGCGGGCGTGCCGGTGCTCGCGATCTGCCGCGGCATGCAGGAGCTGAACGTCGCGTACGGCGGCACGCTGCATCAGCGGCTGCACGCGACGACCGGCTTCGACGACCATCGCGAGCGGGCGGCCGATCCGCTCGAACGGCAGTACGGCCCCGCGCACGTCGTGCAGCTCGCGCCGGGCGGCCTGCTGCAGCGGGTCGCGCGCGGCGCGCACGAGGCGACGGTCAATTCGCTGCACGACCAGGGCATCGAGCGTCTCGGCGCGGGGCTCGTCGTCGAAGCGAGCGCGCCCGACGGACTGGTCGAGGCCGTCAGCGTGCGCGGCGCGCGCGCATTCGCGCTCGGCGTGCAGTGGCATCCCGAATGGCGTTTCGCGGAACAGCCGCTGTCGCGCGACATCTTCGCGGCATTCGGCGCGGCGTGCCGCGCGCGCATGACGCATCGCATTCATGCGGCCGGCGGCGCGACGCCGTCGCCGGCCGCATCCGACGTCGACTGAAAGAGGCCGATCATGCAACCCGAACTGAGCGAATTCCTGCGACAACACCGCATCACCGAGGTCGAGGCGATCATTCCCGACATGGCCGGCATCGCGCGCGGCAAGATCATCCCGCGCAACAAATTCGAATCCGGCGAATCGATGCGGCTGCCGCAGGCCGTGATGGTGCAGACCGTCACCGGCGACTATCCGGAGGACGGCTCGCTGACCGGCGTGACCGATCCCGACATGGTGTGCGTGCCCGATCCGTCGACGATCTGCCTGATTCCGTGGGCTGTCGATCCGACCGCGCAGGTGATCCACGACTGCGTGCACTTCGACGGCTCTCCGGTCGAGATCTCGCCGCGCTACGTGCTGCGCCGCGTGCTCGAGCTGTACGACGCGAAGGGCTGGAAGCCCGTGGTCGCACCGGAACTCGAGTTCTATCTGGTCGACATGAACGCCGATCCCGACCTGCCGCTGCGTCCGCCGGTCGGCCGTACGGGGCGCGCGGAGACCGGCCGCCAGTCGTATTCGATCGAGGCCGTCAACGAGTTCGATCCGCTGTTCGAGGACATCTACGAGTACTGCGAGATGCAGGGCCTCGATATCGAGACGCTGATCCACGAAGTCGGCGCCGCGCAGATGGAGATCAACTTCGTGCACGGCGACGCGCTGCCGCTGGCCGACCAGGTGTTCCTGTTCAAGCGCACGGTGCGCGAGGCTGCGCTGCGGCACAACATGTACGCGACGTTCATGGCCAAGCCGATGGAAAACGAGCCGGGGTCCGCGATGCATATCCACCAGAGCCTTGCCGATGCGCGCACGGGGCGCAACCTGTTCGCCGACGAAGACGGCGCCGTGTCGCCGCTGTTCCACAGCTATCTCGCGGGGCTGCAGAAATACACGCCGGCGCTGATGCCGATCTTCGCGCCGTACATCAACTCGTATCGCCGGCTGTCGCGCTTCATGGCCGCGCCGATCAACGTGCAGTGGGGCTACGACAACCGCACGGTCGGCTTCCGCATCCCGCAGTCGAGCCCGGTGGCGCGACGCATCGAGAACCGGATTCCGGGCGTCGACTGCAACCCGTACCTCGCGTTCGCGGCGACGCTCGCCGCCGGTTATCTCGGCATGACGCAGCAGCTCGCACCGACCGAGCCGATCGCATCGGACGGTTACGACCTGCCGTACCAGCTGCCGCGCAATCTCGAGGAGGGCATCTCGTTGATGGCCGCGTGCGAGCCGCTCGCCGGCATCCTCGGCGACAAGTTCGTGAAGGCCTACCTGGCGTTGAAGGAAACCGAATACGAAGCGTTCTTCCGCGTGATCAGCTCGTGGGAACGCCGCCATCTGCTGCTGCACGTATGAGCGTGCGGCACTGCTTTACGGAGGAAACATGACCGACCGAAACGAAGCCGTTTCACCGCGACCGGCCGCGCACA
>NZ_CATKIF010000017.1:0-84954 GCF_949752865.1 Burkholderia sp. IT-111MI5 | reverse complement strand
CTTCGGGTTGCTCATGACGTGTGTCGTCCTGTAAACGGAAAAAGAAGGGCCTGCCTCGACCGTCGGAACGGGAGGCGCCGCGTGTGAATTGCGCCGGATCGGGATCGTCATCCGGCTCGCAGTATTTAATCTGCAAACGCACGGCGCGAACACCCATGAAACGGAATCGATCCGATTCCGGAATCGATGCCCGTTCGGGGCGGCTCGCCCTTTTTTTCTTCACGCAAACCCGATACCCTTTCGAAATCTTGACGGCGCGCCCTGCGCCGCCCGTCGGCCATCACGAGATGCTCATCATGAAACCGTATTTCCTGTCGCTGCTCGCCGGCATCCTCGCCGGTGCCATCTACGGCGCGCTCGGCGTGAATTCGCCGGCGCCGCCGATCATCGCGCTCACCGGCCTGCTCGGCATGCTGGCCGGCGAACAGATCCTGCCCGTCGCGCGCCGGATGCTTTCCGGACACCGGCTGAATACCGCGTGGCGCGACGCGCAATGCAGCCAGCACATGTTCGGCGCGCTGCCGGGCGGCACCGCGAACGACCGCAAGCCGTCGTGATGCACGCCGTCGCCGCAGGCCGCGCATGACCAACGTCGAGCTGTTCCACTACCTGCTGCTGTTGATCTGCGGCGCGGGCGCGCTCACGTGGCTCGCCGAACGAATCTCGATTCCGCCGGCCGTCGTGCTGCTGCTCGGCGGCTGCGCGGTGGCGATCGCCGGCAAGCGCGTGCCCGACATGGACCCGGCGCTGCTGCTCGCGGCCGTGCTGCCGCCGCTGCTGATGTCGAGCGGGTTCTACACCGCATGGAAGGAATTCAGGCAGGAGCTCGCATCGATCGCGTCGCTCGCGCTCGGTGCGGTAGCGTTCACGACCGTCGCGGTGGCCGTGGCCGTGCGTGCCGCGAACCCGGCGCTGCCGTGGGCCGCGTGCTTCACGCTCGGCGCGATCGTGTCGCCGCCCGACGCGGTGGCCGCGAAGGCGATCCTGCAGCGCTACCCGCTGCCCGCGCGGCTCGTCGCGGTGCTCGAAGGCGAAAGCCTCGTCAACGATGCATCGGGCCTGCTGCTGTACCAGATGGCCGTGTCGGCCGCGCTCGCCGTGTCGATCACGGCCGCGAGCGCCACCGGCCTGTTCTTCTCGCTCACGCTGATCGGCATCGCGGTCGGCCTCGCGTGCGGCCACGCGATGTGCTGGGTGCTGCCGCGCCTGCGCGACCCGATGCTCGGCATCGTCGTGACCTTCGCGATGGCGTGGGGCAGCTACGGCATCGCGGAAGCGGTCGACGGCTCGGGCGTGCTGTCGGTGGTGACTTGCGGCCTCGTGCTCGGCGTGCGCCAGCATCGCGTGTTCGACGCCGACCTGCGGATCAAGGCGAAAGCGACGTGGGAAGCGATCGTGTTCGTGCTCGATGCGCTCGTGTTCATCCTGATCGGTCTCGCGCTGCACGCGATCCTCGCGCGCGTGAACCACGAAGGCGCGGTGCTGATGGCCGGCCTGCGCGTCGCGCTGCCCGCCACCGCCGCCGCGATCGGTGCGCGCGTCGTGTGGGTGTTCGTCGCGATGTGGCTGCCGGACCGCCTGCGCGCACCGCGCGCGGGCCATGCGCGGTGGTCGTGGCGCGAGGCCGTCGTGCTCGGCTGGTCGGGCATGCGCGGCGTCGTGAGCCTCGCGGCCGCGATCGCGCTGCCGAGCAACTTTCCCGGCCGCGACCTGATCCTGTTCAGCACGTTCCTGCTGATCATCGCGACGCTCGTCGTGCAAGGCGGCACGCTCGCGCCGCTGATCCGCGTGCTGAAGCTGCGGCCCGTCGCGCGGCACACGATGTCCGAGCACGCGGTGCGCGCGCATACGTTCGGCGCGGCGCTCGCCGAACTCGACGCGCTGGAGCAGCGCGGGTCGAACCTCGAGCGCCCTTCGCTCGACCGCCTGCTCGCCGAATACCGCAACCGCGTCATGTTCAACGAACGCGCGCATCGGCATGGCGCCGAGCCGGCCGACATGCGCGCGCGGATGCTGCGCGTCGAGCTCGAACTCGTCGGCGTGTCGCGCCAGGCGCTGCTCGACCTGCATCGCGACGGCAAGGTCGACGACACGGTGCTGCACCGGATCGAATCGGAGCTCGATTTCGAGGAACTGCGGCTGCAGCGGCTGCTCGAACCGTAACGTCCGGCCAGGCCGCCGGCCCTCCCCCTTCTCCCCCATGGAACTGCAATGAGCGAACTGTCCGTCGAAGCGAGCATCGGCTCGGTCGATTATCTCGTCCACTTCAGCGATGGCGTCCACCAGTGGCGTGCCGACGAACCGGCGCCGCTCGGCGGCGGCGATGCGGCGCCGACGCCCGTCGCGCTGCTGCTGTCGAGCCTCGGCGCCTGCACCGCGATCACGCTGAAGATGTATGCGCAACGCAAGGGCTGGCCGCTCGCCGAAGTACACGTGAAGCTCGCGCACGAATCGGGCAGCGCGGGCAGCACGATCGTGCGCCGCATCACGCTCGAAGGCGACCTGTCCGGCGAGCAGCGCGAGCGCCTGCTGCAGATCGCGAACGCGTGCCCGGTGCACAAGATCCTCACGCATCCGATCACGATCGACACGGCGATCGCCTGACCGCCTACCGCACCGAACACGAACTCCCCACCATGTCCGCATCGATCAAGACCCTGCTCACGCCGCGCGAAAGCGACATCGGCAACCTCGTCGTGCGCCGCGTGCTGCCCGCGCGCGCCGCGCGCCTCGTCGGCCCGTTCATCTTCTTCGACGAGATGGGCCCGGCCGTGCTGCCGGCCGGCCGCGGCATCGACGTGCTGCCGCATCCGCACATCGGGCTCGCGACCGTCACCTACCTGTTCGACGGCTCGCTGATGCATCACGACAGCCTCGGCTTCCGGCAGAAGATCGTGCCGGGCGACGTGAACTGGATGACGGCCGGCCGCGGCATCGTGCATTCGGAGCGCTCGCCGGACGAGGACCGCCCGCGCGAGCAGCCGGTCCACGGGATCCAGACCTGGGTCGCGCTGCCGGTCGAGCACGAGGACACCGCGCCCGCATTCGTCCATCATCCGGCCGACACGCTGCCGTCGTTCGCGCGCGACGGCGCGAGCGTGCGCGTGATCGCGGGCACCGCGTTCGGGCTTACGTCGCCGGTCGCCGTGTTCTCGCCGACGCTCTATGCGTATGCGGAATTCGCGGCGGGCGGCCGGCTCGCGCTCGATGCGGAGCACGACGAGCGCGGCGTGTATCTCGTCGACGGCGACCTCACCATCGACGGCACGCCGCTCGCCCCCGCGACGATGGCCGTGCTCGAACCGGGCGCGACCGTGGCGCTCGCCAGCGCGAACGGCGCGCGCGTGATGCTGCTCGGCGGCGCACACCTGCCGGGCGAGCGTTTCATCGAATGGAATTTTGTATCGAGCGAGCTCGCGAAGATCGACGCGGCGCGCGCAGCGTGGGCCGCGCAGACCTTCGGCAAGGTGCCGGGCGAGGAAGACGAATGGACGCGCCAGCCGGAACGCAGGGCGCGACCGGCAGAATAGGCAGATTTGCTCGCAAGCAGGCGACGGCCGGCACGCATGCCGGCCGTCGTTCCGTCGTTCGTTTACCGCTTCAATCCCATCAGTTTCGCGAGCGTCGGCCAGCGCTCGAGCGACTCGACGAACGCGCGGCGCGCCTGCTCGTCGACATAACGTTCAGGGTCGAGTGCGGGCAGATGCCGCGCGAGGCCGAGCACGTCGTTCGGCTGCGACAGGCGATCGTCGTCGCCGTCGCCGGGAAGGATTACTGTTCGTCGATCCATACGCCGTCCGGAGTCTTCACCGCGTAACCCGCGGCCGTCTGCATCGTTACCGTTCCCTCGTTCTCGCCGACCATCCGCGTGCGCGGCAGGTCCGCCGCATATTGCGCGAGCGTCGTGCCGGGCTTGAACGGGCTGTTCGACACGAGGTTCGACAGCAGCTGCGCGAGCGCCAGGAAGCTGGTCGGCTGCTCGATCACGGTCGTCGCGCCGTGGTTGCCGGTAAAGCCGACGAGCCGCACGCCGACCGGCCCGTGCACGATGCGCGGCGTCGGGATCTCGCGCAGGCCCGCGACCTGGTTCTTGTCGCCGCGCAACGCAGCGCCGTGCTCGGGCACGAACACGATCACCGCGCGGCGGCCCGATTGCGCGATCAGGTCGGCGAGACGGTCGAAATCGCCCATCAGCTTCGTCGCGCGCTGCGGATACGAGTCGATGCTCGTCAGCGAACTGCCGACCACGCGGTTGCCGTCGTGCAGGCTGATCGTGTTGTAGTACAGCGCGACGGGCCCCTGCACCGACCCGCGCTGCGCGTACCAGTTCGCGAGCGTTCCATAGTCGTCCTTGATCGCCGAGCCGTCGAACGCGTGCATCGCGACGGGCGCGGCCGCGTTCGAGACCATCGGCGCGTCGGCCGCGCCGATGTTGTCGTGGATCACCTGCAGGAAGTTGTCGAAGTGGCCGTCGTGGTTCAGCAGCGACTGCACCGTGTAACCGGCGCCCGCGAGTTGCGCGAACAGCTGGCACTGCTGCGGCGCGGGCTTGTACAGGTCCGCGTGCGCCTCCTGCCCGCAGCTCGCACGCAGCACGCGGATCGCCGCCGGGCCGCTGTAGCTCGCAGCGGTGCTGAAGTTCGAGAACAGGTAGTCGAAGTGGCTCAGCATCGGGTGATTGCGCACCTTCGCCGCATCGAGATCGTCCCACGACAGCGAGCAGACGTGCAGCACGATCACGTCGAACTGCGCGGCCGGATCGTTGCCGAGATGACCGAACGCGACCTGCCGCTGCGACTCCTGTGCACGGAACGTCGCGAGCGCGGCGTTGTGGTCCTCGGGCTGGTCGGCGCGCCCCATCGTCGTCGTGCCCTGCGCGTTCGCCTGCTGCGCGGCCGGCGCGACCACGCGCGCCATCAGGCCGCTGCCCGCTTGCCACAGCGGCATCACGATCAGCACGGCCAGCACGAACGTCGCGACGCGCAGCCAGCGGTTGACGATGAAATAGACGATCAGCGCGCCGACCACCGTCAGCACGAGCGCGGGCGGCAGCAGGCGCGGCAGCAGTTCCATCCAGTAGTCGACGCGGAACGTGCTCACTTCGCGTGCGGCTTCGGCAAGACGTGCAAGCGGCGGCGCATGCATCTCGCGCGCGAGCAGCGGCACCGCGATCGCGATCGCCACGAGCTGCCGGACGATGCGCCATGCACGCCGCCGCACCGGCGCGCTCGCCGCGAGCGCCGCCGCGAACGCGAGGTTCGCGAGCCACAGCGGCTGCAGGTGCCCGGTCGCGAACAGCGCGAACTTCAGGATGAAATACAGATTCCAGAACGTCATCTAACCCACTCCATGATGAGCGCGCGTCAGTCGCGCGCCCGATCGAGTTTCGGCGCCAGCATGGCCTGCAGGCCGCGCGCCGCACCCTTCCACATCCGTACATAACCGTCCACGCCGATGCGCAGCACTTCCTTCAGCCCGCCGAGCGGCGTGTCGACGCGCGTGCCTTCGTGCCAGTCGAGCCACGCATCCGCGCGGCCGAACGTGCATTGCACGAGCTGGCGCTCCTGTTCGAGCGTCAGCGCTTCGAAACTCACGCCGACGTGGGTCGGCGTCACGCGGCTCACGCGCACCGGGAACGGGAATGGCCGGTCGCCGCGCGTCACGCACACCGTCAGCGTGTCGCCGACGGCGAGCGGCAGCCCCGGCACCGCTTCGAGGCCGAGGCCGCCGGTCGAGTAGTCGCTCGTGAAGCATGCGGCGGTCGTTCCGTCGGCGAGCAGCAGCATGGCCGGCACGCGCATCGCGATCCGGTGCGTGACGCGCACCTGCTTGGTCTCGCGCGCGACGGCCAGCGCCGCGCCGAGCATCGCGAGGTTGTATACGGTCCAGCCGAGCGTGATCAGGATCGTCGACGCCTCGTCGCCCTGGTCGGCCACCAGCCTCCACAGGCCGGCGACGATCGCGAGCACATTCAGCGCGAACAGCACGAGATACGGTTTCGACGTCGACCAGTCGACGTAACCTTCGTCGATCTTGCCGCCCTTGTCGGTCACGTTGAACTTGCCGTGCTTCGGGCTGAAGAACGCGACGGTGGTCGGCAGCGCGATGTACCACGCGAGCACCGATTCGTAGACCTCGGCCCAGAACGAATGGCGGTAGCGCCCCTGCATCCGCGAGTTCGCGACGTTCGCGAGCACGAGATACGGGATCACGTAACTCGCGAGCGCGAGCGACGATGCGTTGATGAAGTACAGGTGGAAGAACAGGTACGCGAGCGGGATCGTCAGGAACACCAGCCGCGGAATCCCGTAGAAGAAGTGCAGCATCGCGTTGCCGTAGCAGATCCGCTGGATGAAGCCGAGCCCGGGCCCGAGGAACGGATTGTCGATGCGGAAGATCTGCGCCATCCCGCGCGCCCAGCGCGTGCGCTGCTTCACGTGGCCCGCGAGGCTTTCGGTCGCGAGGCCTGCCGCCTGCACGGTCGGCAGGTACGCCGACGTATAGCCGCGCCGGTGCAGCTTGAGCGCCGTATGCGCATCCTCGGTCACGGTTTCCACCGCGACGCCGCCGACCTCTTCCAGCGCGCTGCGCTTGAGCACCGCGCACGATCCGCAGAAGAACGTCGCGTTCCACAGGTCGTTGCCCGACTGCACGAGGCCGTAGAACAGGTTGCCCTCGTTCGGGATCTCGCGGAACGTGCCGAGGTTGCGCTCGAACGGATCGGGCGAGAAGAAATGGTGCGGCGTCTGCACGAGCGCGCACTTCGGGTCGCGCAGGAACACGCCCATCGTCGTCTGCAGGAACGAGCGCGTCGGCACGTGATCGCAGTCGAAGATCGCGATGTATTCGCCGTGCGTCTTCGGCAGCGCGCGGTTGATGTTGCCGGCCTTCGCGTGGAGGTTGTCGTCGCGCGTCAGGTAGTCGATGCCGGCCTCGGCCGCGAACGCCGCGAACTCGGGGCGCCGGCCGTCGTCGAGCAGGTAGACGCGCAGCTTCGCCGTCGGCCAGTCGATGCTCTGCGCGGCGAATACCGTCGGCTTCACGACCGACAGCGGCTCGTTGTAGGTCGGGATGTAGATGTCGACGGTCGGCCAGGTGTCGGGGTCGTCGGGCAGCGGCACGATCGGCCGGTCGAGCGGCCACGCGGTCTGCACGAACCCGAGCAGCAGGATCATCCACGTATAGGCTTCGGCGCCGTACAGCAGGTAGCCGGCGACCGCTTCGACCGGGCTGCGGAAGTCGAGCGTCTGCGTCGTGCGCCACCACACGTAGCGCACTGCCGCGAGCAGCGCAAGCGACGCGAGCGCGAGCGTCGGCAGGTGGCCCGGCAGGCGGCGCAGCGCGAGCGCCAGCACCGCGACGATCGCGAAGAACGCGAACTGCGCGCCGGGCATCAGCGGCGACATCCCGGCCGCGGCCCACAGCAGCGCGCCGGCCACGAGCAGCAGCGGCGCGAGCCAGCGGCGCCGGCCGACGCCGTTCGCGCGCGCATCGAGCCAGCCGCCCCAGCGCGCCCACGGCAGGCGTTCGAGCATCGCGTCGATGCGACGGCCGACCGCGCGCCCGGCCACATAGACCGGCACGACGAAGGTGTCGAACCACGCGAGCGGATCGCGCGCGGGCCGGCCGTCGGCCGCGCGCGGCGCGCGCACGATCGAGCGCCACAGCCATTCGCGCGGACTGAGCGGCTGCAGCACGCCCCACTCGTGCGCGAGCCGCAGGAACGCGGCGCGCGCCCGGCGGCGAACGGGATCGGGCCGGCCCGGCGGCGGCGCGTGGAAGAACAGCCGCACGACCCAGTCGAGCAGCGTGCGCTCCGCCGGCAATCCGATGCCGCGCGCGAACCAGTCGGTCGCGCGGCGGCCGAACGCGCGCAGCCGCGGCGCGAAGGCGGCCTTCATCGCGCCGCTCCGGTGCGACCGGCGACTGCCGCCGCCAGCCACGCATCGACCCAGTTCGCGATGCCGTTCAGGTCGTGCGCCGCCTGCGAATACGGCGCGTCGTCGAAGATCCAGCTGCCGCGCGCGAGCGCTTCGGGCACGGCCGCGTCGACGTGGATCCGCTGTTCGAGCATCGATGCCGGCCCGGCGACCGCGCGCAGCATCGCGATCGCGTCGCGCTGCATGTCGCGTGCCGGATTCAGCCGGTTCACGACGATCTGCAGTTCGCCGCCGCCGGCACGCAGCGCACCGAGCCGCGCGGCCACCGTCGCGCAGGCGGTCGGTTCGGGCGGCACGACGACGAGCGTCAGGTCCGCGCGGCGAATCGCCTGCTCGGCCTGCGGCGACGGATAACGCGCGGTGTCGACCAGCACGACGCCGTCGGCCGGCAGCGCGATCTCGTCGAGCGCGCGCGACAGCCATGCCGGGTCGGCCGCGAGCCGCGCATCGCACGCGGCCGCGCCGGCCGCGTCGACCTGCCCGTACGGCACGAACAGCACGCCGTCGGCATTGCGCCACGTATGCGCGTGCCACGGCTCGGCGCCGCCGAGCACGCTCTGCGCGATGCCGTGCTCGGCCAGCGAGTCGAGGCCGAGCGTCGCGCCCATCAGGTTCTGCGCATCGAGCTCGACGGCGACGACCTGCCGGCCGCGGCGCGCGAGCAGCACCGCGAGCGCGGCCGCGAGCGTCGTGCGGCCCGCGCCGCCCGTCGTCGATGTAATGGCGATCGTCTTCATCGCGTCGCCTCGCCGTCGTGCTCGGCGCCGGGTTCGGCATCGGGCAGCAACCGGCCGCGCAGCGCGACCGGCACGAGTTCGCACGGCACCGCGTCGCGCCGGTCGATCCCGCGCGGCGCCTGAAAACTGCGGCCGATGCCGAGGTGCTGCGCAACGATCCAGACGGGCACCGCGATCACGATACCGACGATGAATCCGATGACGAGTTCGGCGATCATGCGCTCTCCGGCTTGCGCAGCGGCATCGCGCTGCGAATGGCACTGCGCGCAGGCGCGGCGGGAATGGCGGGAAGCGGGGCCGGTGCGTCGGCGGCAAGGTGCGCGAGCGCCGGCATCGCATCGATCGCCTCGAGCGAGACGATTGCATCGATTGCATCGATTGCATCGATCGCATCGCTCACCTCGGTCGCGTCAGGTGACGCCGCGCCGAAATCGGCGCGCGCAGCCGATGTGCGCGCAGCACCGGCCGGCTGCTTGACCGCGAACAGGTCGCTGTAGTCGGCGATCGGCGCGCGCCGGTTCTCGGCCTTCAGCGCATCGAGCTCCGTGTCGATGCTGCCCCGCCCGAGGCACACGACGCGGTCGGACAGCGTGTCGACCGGCACGTCGAAGATCCGCGCGAGCGCGTCGTCGGCATCGACCGGCTCGCACGCGAACAGGAACATGTACAGGTGCCCGGGATCGGCCGTCACGACGTCGCCCGCGCGGCGCGGCCGGCAGTGCCGCAGCGCGTCGACGTGCGACACGCCCGGCAGCAGCGCGATCTTCGCGAGCGTGTGCGGCAGCGCGAGCACGGCGCCGCGATCGAGCACCGCGCGAATCCGCAGGCAGAACGCGCCGACCGGCAGATAGCCGAGCACCGAATCGCCGAGCGCGGCCGCGAGCGCCGCGCGATAGTCCGCCGCGACGGGCCGCGCATAGAGCTGGCCGCGCAGCGCGTGCACGGCGGCCTGCATCCGCGACACCGGCAGGTCGCGCGCGACGACGCGGTTCGCGCCGACGCTCAGCAGCAGCATCTCGAACTGCTGGCGCAGCACCTCGCCGCCACGCTCGACGACCGCGATCTTCAGCGCGCCGCCGCACTGCCGACGCAGCGCGTGCACGTCCGCGCACAACGCTTCGAGCTGCGCATGCGAGCGGAACGCGAGCACCGCGGTCGCGGCCTGGGCCTTCGCGCAGGCCGCGACGACGGCCGCGTTGTCGTCGACGATTTCCCAGTCGCCGGGCGCGCGGTTCACGCCGTCGAGCACCGCGCGGCTGACGACGACGCGATCTTCGTCGATCGCGAGCTTCATCCGGCGCGCCGGCTCGGTCGCGCCGGCATCGATGCTCGCCGACAGCCGGCCGCTCGGCGCAAAGCGCAGCGGCCGCACCTCGCCGGCCGCGAGCGTGTCGCCCGCGCGCCAGAAATCGACGATCCACAGCAGTTCGCCGTGCGTGCGCTGCATCTGCGCGACGCCCGAGAAGACGCCGTGGAAACCGCTGCGCGGCGCGCGATCCGCACCGCGCACGAGCGGCGGATCGTCGGTGCTCACGTCGGTGCCAGAACGCGCCGCTTCGGGATCGAGCAGCAGCACGAGCGCGATGCGGTGGGTGCGGCACCAGTCGGCGAGCGCGTGCGCTTCGTCGGCGAGCGCGACCGGATCGTCCCAGCTGAACCAGCGCTGCGCGCCTTCGACGAAATACAGCGAACGCGCGCGAAAACCGTAGCGCTTCATCGCGCGCAAGCCGCCGGTCAACCGCGCGAACGGGCCCGGCGCCGCGCGGCGCGGTGCGGCGCCGGTGCCTTCTCCATCGGCCGGCTCGGCCGCCGCCGGCATCGCCAGCACGCTCAGGTTGCGCGGCCAGCCGGCCGGCTGCGCGCCGCCCGCAAAGCCGCGCGCCTCCATTTGCTCGACGACGCGCGCCGCGTCGCGTGCGAGCACGACCGTGACGTCGCGCGTGCGCGCCTGCCGCGCACTCTCCCACACGAGCGCATCGCACGCCGGCGTGCCGCCGGCCGCGTAGATCGCGTACAGGCCGCCCGCTTCCAGTTGCGTCCATGCGTCGGGCAAGCCGTCGATCGCGAGCCGGCTCAGCGTGCCGACGCGGCCGCCGGCCGGCCCCATGCGCAGCAGCGCACGCAGGCGGCCCAGCAGGCCGGCGGCACCGAGCGCGGGACGGGTGGCATCGATTTCCGTATTCACGACGTTCCCCTAGTAATCCGAATAAAGCCGCACCGGCGTCGGCGTGACGAGCCAGCCGGGCTGCGCGCGCGCATCGAATGCATAACGCAGGTACACGAGCGCCGAACTCGGCGCGTAGTCGTGCGACCGGTCGACATGCAGTTGCGCGCCGACGCTCAGGTGCGGGTTCACGCGGTACTCGACGATGCCGTTCACACCGTACGAGAACGACACGCCGCGTGTCGAGCTGCCCGCGTACACGAACCCGGCCGCCACCTGCGCGGCCCGCTGGTCCGAGAACGTCGGGTAAAACAGCGAATCCTTCTCGTAGCTGTTCGAGATTCCGCCCGTGACGGTCAGGTCCCACGACAGCGCGTCGCGCCGCCCCGCCCATTCGATCGGCACGCCGAGCGACAGGTAGCGCTGCGGGCTGTAGTAACCGCCCTGCCCGTACGTGTAGTAGCGCAGGTTCTGCGCGTAGTGCCACGCATTGCCGACGAGCCCGGTGCTGACCTTCATCGTCGCGCGCTCGTACACGGGCACCGTGAACCCGGTGCGCAGCGTGACTTCCGCGTTGCGTTCGACGTTGCGGCCGGACAGCACGCCCGCGCCGAGTTCCGCGAACAGGTTCGTGCGGCCGACGTCGACCGATGCGCGCAGGTTCACGCCGTCGCGGCGCACGCCGCCCCAGACCGCGCCCGTCCACGGGTCGCGCATCCCCGCGTACGACAGCACGCTGCTCGTTTCCGGCCGCCGCGACGCATTCACGCTGAAGCTCGCCGGGCCCGCGTCGAAGCGGTAGCGCACCCCGCCGACGAGGTAATGCACGGGGAAACCGAGCGGCGACGTGCCGAGATCGAAGCGCCATGCATCGGTGCGATAGCCGGCGCCGAGCGCGACACCCGTCGTCGACTGGTGCAGCGAGCCCGGCGGATTCGCGATCAGCGCGGCGGCCGGCTGATTCGACTGGAACGGAGGCGGCAGCCCGCTCGATGCCCTGAGCGCCGCGTAGGTCCCGAACGTCTTCAGCGAATACGCGTTCGGGTCGCTCGTATCGAGCGTGCCCGGATCCAGATGCACGGTGTCGATCTGCGCGAACACATGCCCGTCGTAGCGGATCGGCATCTGCAGGTAGATCGGCACTTGCTGCGCGCGATACGACGAGATGCCTTCGTCGCCCGACTTGTACGCGGGCATCCAGCCGGTCTCGATCTCGGGGTTGCGCCGCTGTTCGAGATCCGCGAACGCGGCCTGCGCGGGCGTCAGGCCGTCGCGGCCCGGGCTCACACCCGCCGTGCGTTCCTGCGACCGCGACAGCCGGTACAGCGACGCCGCGTCGTCATAGCGGCCCTGTGCCTCGGCCACGCGTCCGGCCGCAACCGTCACGTCCGCACGCGCCGGATACGCGGCCTGCAGCCGGCCGGTCACCTGCGCGGCTTCGTCCGGACGGCGCAGCGCGTTCAGGCGGCGCACGGCCGACAGTTGCGTGTCGACGTCGTCGTCCGGCGTGCGTGCGAGCACGGCCTGCACCCGCGCGAGCGCGGCCGCGCGGTTGCCGCTGTCCTCGTCGATGCGCGCGAGCGCGAGCTGCGTATCGGCATCGTCCGGCGTGCGCGCGACGACCGGCGCAAGTGCGTCGCGCGCCGCGCCGTAATGGCCCTGCGCGCGTTCGAGATCGGCCAGTTCGAGCGCATGGCGCTTGTCCGCGCGGCCGGCCGGGCTCGCGCGATCGAGCAGCGCACGCGCCTGCGCGTAGTCCTGCCGCGCGATCGCATCGTCCGTCTGCCGCAGCACGAGCCGCAGCGACTGGTCCTCGAGCCTCGCCGTCTGCGCGGGCGTCAGCGACGGTTCGCGGCGCAGCGCATCGAGCCACGCGGCGAGTGCGTCGTCGCGCCCCGCGCTGCCGAGCAGGTCGCCGTAGCGCAGCCGCACGTCCGCATCGGCTTCGCGCGGGTGCGCGGCGATCCAGTCGCGCAACGGTGCGAGGCCGCGCTCGGGTTCGCCCGCGCCGATCCACTGCGCGCCGATCGCGGCGAGCATGTCGGGATCGTCCGGCGCGCTTGCCTGCGCATGCGCGAGCGATGCCGCGAATGCCGCACGATCGCCGCGCCCGAGCGCGCCGCGCGCGTCGGCCAGCGTGCTTTCCGCGTCGAGCTTGCGCGCGAGCGCGCGCATCCCGTCCGAACGGTGCGCATCGTCGACGGGCGCGAGCGCGGCCTGTGCGCCCGCGATGTCGTCGAGCGAATTGCGGTACAGCGCCGTTGCATAGCGCATCTCGGGCGTATCGCTTTGCGCGAGCCCTTCGTCCATCACCGTGCGGCCGAGCTGCGGCAGCCCCATGTCGCGATACAGGCGCGCGAGCGCGAAACGCGTCCACGGCGCGTCGGGCGCCGCACGCACGGCCGCCTCGTAGCGTTGCGCGGCGGACCCGCGTTCGCCCTTGTCCGCGAGCGCGCGCGCCTGGTTCGCGAGCAGGTCGGCGCGCAGGCCGTCGAGCGCACGGCGATCGTCGCGGCCCGTCACGCGCCCTTGCAGCGCGTCGAGCAGCGGGCCGATCCGGTCCGCGCGGCCGGTGTTTTCATACAGCATCGCCGCGCCGCGCACGGCCGACGGATTCGGCGAACGCGCGGCCAGCAATTCGCGCAGCAACGGCTCCGCGCGCGCCCAGTCGCGCTGCGCGAGCAACGCATCGGCGAGCTGCAGCTTCGCGTCCGGGCTGTCCGGCTGCATCGCGAGCGCGGCACGCGCCGCGCGCTCGGCATCCTGCGGCCGTCCCGCGGCGGCGGCCGCACGGCCTTGCGCGAGCAGGCCCCAGAACTGCGCGGTGCGCGCCAGGCTCTGCCATTTGCCGCGCTGGTCGGTCGCGAGCGTCGCGGCCCGCGCGAACAGCGCGCGCGCGTCGTCGTGCCGCCCTTCGCGCAGGCGCAGCAGGCCGAGCCCGCCGACCGCATCGGCGTCGTCCGCGCGCGCACGTGCGGCGCGGGCAAGCAGCGGATCGGCGGCCGCAAGGTCGCCGCGCGCGAGCGCCTGCAGGCCGCGCTGCTGCGCGATATAGCCGGGATCGCGTTCGAGCCGGCGCTGCGCATCGCGCCGGCTGTCCAGTTCGGCAGCGCGGTCGCGGAATTCGGTGTCGTCCGGCACGAGTGCGAGATACGCATGCAGCGCGTCGAGATACGCCGGATCGCTGCCAGCCGATTGCAGCACGCGCCGCCACAGCGCCATCGCCTCCGTATGGTCGGCGTCGTCCCGCTTCGCGAGCGACCATGCGATCCGGTTCGCCTCCGCGCGCGTGTCGGCACGCTGGTTCAGCAGCCGCGCGAGCGCCATCGACGCGCTCGTGTCCTGCGGATCGGCCGCGGCCGCGCGGCGCAGCGCGGCGATCGCCGGCTCGCGACCGCCCGGCGCATTCGACACGATCTGGTAATACTCGGCGCCGAGCGCACCCGACGGCGCACCGTTCGGAAACAGCGCGACGATCCGCCGGGCTGCCTCGTCGGCGCGGCCGCTGCGGGCGAGCAGGCGGATCTGCGCCATCTCGCCGCGCCCGCTCGTCGCGACGCGATATTCGTCGGCCACCCGCCGCGTCGCGGGCGCATTCGGCGACTGCGCCTGCAGGCGCGCGAGCGCGGCCTGCGCGCCCTTCGCATCGCCGAGCCGCAGCAGCACGCGGACCTGTTCGGCAAGCAGTTCGGGATTGCCCGGCGCGATCAGCAACCCCTTGCGCAGCGCATCGTTCGCGAGGTCGTCGCGATGCTTGACGCCCCACATCCGCGCGGTATCGAGCTGGCGCTGCGCATCGGCGGAAGCGGTAGCCGCCGGCATGGCGGTTTTCGGCATCGCCGCGTCGGCTGCGGTGCCCGGCGCGGCCGCGCACACCGACGACGCGAGCCATGCGAACCCCGCGACATGCGGCGCGGCGCACTTCAGCGGGCGGCGCACGAAGGGCCTCCCCAGCGGGTGTCGAGCGTGCCGTCCGCGCCGAACCTGTAGCGTCCGTCGCGCCAGCCGAGGCCGAACAGCGTCAGCACGCTCGTGTAATAGCCGGGCGCCGACTGGCGCGCGAGCGACTCGACGCGGGCCGCCTGCGCATCGGCGAGCGCGCGCTGGCCGCGCGCGTCGAGAAACGGCACGGCCGCCGCGGAAAATCCGCCGTTGCCGTCGTTCGGCCCCGCGACGCCCGTCGTCGTATCGACCTTCTCCGGCGGCGCGCCATGCGCGGCGATATGGTCGGCGAACGGTGCGAAACGCGCGAGCAGCGGCGCGGCGAGCGGATCGGCGCGGTCGAGCATGCCCGCCCACAGGTACACGCGGATCGCGTTGTACGCGCTCTCCGCATGCGTCTGCGGATCGGGCCCGAAGCCCGTGCCCGCGCGATACAGCGCCCAGTCGGGCGAAAAACCCTTCGGCGCCGTGTCGAGCAGCACGCGCCCGGTGCTGGATGCCAGCGCGGCCCAGCGCCGGTCGTCGGGCAGGCGCGCGCCGAGCGCGCGGATCACCTGCGGCGGCGAATAGCTCGGGTTCACGCGCCACTGGCCGTTGGGCAGCTTGAAGCCGGTCGGCCCGGGCAGCAGCGTGACGCCGAGGCCCGGCACGGTCGCGGTTTCCTCGTCGAGCACGCGCTTCGCGAGCAGCGCGCCGCGCGCGGTGTAGCTGCGCTCGTGCCACAGCCGCCCGGCCTCGACGAGCGCGTACGCGATCCACAGGTCGGCGTCCGACGCCGCGTTCGCGTCGAGCACGCGCCACGCGCCGTCCGGCGCGCGGCCCCACAGCCACGCCGGCAGGTGCGCGCTCAGGTCGCCCTGCGCGAGGTTGTTCTCGGTCCATGCGAGGATCGTGTCGAACATGCGCCGGTCGTTCGCGACCAGCGCGAAGAAAAGTCCATACGCCTGCCCCTCCGACACCGTGCGTGAATCGGCCGAGCCGACGTCGATCACGCGGCCGTCGGCCGAGATGAAATCGCGCTTGAACGCGTCCCAGCGCGGCCACGGCGCGCCGCATCCGGCGGCGGCCGCATCGGTCGCGCCGGCGCCCGCGGCCTGCGCGCGAGCGGCCATGCCGCCCGCCGCACACGCCATCGCAACCGCCAGCGCGAGTGCCGCGCCGACGCGCCGCGCCGGCCGCGTTACCCGTCGCTTCGCCATAACCCGCGCCATCCGTTACATCCCCCGTCGACGCGCGGCGATTTTCTGCAGCACGCTGAACACGCCGAGCGCGAGCAGCAGCCCCGCGACGACGCCGACCGCGCCGAGCACGACCGGATGCCGCGCCGCCTGCGTCCAGACGCGCGCATACCACGGCACGAAGCCGACCACGTAAGGCTCGCCGACGCGCAGGCTGTCGACCTGCCCCGGCCGCACCAGCGCGAGGTCGCCCTGCAACTGCGACACGAGGCCCGAGTTCTCGAACACGTTCAGCAGATCGCCGAGGCGCGGCTGGTCGGTCGCCGTCAGCGCGACGACGCTGCGGCCATGGCTACCCGGCAGCTCGAAACCGGCGAGCGCCGCGAGCGGGCCCGTCTGCTCGATATGCGCGCCGCCGTCGGGAAGGCCGACGCCGTTGCGCCAGCGCTCCTTGACCGTGAACGCGACGCGCGTCGCGCCGTCGCCGCCCTGCTCGCCGATCGCGAGCGGCAGCGCCGAGCGCCAGTGCGCGAGCAGCGGCGACGTGGGCGAGCCGTCGATCACGAGCAGATCCTTGCTGCCCGACAGCGCCGCGACGTCGCCGGGCCGCGCGACCTGCACGCGCAGTGCCGGGAAACCCGTCCACTCGCCCATGTGGCCGAGCATCGTCAGGTAGGCCTCGAGCTCCTGCGGCGACGGCCGGTCGGGCATCACGACGGCCGTCTGCGACAGGTCGGCGAAGCGCGTGAACGGAAAACCGCTGTTCGCGAAATACGCGAGGTTCGGCAATTGCGCGTAATGGACGAAGTGCGAGAAGTCGATCGTCGAATCGGGATCGATCGCCGCGCGCTGCGGCTCGGTGGCCGTGCTCGAGCACAGGCCCGTCTTCTGCGAATCGAGCGTGAAGCGGAACTGCAGCTGGTTGCCGCTGCCGACGCGGAACGCCGGGATGTCGACATCGCTCGTCACGCGCCCTTCCGGCACCGACAGCAGCGGCAGCTGCATGCGGCCGCGCGCGTCCTCGGCGTGGGCGGGCCCGAGCCGGTACGACTTCACGAGCTGGTCGTTGATCTCGACGGCGAGCGTCGAGTTGTCCTGCACGGTCGGCGCCGTGTAGCGGTAGCGCAGCGTGATCGGCACGCCCGAGCCGTTCCATGAATGGAGATCGGCCGGCACGCGCAGGTTCAGGCGAATCGCGTCGGGCGTCGTGCCGCGCGCTTCAAGTTCGCGCAGATCGGACACGAGTTCGCGGAACGCGATCGGCCGGTTCACCGGCAGCCAGCGCGGCGCGTCGTACGGCTTGCGCGGCGCGCCGAGATCGACGTGCGCGACCGTCGCCGCCGGCCCTGACAGCGCCGCGCGGCCGAGCACGAGCGTCGCGACCGCGTCGTCGACCTCGGCCGCCGTGCGGCCCGTGACGACGAGCAGCTTGCGCCCCGGCGCGGCCGGGTTGTCGGCAACCGCGAGCAGCGGACCGTTGACCGACGGCAGCGCGAGGCCGGCCGGCAGCGTCGCGGCCGTGCCGACCACCACCGCCTGGTCGTCGGCCGGCAGCGCGGACGACACCGGGAAGCGCGCATGCCGGTAGTCGGCCAGCGCGCCGAACCACGACGCGAGCACGCCCGCGCTGCGCAGCGTCGCCGAATCGGGCGACCCCGGCAGCACGAACGGCAGCCGCACGCGGCCGTTGTCGCGCCGGTCGAAGAACGGCGCGGGCAGCAGCGCGAGATCGTTCGGCAGGCGGACCGGCGATTCGTCGAGGATCAGTTCGCTCGTCGGGCTCACGTCGGCCCACAGCGCCGAGTTCGACGGATCCTCGCAATGGTCGAGCGTGTAGTGCGCGATCAGGCGCAGGCCGATCTGGTTGAAATCCGAGAAATAGCGCGGATCGATCGGGATCTCCTGCGTGACCGCGCGGCCCGCGCGCGCGGCGTCGAACGGGACGGTCGCGATGACCTCGCCGTTCACCGACACCTTCAGGTGCGACATCGGGAACACGAGCGACGGCGAATACGCGTAGGTCAGGCGCAGCCGCGCGCCCGTGACCACGCGGTCGAGCCGCACGCCCGCGTGGATCGTGCGCGCGTCGTCGGCGCCGCGCAGGCGCAGCGGTTCGAACGCGCCGAGCGACGCGAACGGCAAGCGCACGGTCGTCGCCGGCAGCCCGGCGGACGGCGCGCTGGCCGCCGCCGGCGCGGCCGCGAGCACCGGCGCCGGCGCCGGCGCATTACCCGCACCGGCGGCGGACGCCGCAACGGCCGCCGGCATCGGAGCGGCCGACAGCACGGCCGCGTGAAAAGCGCCGGCCATGGCGATCGACAGGAGCAGCAGCGACGCGGCCGGCTTCATGCGCCGCTCCGTTTCGTCAGGGTCATCCGGTCGTCCGTCGCACCGAAACCGATGCGCGCAAAGCAGCTATGCCCGTGAGTGAACATCCCCACTGCTTCCCCTCATATCAATTAACTGGCCCGATTCATTTATCGAAACGAAGCGGCACATTCTTTAATCGGCTGTCGTCGTGTTTGCGCGCGCGCCTGGCACCGGCACGCGCTCATTCGTCACACTATCTCAAAAATAGGACAAAACTTACCCCGATTCGCGACAGTGAAGCGAAAAAAACCTCAATCCGGTCGGAAATGCTGTGCAAAAGGAGTGAATGGCAAAATTTTCGCCATTGCTGCCGGCGGGACCGAACGGCATACTGCCGACGCGGCCGGCCGGGCCGGCATGCTGGCGGCGGTCCGTTGCAGACCGCCCGCAAGACGCTGCCGCGGGGCGGCGCGTATGCTACCGCACTCCCGTACTACCCGATGATCTTTCTTCGCGGAAAAACGACTTGGATCAAATCGTCGACACAGCCACCCCGTCCCCCGACACGCTGCTGCGCATCATCGCGGCGCAAACCGAGATCGCGAAACTCGGTCTCGACCTCGGCAGCGTGATGGCCTATGTGGCCGAGCAGGTGCCGCTGCTCACCGGCGCGAGCGCCGCGGCGGTCGAATTCGCCGAAGGCGACGACATGGTGTACCGCGCCGCGTCGGGCGCGGCCGCCGGGATGCTCGGCCTGCGGCTGCGACGCTCGGGCAGCCTGTCGGGCCTGTGCGTGCAGCGCGGCGAGTTGCTGCACTGCGTCGATTCGGAAACCGATCCGCGCGTCGATCGCGACGCGTGCCGCCGGGTCGGCCTGCGCTCGATGCTCGTGATGCCGCTCACGCATGCCGACACGACGGTCGGCGTGCTGAAGGTGATGTCGCCGGACGTCGACGGCTTCTCCCCGGCCGACGCCGGCACGCTGCGGCTGACGGCCGGGCTGATCGCCGCCGCGATGTTCCACGCCGCGCGCAACGAGGCGAACGAGCTGTACCTGCGCGCGACGCACGACGCGCTCACGGGCCTGCCGAACCGCGCGCTGTTCTACGACCGCCTGCGGCAGTCGATGCATACGGCGCTGCGCGCGAACGGCCGGCTCGGCATCCTCAACATCGACATGGACGGGCTGAAGCCGATCAACGACGGTTTCGGCCATCGCGCGGGCGACGCCGCGCTGCGCGAGATCGCCACGCGGATGATCGGTGCGGTGCGGCGTTCGGATACGGTCGCGCGCGTCGGCGGCGACGAATTCGCGGTGATCCTGCCGAACGTCGGCAACCGCGACGATGCGCACACGCAAAGCACGCGGCTCGCGCGGCAGGTCGGCGAACCGTTCGAATTCGAGGGACACGCGCTGCGGCTGGGCGTCAGCGTCGGGATCGCGATGCTGCCCGACGACGGCACCGACATGAACGCGCTGATCGAGCATGCGGATCAGGCGATGTATGAGGTGAAGCGCACGCGGGGGCAGCGAACGCGCGACGCGTGACATGGGCATCCAGCGCCGCCAATCCGATTCTGAAACCGGCTGATCGGAAAGCGGATCGACACACACCGACAGCATTTTGTAATTTTGCAGTTATCATTGCGATGCCAGCGCTAACGCGCCCGACATCATTCAGCGCGACCGGACAGACAGCGAATTCGTGTTTTTAACGCTTGATCGGTTCGCCACTTCACGCAATGGATCATCTGCTTCCGCACTACGAAAGAGAACTTGCCCTACTGCGCCGATCGATTGCCTCCTTCTCGGCGCGCTATCCCAAAATTGCAGTCCGCCTCGGAATCAACGGAGACCGCTCCGAAGATCCGCATATCGAGCGAATGCTGCAATCATTCGCTCTTCTTGCCGCGAATATCGACGTTCGGCTCGACGACAACTACACGGAGTTTGCCGACGCCCTCCTCGGCATGCTGCATCCCCAGTATGTCCGACCGCTGCCGGCATGTGCCATTGCCCGGTTCGACGTTTCCGATATGTTCGACAAGCTCACCGAGCCGTCATTGATTCCCCGCGGTACCGAACTCTCGAGCAAGGCAGAGGACTGCAGGTTCCGGACCGTGTACGACGTCACGCTTGCCCCCATATGCGTTGCGGCTGCGCGCTACGTATCGGCGACAGCCGTTCCCTCTGACGTCGTATTGCCACCGCGCACAACCGGCCTCCTCTCCGTCACCTTCGCCGTTACGCGGCCTGACTTTCGTATCGAGTCCATCCCAAGTCCCTTGCGCATCCATATCGATGGCGCCGATGAAGTTGTCGCCGCGGCAATGGATGCCATAACGATGCGCACGGCAGCGGCTTTCGTCGAAGATACCGAACGGCGCTGGACCGCACTGCCCGCTCCGCCGCTTGCGTCAGTGGGCTACGACGATACCGAGAAACTGATCGAAGAAGACGACGGATCACCGGCTTTGAGGCTGGTCGGCGAATACTTTGCGTATTCGAAGAAATTCGATTTCGTCGACGTCGATCTCGCCGCGCTCGTGCGTGCAGCAGGGCCCAGTCCGCAGTTGACGCTGCACCTCGCCATCTGCGGCGTACATCCGGATTCGCGAGAAGCGCAGCGGCTGGCAAACCTGTCTGCAGAGCACCTGAAACTCTTCTGCACGCCGATCGTCAATCTGTTCCGGCTTACGTCCGTGCCGCTCAAGCGAGACCCGCTGACCGACACGTATCCGGTTCAATCTCAGAACACCGACGCAGCCCAGGTTGCAGTGTGGTCGGTCGATACGGTCCGCGCCACGACCGGCGCATCCAGAACGAATATCATTCAGCCGTTCACGTCGCTCATGCACGGCGGCGCCGGCGGTCTGGCCGGCCCTTACTGGGTTCTCGTCCAAGACACGGCAGCAACGCCGTCAGGAAAGGTGAACGCCGCGCTCGGCCTGATCGGACTCGATGGCTGCCCTGCCCTCGACACCGGGATCGAGCAGATCACGGCGAACATGACCTGCTCGAACGGCGATCTCCCGCGCAGAATACGGGCAAGTGCGGAGAATGGCGATCTCGTGAATGAACAAGGCCCAATGGTGTCGCGCATCATGATGCTCGATACGCCCACCGAGGTCGCACATTTGCCGCAACAAGGCGACGCCGTATGGCGGCTCATCGCGCAACTCGCGCCACACTCGATCGAGCTGACCCGCACCGGGCTTGTGGAATTGAAACGCCTACTCCGTCAATTCACCCCGCGGTCCGGGAGACATACGAACCTGATCGACGGATTGACGAATCTGGGCCATCGCGTCAAGCAGCTCTGGCTGTCGGGAGAACCCATGCCGAGCTTCGTAAGGGGTCTGGAGGTGACCTTGACCGTTGACGAACAGGCGTTCGCCACAACCAGTCTGAATGCGTTCGTCGGCGTAATGCAACACTTTTTCACAACGCATATGTCGGCAACGAACTTCGTCCAGCTCGTCGTCATGTCGGCCAACACCGGTCGGGAAATTCAGCGCTGCACACCGCGACCGGGGACGGTCGCTCTTGTCTGACTATCTTGTGCGACCAACTTCGGAGAACGGCTGCTTCGTGCTCCGTACCACTCAGACGAGGCTTGAAATCAAGCAACATCCGCAAGTCGCACGATGACCGTGCCGCGCGATCGGGACGCCGTCGTCGGTCATCGATTCGTCGCCCTCCACGATCAGGTTCGGCTTCACTTCCGGATGCTGAGGACACGACACTTCGTCGCCTTTGCGCGCCACGAAACGGCCGTCGAAACGCATCTTCGACGAACCGGTGATGACTTTGCCGCCATGGTCGGTGTCGTCGCCGACACGGATGAGGTTCATCATGAATGAGATGCCTTGTTGGTAACCCGAGCCGAGTGCGCTCAGTAACGGAAATACAGGATGCCCAGCTCGCCAGGCTCCCCCGGTTTCTTTCCTTTCTTCGTGATGGCGGGAAGATCGATGTTCTTTACGTCCTTCCAACCGAATCCTTCAAAAATCCCTTCAGCAAGATGGACGAAGCCCATCATTTTTCGTGAGATTCGGTAGGTAATAAGAGAAAAAATTGCAGCCGAACCCAAACTGCCCAGCGCACACCCTATAAGTAAACTATCAATCGGGGCTCCACCTTTGAAGATGGCAAAACAAGCAATTGTGAAATACGCCACCACCAGTGCCAACGCGAGAAACATCCCGCCCCACCTAAACGATGCTCGATAGTGTGCACAACGCCCCCGGCTGCAATGCGGATGAAGCGCGACAATTTTGTCGGAAATTCGACGAATACCAAAGGCGTACCACACGTCACCCCATCCTTCAGCAACAATCTCCACCTCATCGCCTTCCGTAAACACCGACCACCATACCCAAGCCGTCACCGATTTTCCCTCGAGCTCAAACTCAAGCAAGTCGGCTTCCTCAGTGGTATCCATTGCCGTACCGCTCAGCCCAACTGCAACTCCACCCAAACCAGCCAAACCAGCCGCAATAGCCGTCACGCCCATCTTGGCTCGATCAGCGTCTCCAAAAAGGAAATCCCGGTCGCAACGCGACTTCCGAAGGTTACCAATGTGCCCATGAAACAACTGCACCTGATGCGACGGCATACTCATTGATAGATGGTTAGTAGCGGAAATACAAAACACCTAATGCACCCGGCTCGCCAGGCTTCTTTTCATTTTTTGTAATTTCAGGAAGATCGATATCTCTCACATCCTTCCAACCAAACCCCGTAAAAATATTCTCCGCGAGTCCGACGAATCCCATGAATTTTCTCGCGATGCGGAAGGCGATAATTCCGTATACCACCGCCGCCGCGAATCCGCCCATTGCAAGCCCGATCGAGAGACCCACCCAATCCGTCTCCGATCCGTATTTAAAGAAACCATACGAAAAACCAAATATAAACAACACAGCGATCAACGTCATTGAAATTTTGCACCATAATTTCAACGCCGAACGGTAGTGTGCGTTCCGACCACGACTGCAATGCGGATGGAGTGCAACGATCTTGTCAGAAAGTCGCCGAACACCGAATGCCTGCCACGTGTTGCCCCAACGCTCAGCAACAACCTCTACCTCATCGCCTTCCGCAAATACCGACCACCAAACCCAAGCCCTCACCGATTTCCCCTCGAGCTCAAACTCAAGCAAGTCGGCCTCTTCGGTGGTGTCCATTGCCATACCACTCAACCCGACTGCAACACCGCCCAAACCGACCAAGCCTGCCGCAATCGCCGTCGCGCCCATCTTGGCGCGATCAGCATCGGAAAAAAAGAAATCCTGGCTGCAACGAGTCTTGCGAAGGTTGCCAATATGCCCGCGAAGCAGAACTACTGTAGGAGTGGAGATATTCGTCATCGTTCCAAAGTCTCACCATTTTCCAGCCCAAGGGCTGAAAGGGCTTTTTCAAATTCCTCACGTTGCTTGTCTACCGTCCAAGGCGGACTTTCCGCTTTCTTCCCGAACGAGCACTTCTCGAACCACGTCTGAAGTTCATTATCCGAAAAATACGCAATCATAAGTTGAAGCACCACCATCGCCAAAGCCACTTCCCATCCAGCGAGGAACAATACGGCGCGACCAATTCCTAACAATGCAACGCGTCCGGTAATGACGACCCCCGCCTCTTCCGCAGCCACCCCGACAGCAACCCTCCCGGCTGCATTTGCTGCTCGCTGTTTCGCCAACCACCCACCCGCGTCACTAGCCGCCAGTGCAGTAGTTCGGGTCGTCGCGCCAGCAATCCCAGCGCCAACCTTTCCCAAAAATACAACGCTACGACCACCGGTGATTCGAGCAATCAATGGTGCAGACGAGGTTAAGGCGGTAAGGAAATTAGCTACTACAATCGCCGCACCTAAACCAAACTTCACTGTGTACAGCGTTGCGGTCGAGTATTTTCGCTGCTGTGCCTGCTCGATGATTTTCCCAAAATCCAGAACTGCCCCAATCAACGCAGACGTCCCACCCAGGTACCCCGTAATCGCCTTCAGATTGGTCAACGTCCGCGCCGCATCCTTCGCCAGCCCTGTCATCAGCTTCGTCGACGCCTGCAGACACGCGGACATCGACGAGAACCCGCCCGCCACCAGCATTGCGTAGTCCTCGCCCTTCTTGTCCGCCTTCGCAAGCGCACAACCGAAGCTCAGCAATTCGATCACGGCCAAGGTACCACCGATCCGCACGCCAAGATTGACGGCCTTGCCTTCCTGCGTCAGCTTGACCGCATTCCACTTCGCGCGATAGAGCTGCCCGCCCTCGTGTTCCGCGAGCGACTGTATCGTCCTCACGAATGCATCCTTCGCCGCAATCCCCTGGCTGCGCAATGCCCGATATCCCTGCTGCAACTTCAGGCGCAAATCAGGCTCGACCTTGACCGCCTGCCTGACGAGATCGATCGTGTCCGCCTTGCTGATACCGACGCGCAACATCAGCGCGCCGCGAATCATGAAAGTGCCCGCGCAGTCCCCCAGCACGCCCAGCCCAGTCCATTTGAACAGCGCGTTGCCCATCGTGATGACGAGACCGTCGCCTTGAATACTCTTCAAGTACTTTTCAGATACCGATATCGGGTTCTGATGCTCATGAACCTCAGTCATCTTCTCCCGAAAATCGACGAAGTTCTTCAGTTGCTCCAGCACCTTGCCGATCTTGTCGGCGATGTCGCTGACCGGATCCGCCTTGGTCGTCTTGTTCGCAATCGCCTGTGCCAGCAGTTCCTTGATCTCGGCCTTCGGATGCTTCTGGTTGTAGGCGAACGCTCGCCACACGAGGCTGGTCGGCAATGTCGGATCCATGTTGTTGACCAGATCGTAGACGACGGCCGCGCCGCGATCTTCCGACGGCAACCCGTTGATCGCCTGAACGATGACCTTCTCGAATGCCCGACCGTCGTCCGCGTTCTCTTCGTGATAATCATGCAACGCCGCGATGAACGTGGGCGCCTTCAGCCACGCCTTCACATCGGGCGTACGCCGGGCCTGAATCGCCTTGACCGCGTCCTGAACGGACTTGAACCACGGCCGGAAATCCCCGAGCTTCCGAAGATTCAGTTTGTCCTGGTACTTCGGCCACTCGGCGTCGCCGATCGTCTTCGCTTCTTCGGGGCTGATCACGCCCGCTTCCTGAATCCGCCTGTCCGACGCCGCCTGCTGCTCCGGCGTGATGACGGCATAACTCGGAATCCCGTCCATCGCGCCGGGATTGTTCAACATGCCTTCCCAGCCGGCCCGCAACGCGGACCGCATGCGGCTCTTGAACGCAACCGCACCGTTTCGCACGGCCACTTCCGCCGCATCGATCGACAGCATCGCGTCGATCTGCGTGCCCTGCTCCTTGACATACAAGGACAACATGCTGCCTGCGTCGTTGCGAAAATCGTTCAGTTCGTGCGCGTTGCCGATACCATCCCACAACGCCAGCATCATCGGCGGATGAGATTGCCCCTTGCCGGTCGAGCCGATCGTGTTCATCAACTTGACCAACGCTTCGCTCGTGGACTGCGGAGATGCCTGACGGATATGCAACGGATACCGGGTCGACTCCCGCCCCATCAGTTTCGGATCGTACACGCCCGCCTTGTCGGTCAACGGCTGATCCTTCGGATCAAGCAGCTTGGGATCCAGACCCGGCATGTACTCGACGACGTCATCGATACTTTTTCGGGTTGCGACGACGGCATGCTTTTGCGGATCGTTGCCGCCGTTGATCCATTTCGACGGCTCGATCCACTGCATGCGCTGTTCGAGCAAGGCAGGATTTGCCTCGTACCGTTTGAACGTATCCTCGATCCACGCGTGTTCCGAGAACGCGATATAGACACGGTTCGTGCATTTCTCCGGACGCTCGATCGCGATCACATCCATCGGTACCGCAATCGCTCGTTTAGCGCACGCAGGATGCGTGGAAGGTTGGTCAGGCAGCGGGCGCGACTGCTTCCACAAGCGCCCGTCTTCCGTCACCTTGTATACTTCCCATCGTTTGTGACCTCTCGCACTCTGGACATAGTAGAGGTACAGCCACCCGTCCCGGAGCGTGCGCAACCCGTAACGATGCGTCGTCAACGGAACGTCAGTGACGCCCTTCCCGCCAATGCCGTCCGGCAATCTTGCAGGAACGGTATTCGGCAAAACCGTATAGCGGACGGGAAGGATCGCCAGCCCCGTCTTCTGGCAATTCGCGCATTCTTGTTCAGTAGTCGCCATTTCTGTTATTCGTGTCTCGTGTCTGTCATCGGCCGGCGTGACTCGATCGAAGACGACGCCCTCTCGTCATACCACCCACCGCGTCGGATTTCGTCGATTTCGCCAGGCTGGAGGTGGCCGATCGCTGCGGTATAAAAATCGTCGGGCGAACACTGCTGCAACGCCTTCGCAACCTCGGGATGCCGGTCGAACCAGGGATGCCAGTCAAGCGCATGTCCGATGAACGCAACCAGATCGTCACGGTCATGCAGCCCGTATTGCTCCGCACGCGCGGCGGCAGCAACGGCCGCTGCCACTTCCGCAGGTATGGGCTGACGGCCTGCCGCCAATGCATGCAACGCGATTGCGCGGTTGACGAGGCCATGACGATGCACGCCCGGCCATTGCGCCTTCGCGAGCGAAAATGCCTGACTCGATTCAGCATCCCTGCCATACGCACGCGGCTTCGCACAGGCATCGAGCGCATGCCAGACCTTGACTGGCCCAAGCAAGGCCTGCTGCTGTCGCTCGGTCAGTACTGGCCAGATCAGGCCCAGTGCACGCGTGTCGTAGAAACGCAGCGCACATAAACGCCCTCGCTCGTCATACTGCAGCACCTGCCTCGACCAGTGCTCGGCGACTTTGTCAGGCGACGCAGAACTCGCCAACCATCCGCCGACCCGCTGCCCGAGGCCCTTTGCCATCGACGCAGGACGCCTGTCTTCGAATGCGAGGCGCACACTTTCTCTCAGAAGCGCGACGCCCGCTGACGAAGACAGATCCAGTTCGACGAGGTAGGGTTGGTGTTCATCCGGATATGCGTCGTGCGCGATCGTCACGACCGCGCGCGTCAACTCGCTGAACACAGAGCCTTCTTCGTTCGGCAAATCGCGCTGGGCCGGGTCGACGACCAGCAGACAGCGCATCTCCGGTTGCTTGTCAAAATGAGCATGCAGCACACTCATCGTCGTATCGATTGCCGCTGCCTCGCTCGACACATCCATGCCTTCCTGACGCTCTGCGTCGCGGTTGTTCGGACGACTCATGACGACTACTCCAACACCACGCTCGACGCGCTGTCGGCCGACGCCGACGCCGTCTTCCACGCACACCCCTTCGGCACGCTCGCAATCGGTGAAGGCAGACGCATCGATGACGCACCCGGCTTGTCCCACGATGCGCATTTTTCGAGAATCTGGCCACTCGTTCCGTTCTCGATCAAGTCAGGCGTGATCTTGATATACGAGCCCCCGGCGCCGATCCAGATCTCCTTTTCGGCAGAGATGACGACACGTCCACTCGAACTGGTGACCGTCACGTCGTTGAGCGCGGCGAGTTTCATCTCGTCGCTCTGCGCCTGAATCTCGACCTTGCCCTTGGACGCGAACAGCTTGATCCCCGAGTTCTGCGCGAACAGGCTGATCTTTTCCATCACACTCGCGATCAGCGATTTGCCGGCGGCAACGTGCGTACTCCTGCCGCTCACGATATTGACTTGCTGGTTTGCCGTGAGCTGCGCCGAATCCTGCGTCGACACGCCCACGCCAGCGGGACTTGCGATCAGCATGATCGGCGTCGAGAACCCGTTTGCGCTGCCCGTGCCGCCACCTCCCGTCCGCCCGCCGCTGCCCGCGCCTCCCGCCACGTTGTATTGCGTGGCATCGGTAAATCGCTTCAGTGCGTCGTGCCCTTCCTCCAGACTTTCGGCCTGATTCGCGGCGCTCGCCTGAGACGTCAGCTCCACCACGCTTTCCGCGCTTGCCAGTTGCTCGGACGCCGCGGTCACGTTCAGCGGCTGGTTTACCGTTGCAGAATGTGTCGAGACGAACAGCCCTTGCCCCGCGCGAATGGCACCATAAGCGTCCGACTTGAGGTCGAAGCCGCTGCCGAGAAATGTACCGCGCGTATTGTCCGCATGCTGGATCAGGTAGCCGAGATGCAGATGCGACTGATAGCTGCTCGAATAAAGGTGAACGCGATTCTGCTGCGTCGAATCGTCCATCACGAGCTGGTTATAGCCGCGACCGCCATACTCGCGCGACCGATAGCCCGACAGCAGACCGTTCGTGTGCCACACCGGTTGCGTTGCGCCGCCGTACATCCTCGCGATAATGACCGGCCTGTCGCAGTCGCCCTCCATGAAACCGACGACGACTTCATCCCCCTTGCGCAACGGCTGAATGCCGCCGCGGTTGGCACCCGCGTCGAGAAATGTCGGACGTACCCAGCATGACGCACGCTCGTCCTGACCGTTGCGGCGATTCCAGTGAAACCACACCTTCACCCGGTTCAGCGAGTCGGTGTAGACCTCTTCGCCGTCCGGCCCGGCAACGATCGCGTTCTGTAGCTGCATGACCGGCTTCTTGTGATCGAACGAACTGCGAAACGGCACATTGCGCGGTTGCGCTTCGACCTGCACCTGAAAGAAGCCCTCGCTGCCGTCGGCGTGATGCACCGTTGCACCAGTCTTCGCCTTTGCGATTTCCGCGGCCAGCCCGTCGGGAAATGCCTCGATCCGGTCCAGACCGGGCAGATTGTTGCTGATCAACCAGTCGACACCGAGCAACACGAATTCGCGATCCGGTTGGCTCATCGCGTCATGTACCGGATGGCCGCGAAGCTCGAAGCGCCTTCCCGGCATCGCGCAGCGTAAAGCGCCAACGCCATGAAAGCGCTTCATCCGCGACATCCTCTCCTCGAGGCGAATCCGTACGAGACGCTCGCCCTGAGCCCGATCCGACCACATGTACGCACCGGGGTAGTCGTAGATTTCGCCATCCGTCGGCAGATTGCCATGCACATCGGTCACCCCCTGGACCTGCCGGGGAAGATCGGGCCGCTTGTAGTCGAACGAGCGTGACGTCAGCTGTGCGCTCTCGATCTGAAGTTGCTCCTTCCATTGCGCGAATCCGTCCAATTCGCCGCCAATTTCCATACGACCGAACTGGACAACGGATTGCCTCAGCGTCGGGACGAAGTAGGCGTCGTCCGTGACAACCATCATGTGAGAACGGCCATTGTCCGCCTGCTCGAAGTAGGGAAACACGCCTGCTTCTTCCATGCTGCGATGAACAAAATTGAGGTCGTATTCCCATTGCACGCGATTCGAATACGACGGCAGCGGCTTATGAACGTCGAAGCGGAATGCGCCACGCGCCTGCGGGTGTTCGTTGAAGACGTCGGTCAGGATCTGTTCACCGTTCTGCTCCTGCCAGTCCCGCATGTCGCGACGCAGGCACAGAAAATAAAGCCACGATGAAAATGCGAGCTTGTAATAGGTAAGCGGGCCGTCCGCCCCCAAACGGCTGAATCGGTGCACATAGCCATGGATCGGCATGTATGAACCGTCGACCTGCTGAATCCACAGTGTGACTGGTTTGGCGAGCAGTGCTTTGAGTTCGATCTGCCCGCCGCGCGCAGAAACGACATCGATCACGAACTCATAATCGCGCCCCAGTCTGGCGGTGCCCTTGACGTAGAGAGGCAGCAACCAATCGACGCCGAGCGGCGTATCGAGTTTGATCAGTCGATTGTATTGCGCGTCGCCGAGACGCAACGCCTCATAAAGTGCGGTGTTGCTCATGCAGCATGCCCTCGGTTGTTATTAAGGCGGGATTTCTGCCGAGCGAAGATTATAAATGCCTTTCATATGAATTCCATAGAAAGGCAAAAGTATGGTTCGTTGAATCGGAAATTACTACGTGCCCCCTTCGGCGGACGAAGGAGTCTCTGATGCACCAGTGGCAAATATTGCCTATTTACAGCCGTGTATTAAGAAAAATGTTCCCGCACGGCTATATTTTCTCGAAAAAACCGTACCAGCAAACCGCTAGCCTACCTGCGGCATCGCGATCGCGAGCCCGACCACAACCCACTGCACAACCGCGACGAGCACGCCGGCCCGGCACAGCCCGACCGCGCCGCGCACGCGCGCGTCGAGCGCGCGCCCGGCCTTCGCTGCGTCGATCCAGCCGAGATCGGCGAGCGCGCGGTCGAGCGCCGCGAGCCCGTCGTCGATCGGCGCATCGCCCGCCGCCGCGCGCGCCAACGCGGCGAACAGCCGGCGGTCGATCTCGATGCGCACCGCGTACCACAGCGCCGCGATCCCCGACCCCGTACTGACGACGGCCAGCAGCACGCGCGCGATCGTCGCCGGCGCCCAGCCCGATGCAATCCACCAGCCCGCGCCGGCCGCGGCCAGCGCAGCCGCGATCGCCCACGCGCCCGCATCGAGCGCGCCGCGCGCGGCGGCAATCCGAAATGGAGCGGACGGATCGCGCATCACACGCCTCCCGCGCTGCGACGGCGATCGATCCAGTGCTGCAGTACGGCCACGCCGTCGTCCGACCACACCGCGTGCGGCCGCACCGCGCGCACCGCGGCAAGCGCGTCGCGCGCATCGCCGAGCCCGCGCCGCGCGGCGAGCCACGCGGCCGCACACAGCACGCTGCGCCCATAGCCGAGCGCGCAGCAGACCAGCACGTCACGCCCTTCGCCGTGCAGGCGCTCGAGCGCCGCGACTGCCTGCGCGAGCTGCGTGGCCGTCGGCGCGACAAGATCGAGCTGCGGCACGGCCGCATATGCGAGCGACGCATCGGTCGCCGCCCAGCGCGGCATCTCGGCGGTCAGGTCGACCAGCGCCGTGAAGCCGTGGCGCCGCATGTCGCGTGTCGTCGGCGTGCGGCCGATCGACACGCGCTCGTCGATCCGCACGGGCGCCGGCTGCCGGAACGTCCACAGCCGCGAATTGACGAACGCGCCGGCGATCGTCGGCGCGAGCAGCCAGCGGATGAAGACCGGGAAACGCCCGTGCGCATCCTTCTGAAAGGCGCCGGGCGCTCCGCGCCGGTAGAGCCACGCGACGCACGCGAGCGCCAGCGCGATCCACCCCGCCGCCAGCGCCCAGCCCGGCGCACGCGGCACGCACCACAGCGCCACGAGCGCGACCAGCGCCGCGCCGAGCGCATAACGACGCGCGAGCGCGCGGCCCACCGCGCCCGGCGACGCATCGGCACCCGGCAGCCGGCCCGCGGCATCGCGCAGCGGAAACAGGAACAGCGCGAGACAGCCGACGGCCGCGCCGGTCGGCACGTCGATCGCGTGATGCTGGTAGGTCGTCAGCACCGACACGCCGATCGCCGCGAACCACAGATGCAGCACGACGCGCGCGACCGTGCCGTGCAGATGCTTCGCATAGACGGCCCACAGCACGACGAGCAACCCGATGTGCAGCGACGGCGCCTGGTTGAACGGCTTGTCGAACCCCATCAGCAGCGTGAACAGCGCGCCGGCCGCGCCGCCCGGCTCGGGCCGCTCGAAACCGAAGCGCAGCGGCCACGCGATGAAGCACGCGACCGACACCAGTTGCACGGTGAGCAAGCGCTTCACGTGATCGAGCAGATCGTCGCGGCGCGTCCAGAAGAAAAACGACAGCGCATACAGAAGATCGATCGACCAGTACGGCACGATCGTCCACGGCACGAACGGGATCGCGTGCTCCCAGCCGAACGCAAACGTCGGCACCGCCGCGCGGTGCGCGGCGAGCCAGTTCGCGAAGCCGTACGTCGAGAAGAACACGGCGCCCATCGCCGCGAGCCAGCCGAAGCGCAGCGCGAACGACGCGTCGCGCGCGCCGGCCGCCGGCTCGGCGACGCCGCTCGCACCGCCGCCGAACGCGCTCATGACGCGTCGACCCGCTGCGCGAGGCTGACCGTGAAGATGCCCATCTCGTCGATCCGCTGGTCGAGCTTGCGGAAGCCCGCGCGCGCGACGAGTTCGTCCATCTCGGCCTGCGAGCGGCGGCGCATCACCCAGGTCGCCTCGCCGCGGTGATTGTTCAGCGCACGTGCGATGAATTCGAGCTGCGGATGCCACGGCTGCCCCGTATAGACGAGATAGCCGCCCGGCGGCACGGCCTGCGCGAGCCCGCGCAGCGAACGTTCGATCAGCGCGTTCTCGCCGAACAGTTCATAGAGACCCGACACGATCGCGAGCGTCGGACGCGGCTCGAGCGTCGCGAGCGACGTCTCGTCGAACGCGTCGCCGCGCTCGAAGCGCGCGATCGGCTCGAGCCCGCGCTGCGCGATCAGCACGCGCCCGGCCTCGACGTTCGGCGGGCTGTAGTCGCGCAGCGTGATGTCGTCGGGCGCCGCGCCGTCGCGCTCGGCGGCCGTCGCGATCGCGTCGAGCACGTAGCGCCCGTGCCCGGCCGCGATGTCGACGATCCGCACCGGCGTGCCGTGGCCGCGCAAGCGGCCGATCGCCGCGCCGATCAGCTCCTGCAGATGCACCTTGCGCTGGCGGATGCCGACCCAGCCCGGCGAATCGAGATACGTGCGATCGACCAGCGCGCCGACGCCGAGCCGCCCTTGCGCGCGGTTGCGGTACACATAATCGAGCGTCGAGCCCGAATCGAAACCGAGCCGCAGCCCGAGCGCGATGCCGTCCGACAGCGCGCCGCCCGCTTTCAGGCTGGCGCGCGTGAGCGCCCAGTACGCACGCGCGAACACGTTCGCGGGCGGCCGGCCGAGCGCCGCGTATTCGTCGTGGAACGCGCCGCGCCGGTCGGCATCGGCGAGCGACACGCGCGGGCTCGGTGCATCGAACTCGCGCAGCACGAACGCGCGCAGCGGCGCGAGCGCCTGGGCGCGGTCGCGCTCGCCGAGCGTGTCGTGATAGAAGCCCGGCAGCACGATGCGCTCCTTGCGCGCCGAGCCGAGCCGTTCGAAGAAGCGATCCTGCGGGCCGCGATGCACGACCCAGTCGGCGCCCGAGATCAGCAGTTGCGTCGGCACGGTGATCGCGGCCGCGTCGGCGACGATCCGCCGCGCGGTGTCGTGCAGGTCGAGCAGCATGTTGACCGCGATCGGCCGCGTGATCAGCGGATCGGACGCGTAGCTCGCGATCCGCTCGGGATCGTGCGTGAGGAATTTCGGCTTCACGTAGCTGTTCACGTAGAACAACCCGCGCAGCTTGTGCATCAGCCGCAGGCCCGGCCGCGCGAACGGCACGTAGAGCTTGATGTGGAACGCCGGCGACGCGACGACGAGGCAGCGGATCGGCGGCGCGTAGTCGTGCGCCCAGGTCGCGGCGAGCACCGCGCCGACGCTCTGCCCGACCACGGCCATGTCCTCGATCGCGATGCCGTGCGTGTCGCGGATATGCTCGACGAAGGTCTGCAGGTCGCGCACCGATGCGGCCGCGCTCGGGCTGTAGCCGCGCGCGCCGGGCGAACGGCCGTGGCCGCGCGCGTCCCATGCGAAAAACGCGAAATCCGGCAGGTCGAGCTCGTCGACGAGATGCGCGACGCGCGCCGAATGCTCGTGGCCGCGATGCAGCAGCACGATTGCGCCGCGGCAGCGCGGGCCCGTCGCGGGCCAGTGACGATAGAACAGCGTTTCGCCGTCGTGCGTGATGAAGTCGGCCTCGCGGGCCGTGCGTGCGCTCATGTGATCTCTCTCGTTTCGTTATTCGAATCATGTGGCGCCGCCCTCCGGCGCCTCGTAGGTCAACCGCCCTTTTCGGCGATGCCGGCCTGCACGCGCCGCACCACCGTCACGATCGACAGCACGATCAGCAGGCGCCACAGCCACGCGGCGATGCTGCCGACCGGCAGGCCGAAGCCGATCCATAGCGCGAATGCGCCGAGGGCCAGCGCGCGGTCGCTCTTGCCGAACGGGCCATCGTAGCGGCGCGTGGCGCCGACGAGCGGCCCGATCAGCCCCGCGCATTCGACGATCACCGCCGTCAGCGCGAACAGCCAGACGTCCGCCGGAGCGAACGCGGAAATGGCGAGGAACGGCAGCACGAGCGCGACGTCGGACACGACGTCGCCCAGCTCGTTCAGGTACGCGCCGAGCGTGCTCTTCTGCCCGTGTTCGCGCGCGAGCATGCCGTCGATCGCGTTGAGCGCCATCCGCGCGAACAGCCACAGCGGAATCAGCAGGAACAGCACGCGGGCGAATACGCCGAGCCCGGCGAGCGCACCGACGACGATCGAGCCGCCGGCCGCGAACAGCGTGACCTGGTTGGCGGTGACGCCGCGTTCGGCGAGCGAATTCGCGAACGGGCACAGACGGTCCTGGAATTTGGGTTTGAGTGCGTAGAGGCTCATCGTTTCGTATTCGTATTTTTCGCGCGGCACGGTCGGACACGTTTCCCGCCGCCATGCCCCGGGCGGCGAAACGGCCTTCGTCGGCCTTCAATGGACGGCCCCCATCGTCGCCGAGCAGCACCGCTGCGTCAAGCATGCGCCCGGCCCGCCCGCGCGGCGCCAATCTGGCGTTTTTGACGGAAACTCGCGATAATCCGCTGGCCCGATCGCAGCGAAGATCCATTCGAACTGCAAACGGGCGCTCGTGCAATGGCCGATCATCACGCCGCCGACCGGCACATTCGCCGCTACGCAACGTGGTGTGACGGCGAACCGTCCGATTATCGCGGACCTGCGACAGGCAGCCACGAACTTGAAAAAATTTAAACAAAGGCCGTCCGGCGCGCATCCTGCCGCGCCGGCATTCCGGGATCCCGTCCGCCGCACCTGCGGCCGGGCATGCAGGCAGGAGGCACCGCGCCGATGAACATCGTCAACGTCTGGCAGCGCGACTTCCTGCTGTCCATCGTGCGGCTCGTCGCCGGCGCGTATCCGGTCTGGCATCAGGCGCCGCCGTCCCCGACGCAGAAGATCTATTTCTCGAACCACACGAGCCACATCGACACGCTCGCGATCCTCGCCGCGCTGCCGCGCGACGTGCGCGCGGTCGTGCGGCCGGTCGCCGCGCGCGACTACTGGGACAGCAGCGACATGAAGCGCCACATCGCGCAGAAGCTGCTGAACGTGGTGCTGATCGACCGTCACCGCGAATCCGGCGGCGACCCGCTCGAACCGGTGCGCGACGCGCTGCGGCAAGGGCACTCGATCATCATCTTCCCGGAAGGCACGCGCGGCGCCGACGTGCTGCCGCAGCCGTTCAAGAGCGGGCTGTTCCATCTCGCGACCGAGTTCCCGAACGTCGCGCTCGCGCCCGTCTACCTCGAGAACCTGCAGCGCATCATGCCGAAGGGGGCGATCTGGCCCGTGCCGCTGATCTGCAAGGTGCACTTCGGCGCGAACGATGCGCTCGGCGACCAGGAAGACAAGCCGACGTTCCTCGCCCGCATGCGCGACGCGATCGTCGCGCTCGCGCCGCAGCGGCCCGCGGGCTGAACGCGGCGCCCTCCTCTCCCTTTTTCCGGATATCCCCATGCGAACTCTTTTCTGGGAACTGGTCGCGGGCGTCACGGGCGTGCTCGTCGTCGCCACCGTGATCGGTGCGATCCTCGGCGCGCGCAGCGGCGGCACGAGCTCGACCATCGTCAACCTGAACCAGCGCATCCGCGCGTGGTGGGCGATGATCGCGATCATGGCCATTGCGATCGGCCTCGGCAACAACGTCACGTATCTCGTGTTCGCGCTGCTGTCGTACCTGACGCTGCGCGAATTCATCACGCTCACGCCGACCACCGCGAGCGACCACACGACGCTGTTCATCGCGTTCTTCGTCGCGATCCCCGTGCAGTACCTGCTGCTCGGGATCAACTGGTACGGGATGTATTCGATCTTCGTGCCCGTGCACCTGTTCTTCGCGATGTCGCTCGTGTCGGCGCTCACGCAGGACACGCGCGAATTCCTGAGCCGCAACGCGAAGATCAACTGGGCGTTGATGGTGTGCGTGTACGGGCTGAGCCACGCGCCGGCCGTGCTGATCCTCGACATTCCGCGCTACGCGGGGCAGAACGCGCTGCTGCTGTTCTTCTTCCTGGTCGTGGTGCAGATCAGCGACGTGCTGCAGTATGTCGTCGGCAAGCTGTTCGGGCGCCGCAAGATCGCGCCGCAGCTGTCGCCGTCGAAGACGGTCGAAGGCTTCGTCGGCGGCGGCCTGCTCGCGACGCTGTGCGGCGCGTCGCTGTATCGCGTGACGCCGTTCAGCTTCGGCGCGGCGTTCGGGATCTCGCTCGCGATCGTGATCGCGGGTTTCGTCGGCGGGCTCGTGCTGTCGGCCGTCAAGCGCTCGCTCGGCACGAAGGACTGGGGCTCGATGATCGCGGGCCACGGCGGGATGCTCGATCGCGTCGACTCGATCTGTTTTGCCGCGCCGGTGTTCTTCCACCTGGTGCGTTACCTGTACGTGTGATGCGCGGAGGGTGCGACGCGGCCCTTTCTTGCCCTTTCCCCCTTCCTGCAGCCTTCGGCGCTCGCAGCCGGATCACACCGATGCCGTCTCGGCCCGGTGCGAACCCGCGAGCTTGAATTCGCCGACCGTCTGCGCGAGCTGCGCCGCCTGCTCGCGCAACAGCGCCGCGGCGGCAGCCGATTCCTCGACGAGCGCCGCATTCTGCTGCGTCGAGTGATCGAGCTGCGACACGGCCTGGTTCACCTGCGCGAGCCCGGTGCTCTGCTCGTTCGCCGCGACCGTCATTTCCGCGATCACGCTCGTGATGCCGCGCACGCCCTCGACGATCTCGTCCATCGTCGCACCGGCCGTCTGCACGAGTCCCGAACCGCCCTCGATCTTCTCGACGGACGACTGGATCAACTGCTTGATTTCCCTGGCCGCCACCGCGCTGCGTTGCGCAAGCGTGCGCACCTCGCCCGCGACCACCGCGAAGCCCCGCCCGTGCTCGTGCGCGCGCGCCGCCTCGACGGCCGCATTCAGCGCGAGGATGTTGGTCTGGAACGCGATGCCGTCGATCACGCCGATGATGTTCGAGATCTCGGCCGACGCCTTCGTGATCTCGCCCATCGTCGCGACCACCTCGCTCACCACCTCGCCGCCGCGCACGGCGACACCCGACGCCGATTCCGCCAGCCGGCTCACCTGCGTGGCCGCATCGGCCGAGTTGCGCGCCGTGCCGGCGATCTCCTCGAGCGCCGCCGCCGTCTCCTGCAGGCTCGATGCCGCAAGTTCGGTGCGGCTCGACAGATCCTGGTTGCCCTGCGCGATCTCCGCGCTCGCCACGTTCACGGATTCGCTGAAGCCGCGAATCTGCAGCAGGATCGCACTGATCTTTTCGGCAAACATATTGAAGGCGTGCGCGATCTGCGCGGCCTCGTCGCGGCCGTCGGCCGGCAGCCGCTTCGTCAGGTCGCCGCTCCCGCTCGCGACGTCGGTCAGCGCGTCGCGCACGAGCAGCACGCGCTTGAACGCCGCGTTCGTCAGTGCGCCGACGAGCGCTGCCGCGACGCAGGCGACGACGAGGATCGCAACGAGCGTCGTCGTCGCGACGGCCCGCATGCCGGCCGTCACGTCCGACCGGTCGAGCGCCATCACGAGCGACCAGTCCGTCCCGGCGATCGGGCGCGCGCGGAGCAGCTTGGTCACGCCGTCCACGTCGATCGCCACCGGTTCGGTCGCCGCCTGCAGGCCGGCGAGGCGCTCCGGCGTCAGTTCGGGCGACAGCTCGACGGCCGGCTTCATGATCAGGTCGGTCTTCGCGCCCGCGATCAGGCGCCCGCTCTTGTCGACCAGGAACGCGAAGCTCGCCGGCGTCGGGTGCATCGATGCCACGATCGCGCTCGCGCGCTCCATATAGAGGCTCGCCGCGAGCACACCCTTCAGCGCGCCGCCGCGAACGATCGGTGCGGCGAACGCGAAGGCGGGCTTGCCGGTCGACGCGTCGCGGTACAACGCCGTGACGACGAGCCGGCCGGCCTCGACCGCCTGCTTGAACCACGGGCGCGCGGTCGGATCGTAGCCGGCCGCGAGCGGGACGTTCGAGAACGCCGTGCGGTCCGGCAGGCCGAGCGTGAGCACCTGGAAGCCGCCCGATTTGCCAAGCAGCGTCAGCGCCGGCAGCGGGTCGCCTTCGCCCGGCGCCAGCGTGTCCGCGAGCGCCTGGGTCTGCTGCGCGCGGCTCGCGACCCACTCGTCGAGCGCGAGCGCGTGGCCGGTCAGGACGGACTGCAGGTTCTGGTCGATGGTTGCGTCGTTGTGTTGCTTGACGACGTAGTAAACAAGGCCGCCTGTCACGGCCAGGGCCGTGACCACGATGGCGACGCAGGTCGCCAGAATTCGGGCGCGAATCGATGACAGCATGATGACGGTGATCTCCGGTTGCCGCGTTGTTGTCGACTGGTCAAATGGGCACACAATCGTCCTTAACGACCACGCGAGACGCAACTTGAGGTTCGACTGGTCAGACCGGAGAAAAAAGTAGCGAAACCGGGCGGCAAAAGCATGCACGACGTCGTGTTCGCGGGCGGCAGCCTCGCGGCCGATCCGTTCGGCAACGGGATTTCCGAAGCCGGCAACACCGAATCGCGCGCGGTCTACGACTATCGAAAGGGTCAGCGGCTGCACATCGCCGGCGAGCGCATCGAATACGCGGACGGGCGCCGCGAGATGCTGATTTCGTGACCTTGTGCCCGCACCCCGGTGCCAATGTCGTCCGTCACGCCGGGTCGGGCACCTCGATCGCCAGCAACGCCGAACTGACCGACTTGCCGTGCGCATCGAGCGCGAGCGAGCGCGTCACGCCGCCGCCGAGCGCATCGCGCAGCACGAAGTTGAACGCACCCAGCGCCGGCAATTCGTAGCGCACGACATCGCCGTGCACGATGCCCGCGAGCCACGCCTTCACCTTGCCGGCATCCAGATGGGTGCGTAGATGATCGTAATGACGCGGATCGCGGCAGATGACCGACACGTTCAGCGTATTGCCCTTGTCGCCGGTGCGCGCATGCGCGAGTTCACGCAGTTGCATCATGCCTCCACGAATGAAAACGACGGCGTCACGGCCGCGCGCGGCAGCAGCACCGACTGCACCGCGATCACCTCGCGCGTCGACTTGAACGCGCCGCCGCCGCCGGCCGGCCCGTTCGTATAGAGCGTCTCGACTTCGTTGCCGATCCGCGCCGCTTCATCGGCGCTCGCCGCGCGGCCGGCCACCCGCACGCGCACTTCGGCCGGCTCGCCGTGCACGGCCGGCGTCGCGTCGGCATACAGCGAATCGACGCCGATCAGGTCGAAGCGCAACTCGGTCGCCGCCACGCCGGTCAGCGCCAGCCGCTCGCGGACGATGTCGAGCGCGAGCCGCGCGCGTTCGAGCGCGCCGGGGCCGCCGTACGAGATCTGGCCTTCGCCGATGTAGCCGTCGACGTAAGCCACCGACACCTTCAGCGTATCGGGCCGCGCGGTGCCGCGCCCGCCCGTCACGCGTACACGATCGGTCGCCTCCTCGGCAACCGCGACGCGCGTGAAATCCGCGACGACGTCGGGCTGCAGATACCGCGCCGGATCGTGAATCTCGTAGAGCAGTTGTTCCTTGCAGGTCGCCGCGCTCACGCGGCCGCCCGCGTGCGCCACCTTCGTGATCACGACCGAGCCGTCGGCCGCGACTTCGCCGATCGGGAACCCGAGCCGCGCGAGATCCGGCACGTCCTTGTAGCCGGGATCGGCGAAATAGCCGCCCGTCACCTGCCCCGCGCATTCGAGCAGATGGCCGACGACCGTCGCCTGCCCGAGCGTGTCCCAGTCGTCCATCCGCCAGCCGAACGCGTGGATCAGCGGCGCGGCGAACAGCGACGGATCGGCGACGCGCCCGGTCAGCACGACGTCCGCGCCGGCCGCGAGCGCGTCGACGATCGGCGCGGCGCCGAGATACGCGTTCGCGGACACGATGCGGTCGCGATACGCGGCGACTTCGTCGCCCGATTCCTCGAAACGGAACGCACCGCGCAGCACGACGTCGAGCACGTCGTCGCCTTCGACCGCCGCGACTTTCAATTGAGCGATACCGAGCGATTGCGCGATCTGCGCGGTACGTCTTGCCGCCGCGAGCGGGTTCGCCGCACCCATGTTCGACACGATGCGCACGCCCTTCGGCACGGCGATCGGCAGCACCGCACGCATGCGCGCGTCGAGCAGCGGATCGTAGCCGAGCGCCGGGTCCTTGCGGCGCGCCTGCTGCGCGATCGCGATCGTGCGCTCGGCCAGGCATTCGAAGACGAGATAGTCGAGCTGCCCGTGCTCGGCCAGTTCGACCGCGGGCTCGATCCGGTCGCCCGAGTAGCCGGCGCCCGCGCCGATGCGCACGCGCCGTTCAGGTTGCTTTGCTGTCATGTCCGTACCATCGTCCGGCGGGCGCGCCGCCGGGAAAAATCAAAAGATGCCCAGCACGACGCACGCGATCGTCATCACGATCGAGGCGCCGAACAGCAGCGGGAACGTGAATTTCTGATGCTCTGCCAGTTCGATGCCGCACAAGCCGACGACCAGGAACGTCGCGGGCGTCAGCGGGCTGACCGGAAACCCGGTCGTCATCTGGCCGAGCAACGCGGCCTGTCCGACCTGTACGGCCGGCACGCCGAGCTGGCCGGCCACCTCCGCGATCACCGGCAGCACGCCGAAGTAGAACGAATCGGGATCGAACAGCATGCTGAGCGGCATCGACGCGAGGCCGAGCACCACCGGAATATGGCCGGCCATCGACGGCGGCACGAAACCGACCGCCGCCTGCGCCATCGCCTTCAGCATCCCGCTGCCCTGCATGATCCCCGTGAACACGCCGGCCGCGAGCAGGATGCCGGCCATCATCAGCGCCGCGCGCGCATGCGCATCGACCCGCTTCCTCTGCATGTCGACGTCCGGGTAATTCACCATCAGCGCGATGCACAGCCCGACCATGAACATGATCGCCGGCGGGATCTTCTCGCCCATCACGACCATCGTGCCGAGCACGACGAGCGTCAGCACGAGGTTGAACCAGAACAGGTGCGGCCGGCGCAGCGCCTGCTCGTCGGGCATCAGTTCGCGCTTCGGCAGCGGGATCGATGCATCGTCGCGCGTGAGGCCGAGCCGCTTCTCCTCGCGCCGCCCGAGCCAGTACGCGACGCCGAACACGAACACGAGCCCGATCGCCTGAACCGGGATCAGCGGATTGAACAGCGCCGACACCGGCAGGTGCAGCGACGCCGACGCGCGGATCATCGGCCCCGTCCACGGCAGGAAGTTGATGCCCGCGGCCATCGACACGGCCGCGGCCAGCACGCGCCGGTCCATCTTCAGCCGGTCGTACAGCGGCAGCACGGCCGGAATCGTCACGAGAAAGCAGACGGCGCCCGAGCCGTCGAGATGGATCAGCAGCGCGAGCAGCGTCGTGCCCATCACGATGCGCGTCGGCCGCGTGCCGACCGCGCGCAGGATGCGATCGATGATCGGGTCGAGCGTGCCGGCGTCGGTGATCGTCCCGAAATACAGGATCGCAAACACGAACATCCCGACCACGGGCGCGAGGCCCTTCAGCCCGTCGATCACGAACTTGCTGGTGTGCAGCCCGAAGCCGCCGAGCAGCGACGCCGCGATCGGCACGATGATCAGCGCGACGAGCGGCGACATCCGCTTCGACAGAATCGCGGCCAGCAGCACGACGATCGTGCCAAGCCCGAGTAACGGCAGCATCCGTGTCTCCTACCTTGTCTTTTGTTGGAGACGAGCGTAAGGTCGGCGCAGCAATAGCACAATTGAAATGATTTGATCGCAGCAATCACGAATCGTTATGGATCTGAACCTTCGCGACATCCGCGCGTTCGTCACGGTCGCGCACGCCGGCAACTTCACGCGCGCGGCTGCGCGGCTGCACCTGTCGCAGCCGGCGCTGACCGTGCAGATTCGCCGGCTCGAGGAAATCGTCGGCGCGCGGCTGTTCGACCGTAACAGCCGCAGCGTCGCGCTCACGCAGACCGGGCGCGAGCTGCTGCCGCTGCTGCAGCGCTCGCTCGACGACATGGAGCGCGTGCTGCGCGATGCGCGCGCGCTCGGCGAAGGCGCGAGCGGCACAGTGCGGCTCGCATGCCTGCCGACCTTCGCGTCCAGCGTGCTGCCGGAGCTGATCCAGTCGTTCCGGCGCGACGTGCCGCGCGCGGGCTTCGAGATTCGCGACGGCGTCGCGAGCCTCGTCACTTCGCTCGTGCGCAACGAGGAAGCCGATCTCGGGCTGACGGGCGGCGATGCGTTCGATGCGTCGCTGGAAGTGCTGTACACGGGCGCCGACCGGCTCGTCGTCGTGTGCCCGAAAGATCATCCGCTCGCGCGCAAGCGCCGCGTGAGCACCGCCGACGTCGCGGGCGTGCCGCTCGTGCTGACCGCGCAGGGCACGAGCGTGCGCAGTGTCGTCGACACCGCGCTGGAGTCGGCCGGCTGCACGCCCGACATCGCGTGCGAGCCGACCTACATGATGACGGCCGTCGCGATGGTGCGCGGCGGCCTCGGCGTGACGATCCTGCCCGCGACCGCGCGCGAGGTGCGCGCCGAACCCGAGCTGGTCGCGAAGCCGATCGACGATCCCGCGTTCGTGCGGCCGATCGCGCTCGTCACGAAGCGCGGCCGCACGCTGCCGCGCGTCGCGCAGGCGTTCGCCGAAGCGATGCTGTCGGAATTGAAAAAGCGCGCGTGAACCGCGCGCCCGGACCGGGAAAGGAAGCCTGCGTAACGCTTATTGCGCGTCCGGATCGACGTGCAGCGATTCGCCGATCGCATAGAAATTGCCGCCCGCGATGTAGTGCAGGCTGCGCAGCGCCGGATCGGCCGATTCGAAATACCAGTGGCCGTCGCGGAACACGCGCGTGTCCGACCACGCAGCGACCACCTCGCCGATGAACAGGTCGTAGGTCTGCTGGTTGTGCGGCTCGGGAATCAGCCTGCACGCGAGCCAGCCCGAGCAGCCGGCGACGAACGGCAGGTCATGGCCGTCGACGTCGAACAGCGTCACGCCCGCTTCGCGCAGCTTGTCGGGCCGCTCGGCGAGACTGTGGCTGCCGACCGCGTGCGTAAGCTGCAACTGCGCGGCCGTCGGCACCTGGATCACGAACGTGCCGCTGCACTCGACGAGCTCGCGCGTCTTCGCGGACTTGTCGAGCACGACCGTCAGCTTCGGCGGCAGGAAGTCCAGCGCGCACGCCCACGCAGCGGCCATCACGTTGTCGACGCCGTCGTGGCGGGCCGACACGAGCACGGTCGGGCCGTGATTGAGGAGGCGGTAGGCTTTCTTCAGCTCCACCGGAGCGATGTGACTGTCCATACGGGTTCCTTGGAGAACGGCACGCACGGACGGATGCCGTGCGGCGCGGCGCCTGCCGGAGCGCTTGCGCGCGGCCCGGCGAAGGCCGCATTCTCGCACCCAATTTCAATCGGCGCCGACGGCCCCGTGCATCACTTCGCGAACAACTGCCCGATGTCTCGGAACGCCTTGAACTCGAGCGCATTGCCGCACGGATCGAACAGGAACATCGTCGCCTGTTCGCCGACCTGCCCCTTGAACCGCACATACGGTTCGATCGCGAACGTCACGCCGAACGATTTCAATCGCTCGGCCAGCGCTTCCCAGCTCGCCCAGTCGAGCACGATCCCGAAATGCGGCACCGGCACGTCGTGACCGTCGACGGCATTCGTATGCGCGCCTTCCTGCGACGCCGTCTTCGGATGCTCGTGAATCACGAGCTGGTGCCCGTAGAAGTCGAAGTCGACCCACTGCGTGCTCGAACGCCCTTCTTCCAGCCCGAACACACGGCCGTAGAAATCGCGCGCGGCCGGCAGGTCGTAGACCGGAATCGCCAGGTGAAACGGGGAAAGACTCATGGTTGCCTCGTGAAGGAACGCTCGCGTGGCGCGAGGATCGCACCATGGTAGACAACGCCAAGAGAAAATTAAATCAATATATAGTTTTGCGATTCACAAACGGAATTGATCAATGATCCGCGAGCTGAAAACCCTCGTCGCCGTCGCCCGCGAAGGCACGTTCGCGGCCGCGGGCAACCGTATCGGACTGACGCAGGCAGCCGTCAGCGCGCAGATGCAGCGCCTCGAAGCCGAACTCGGCTTCGCGCTGTTCGACCGGCAAGGCCGGTCGGCCCGTCTCAACGAGATGGGCCATCACGTGCTCGGCCAGGCGCAGGCGCTGATCCGCCAGTACGAGAACCTGAGCTCGACCGCGCCCGGCTCGCCGGCCGCCGTGCGCGTGACGATCGGCGCGATCGCGTCGGTACAGAGCGCGCTGCTGCCGGCCGCGCTGGCCGACTTTCATCGCCGGCATCCCGCGTGCCGCACGCGCGTGATACCGGGGCTGTCGATCGAGCTGGTCAACCGCGTCGATGCGGGCGAGATCGACATGGCCGCGATCATCCGGCCGCCGTTTTCGCTGCAGAGCGACCTGCACTGGACGACGCTCGCGCAGGAGCCGTTCCGGCTGATCGTGCCGCGCGGCGTGAAGGGCAAGGATTGGGCCGCGCTGCTCGCGAACGAGCCGTTCGTGCGCTACGACCGCGCGTCGTTCGGCGGCCGCCAGGTCGATCGGTTTCTGCGGAAGATGCACATCGCGGTGCGCGACACCTGCGAACTCGACGAGCTCGACGCGATCGTCAAGCTGGTCGAGAACGGCGTCGGCATCGCGATCGTGCCGCAGACCGCCGTGTACCGCCGCTGGCCGGCCGGCGTGCGTGCGATCGACCTCGGACACCACACGTTTCACCGCGATATCGGGCTCGTGCATCGCGCGCGGCGGACGATGTCGGAGCCCGCGCAACTGCTGGCCCGGTTGATCGAAGAGGCGTCGCGGCGGCGCCCGCCGTCGCAGGCGGCCTGAGTCTTGCCTGGCGACGGCGTGGTCGTTGCGGACACGAACGGCGCTGCGCTAACACATTCAATACAGCCAACCAATTCGGTTCATTAAATAATTAATTGACGGATCGATAACAATATCCCGATCGCCGCAATCCCCCTGAGAATCGCCGCAAATTATTAACGAAATCCGCACAACGAAGTAGCGAAATCTCGAAATTACAACCAATTGATACGCGATTTTCAATAATTCAGATCCCTCAATAATGAATTCCGCAGTACGTATCTGTCTTCCTCAACCAACAAAAGAGAATTTCATTTTTGCCGTTTTATTCCTGACCTGTAGTCTCCTGCCATTCCGGATCGCGAACACAAGCCAATGCGCAAGGAGATGAAATGAAACGCACGACCCTCTCGCTGATTTCCGTCGCGTCATTCGCGGCAATGCCCGTCGCGCATGCGCAGTCGAGCGTCACGCTGTATGGCGTGATCGACACGTCGATCACCTACGTGAACCATGCGCAGGGCAAGGACAACGCGTGGATGCTCGGCAACAGCAGTGCGGGCAACCTGGCCGGCAGCCGCTGGGGCGTGAAAGGCACCGAGGATCTCGGCGGCGGGCTGAAGGCGCTGTTCCAGCTCGAGAATGGCTTCGACCCGAGCAACGGCCGGCAGGGTCAGGGCGGCCGCCTGTTCGGCCGTCAGGCGTTCGTCGGCCTGGCGAGCGACCGCTACGGCACGCTCACGTTCGGCCGCCAGTACGATCCGCTCGTCGACCTCGTGCAGGGCATCACCGCCGACAACTATCTCGGCAGCGCGTTCGCGACGCCGGGCGACGTCGACAACTACGACAACAGCTTCCGCGTCGACAACGCGGTGAAGTACACGTCGGCCGTCTATTCGGGCCTGCAGTTCGCGGCGATGTACTCGTTCGGCGGCATTGCCGGCAGCACGGGCTCCGCGCAGTCGTATTCGGCCGCCGTGTCGTACAACAACGGCCCGTTCAGCGTCGCGGGCGGCTACTTCCACGCGACCAACAGCCCCGCGTCGAACGGCCCGCGCAGCGGCTGGACCAGCTCGTCGGACGGCACGTTCGACGGCCCGATCAACAACGGTTATGCAAGCGCGCACTCGATCGGCATCGCGCGCATCGCGGGCCAGTACGTCGCCGGCCCGTTCACGTTCGGCCTCGGCTACAGCAACGCGCAGTATCGCCGCGACGCGAGCTCGGTGTTCGGCTCGAACGAGCACTACAACACGGGGCAAGGCTTCGTGAACTACCAGGCGACGAACGCGCTGCTCGTCGGCGTCGGCTACAGCTACACGCGCTCGGGCGGCGACACGTCGGCCACCTATCACCAGGTATCGGCCGGCGCGGACTACAACCTGTCGAAGCGCACCGACGTCTACCTGACCGCCGCCTACCAGCACGCGAGCGGCCAGACCGGCGACGGCAACGGCGGCTCGATGGCCGCGCAGGCATCGATCGGTTCGTACGGCTATGCGGGCACGAGCTCGCAGACGATGGTCAACCTCGGCCTGCGTCACCGCTTCTGATACGAAGCGGCCGGTTGCGCACCGCGCGGCCGGCCGGAACCGCATGCACTCGCACGGCGGCTTCGGCCGCCGTTGTCTTTCGGTCGTCTTTTCATCGCCCTTTCCGGCCCGGACACCGATTGCCGGGCGATTTCCATTCCGCTTGATTCAGCGCCGTTTTCCCGGCATGACTGACGCGATGCGTCAGTATTCAGCGCGTCGCCACTGCACCGGCATTCGCCGAAAAGGCGGCCATTTTTACCGATCCGACTTCGTCGCGACCGCTGATCCGACGCGATAAAAAGGTGGGACGAGCACCCGGGCAATTGCAAAGGAAAGTTTGACGCGAGCCATTTGTCTGCTCGCTATGGCAAACTTCGCGTCTCGCGTAAATTCCTTGCACCGGGCGGCCGGATTCCGCCCCATCCTGCCATGCCGTGTCAGACAACCCGTTCGATCAGCCGCGAAACGCTGAAGATCGCCTCGACGATTGCGATGTCGTGCGCGCTGCACGGCGTCGCGCGCGCCGATTGCCTCGACGACGCGGCCGCGTTCCAGCACGTGAGCGTCGCCCTGATGCGCGGCATCGCGCAGGTCGAATCGGGGATGAATCCGAACGCCGTCAACACCAATACGAACGGCACGGTCGACATCGGCCTGATGCAGATCAACAGCACATGGCTGCCGACGCTCGCGCGCGAAGGCATCACGCGGGAGAGCCTGTTCGATGCATGCACGAACGCGTATGTCGGCGCGTGGATCCTGTCGCAGAACATCCGCCAGCTCGGCCCCAACTGGAACGCGATCGGCGCGTACAACTCCGCGTCGCCCGACAAGCGCCTCGCGTATGCGCGCAAGGTCTATGATGCAATCCGGACCATGCCGGATTCGCCGGATACTCCCATGCCCATCCTTCCACCGTCCTTTACGCCGCCGCAGCAGAACCAGGCGTACAACCCGTTCGCGAGCCTGAGCGTGTCCGCCCCGCAGCAGGTCACACGTCCGCGCACGATATCGTCGGCCCCGCCGCCGCCACCGCAAGGCGGCCCCGCCGGCCCGGCCGGTACGTACAACTTCGGATGGTCGGTCACGGGCGCGGACCAGGCGAAGCCGACCCAGGTCTTCGACGACGGTGCGCGGATCTACGTGCAGTTCAGCGACATGAAGCACGTGCCGGCGATCTTCACCGAAACGTCGTCGGGCCGCGTGCTGATGTCGTGGGAGCTGCAGTTTCCGTATGCCGTTTTGACGCGCCCTGCGCAAACGTTGATCTTCCAGCTCGGGCCGTTCGAGGCGCGCGCGCAGCGTGGCGCGGCCGGGGGCGCAGGCATGACCGCGCAGACGGGTACGACGGCGCAGCGGCCCGGTGCGGCGACGGCTGCCGCTTCGCATTCGAAGAAGTCCGCCGATGCGGCAGTGACCACGGCGGCCAATCCGGCGGCAAAACGCACGGCATCGACCGATGCGCTCTGGTATCTGAACACGCCGTCGACGTCGGGATCGTCGGCCGCATCGCCATCGACGTCGAATATTCCGGCCACGCTGCCGACGGCCGTGACGTCGAACACACCGCCAGCCGTGCCGGCTCAGGCGCCGGCTCAGCCGTCGCGCGTCAGTACCGATGCGCTGTGGTACATCTCGAAGTAACGCGCGCTCGATCGCACGCGTGTCGCGGCGATCATTTCTCGCGGGTCGGCGGCAGTTCGGGCGCGTTCATGTCGTCCACCCAATGCCGTTCTTCCTGAAATACACGCGCAGATAACGCGACGCCGACGATTCCGGCCGCGGAATCGTCACGTCGATCGTCTTGTGCTCCGCCGGATGCCACGCTGGATGTCGGCCAGCGGTTGCGCGAACACCCATGACAGTTTCACCGTCTGCGCCGACGTGACCTTGCAACCGCAGCGAACCCGCCGCCGGCGCAACCCATCACCCGCGCCGCACCCAGATCACCTTCCCGTCGCGAATGCCGAGATTGCGGCGCTCCTGCCGGTAATCCATCGTGCCCGGCAACGCCTTGCCGTCGCGCTCGAGCACGCGCCACAGGCAGCCGTCGAGTTGCGCGGCCGCATCGGCCTCGGTCTTGCCGACCAGCGCATCGTCCTGCCCCGCATCCGCCTTGCATGCCTGCGACGCGCCTGCCTGCCCGCCGCTCGCCGGCGAGCCGCCCGAGCTCGTGAGCTTCGTGTTCATGTCCGCGCATCCCGCAAAAGTTGCGCCCGCAACCAGCGCCATCATCATCGCGATCGTCTTCTTCATCGATTTCTCCCTGTCGCACCCGGCGTGGCAGATGCGGCGTTCCTCGCCGGCCGGGCGTCACATGCATGATCGGTTCCGCGCGTCGCCAGCCGTTTCCCGACGGATGCCGGCCGGCGAACCGCGGCCTCGCGCACCCCGGCCGCGCCGATTCGGCGTACCGGCGTCACGGGCTCGGCCTGACGCCGAAGCCGCCTGAATGTTACCGCACGCGATCGGCCGCTACGACGCGGCGCCGGCGTATCGAGCGGTGCGCACGGTTCGATCGCACGGGCCTCTGCCCGCCAGCGCGACTTGGCATTCGCGATCGCCATCGGCGACCGGTTCAGAACTTGTAGGTCACGCCCGCAATGCCGTAGTAGTTGCTGCGCGACTGGACGATCGGACTGTCGCCGTAGCGGCCGAGCAGTCGCGTCACGCCGCCGGTCGCGAGCACCGACCAGTGCCGCGACAGGTTCCAGTTCCACGCGACCGCCATCGATGCGCTGTCGATCCCGCCGCTCGTCGAATACGGCCTGAACCGGCTCGTCATCGACTGTGCATCGGTCACGCCGTAGAACGTCTGCGTATAGCGTCCCGAGCCCGCGTGCACGGTGCCCGTCACGACGATCTCGTGCTGCGCGGCCTTGAGCACGGGCACCGCGAGATCCATGTGTCCCGATACGCCGCGCGACGTGTGCGTCACGGGCGTGTCGATCGTGACGCTCAGTTCGGCCGCATTGAAGAGCGTCACGCCCGCTCGCACGCCGACCAGCACCGAGCCGGGAATCCGGCCCATGCCCTTCAGGTAGTCGGAGCCCAGCAGGTCGAAGCGGTTCTCGTCCGCGCGGCCCGCATCGTAGCTCACGGCCGCCGACACGAACACGCCGTGCGGCAGGTCCAGCCGGTAGCCGGCGCCCTGCGTAGCGTCGATGAAGAAGCCGTTGCCGAACGTCGCGGAAAACGACGGCGCGACGACGCCGCGATACTGGTTGCTGCCCTGGTAGCGCGGCGCGAAACCGCCGCCGAGCGAGATCGAATACTGGTTTTCCGCATGGGCGGCGGCAGCGAGGGTCAGGCCGGCGAGCGGCATGCAATAGCGATAGCGGCGGAGAGTTGGGCGCACAATATTGAGATAAGAGTGACGGAGCCCGCAGTCTAGGTGCCGCCTTGCGCGCAGACTGTCCTGAATCTGCGGCGAATCTGTGCTCAACTGTGTTCGATTGTTCGAGATTGTCGTACCGCTGCCCGGGCCGCCGGTACGCCGGATAGAATTCGCGTGCCGCGCCGCATACCGGCCTGCCGGGGTACGAGATCGTGCGTGCATCCTGAGGAGAAAATGAACGACAATCCGCTCAAATACCGTGTACTGCTGATCGAGGACGACGACCGCCTCGCACAGCTCGTCCGCGAATATCTCGACGGCTATGAATTCGCGGTGACGGTCGTGCGGCGCGGCGACCTCGCCGTCGCGGCGGTACGCGAGCACCAGCCGGCCCTCGTGATACTCGACCTGATGCTGCCGAACCTCGACGGCATGGAAGTCTGCCGGCGCATCCGCGCATTCACCAACATTCCCGTGCTGATCCTGACCGCGCGCGCGGACGTCTACGACCAGGTCGCGGGCCTCGAGACGGGCGCCGACGACTACGTGACGAAGCCGATCGAGCCGCGCGTGCTCGTCGCGCGCGCTCGCGCGCTGCTGCGCCGCGCGCAGCCGGTCGCAGCGGAAACGCCGGTTGCCGCACCCGAAGCGCTCGTGTTCGGCGAACTGTCGATCTCGCCGCCGAACCGCACCGTCACGTGGCGCGGCGAGCCGGTCGACCTGAAGACTGCCGAATTCAACCTGCTGCTGATCCTCGCGCGCGCGGCCGGCACCGTGCTGAGCCGCGACGACATCCTGAAGCAATTGCGCGGAATCGAGTTCGACGGACTCGACCGCTCGGTCGATTCCGGCATCTCGAAGCTGCGCCGCCGCTTCGAGGATGCTTCATCTGAGCCGCACAAGATCAAGACGATCTGGGGCCGCGGCTACCTGTTCAGCCCTTCCGCGTGGGACGAATAAATGCTGCGTCCGTTGATCAGGCTGTACCTCGTCGTGATCCTGTTCGTCGCCGCGTCGATCGTGTTCATCCAGCTGTCGTTCGACCGGATCTTCTACGAGCGCGTCACGCAGGCGCAGCGCGACTCGTTGACGACCTACTCGTTCGTGCTCAACGACTACCTCGAACGCCATCCGGGCGGGCAGCGCCTGCTCGCGCTGCGCGAGCTCGCGAAACACGGCAACGAAGGGTTCGGTTTCCTGTCGATGGCCGCCGCCCGCGCGCAACTGAGCGGTGCGCCGCTGCGCGATCTCGATGCCGGCAGGATCGCGATCAGCTACAACGGCAAGGATTACTACATGCCGCTCGCGGACGGCTCGGTGCTGCACGCGCGCCCTGTCGAGGCATCCGATCTCGACATCAAGATCTATGCGTACCTGCTGCTCGCGCTCGCCACGCTGTTCGCGGTGGTGCTGTGGATTCACTATCACTGGCGCGACCTGCGCAAATTGCAGGAAGCCGCGCGCGCATTCGGCGCCGGCGCGCTGTCGACGCGCGTGAAGCTGTCGGGCAAGTCGAACATCGACGAGCTGTCGAAGCAGTTCAACGACATGGCCGAGCGCATCGAGGCATCGATCAAGCAGCAGCGCGAAATGATGCACGGCATCTCGCATGAACTGAAGACGCCGCTCGCGCGGCTCGAATTCGGGCTCGCGCTGCTCGCCGAACCCGACGAAACCGACCGGATGCGCGAACGCCGCGACGCGCTGCGGCGCGACGTGCGCGAACTCGACGAGCTCGTCACCGAGTTGCTGACAATCGGCCGCCTCGAACAGGGTGCGAGCCAGCTCGTGCCGATGGAGGTGGTCGTCGATGCATTGATCGACAGCGTCGCCGGCAACGTCGCGAACGACATCGCCGATCGCGGGATCGTGCTCGACGTGTCGACGCTCGGCACGCCCGCGACCCACGTGTGCGATCCGAAGCTCGTCGCGCGTGCATTGCTGAACCTGATCCGCAACGGCGCGCGCTACGCGTCGCGCAAGGTGCTGCTGGCCGCTGCCGGCGACCGGTCCGGCGCGCTCGTGCTGAGCGTCGACGACGACGGCGCCGGCATTCCGGCCGCCGAGCGCGCCCGCGTGTTCGAACCGTTCCAGCGGCTCGACTCCAGCCGCGACCGGCAGACCGGCGGCTTCGGGCTCGGACTCGCGATCGTGCGGCGCGTCGCGCTGGTGCACGGCGGCGACGTGCGGCTCGAGGATTCGCCGCTCGGCGGCGCACGCTTCGTGATCACGCTGCCCGCGCGAACGCTGCCGGACAGTCTCTTCGACGTGACGGCAGACCTCGCGCACGCCGGCGCGCCCGGCGACGGCACGAACACGGCCGCGCCGCCGCGATAACGCACACGGGCGGCGCACCACCCCGCCCTCGCCGGACCGGGTGCCGCCGGTGCGTGCGCTGCCGCTCAGCGTCGGCGCAGCAGCGCGACGAAGAACAGGCTGCCGAACAATGCGGTCACGATGCCGATCGGCAAATCCTCCGGCGCCGCGAGCGTGCGAGCCGCGACATCGGCCCACACGAGCAGGATCGCGCCCGTCAGCGCGGCGACCGGCAGCAGCCTGCCATGCTCGGCACCGACGACGCGACGGCACAGATGCGGCGTCACGAGCCCGACGAAGCCGATCGCGCCGCTCACCGCGACCATCGCGCCCGTCGCGAACGATGCGACGACAAACACCTCGCGCCGCATCCGCGCGCTCGGCACGCCGAGCGCGGCCGCCGCGACGTCGCCCGACATCAGCGCATTCAGTTCGCGCCGTCGCGCATACAGCGCGCCGCCGGCGAGTGCCGCGCACACGCCCGGCACCGGCAGCAGATCCCAGCGCGCGAGCCCGACGCCGCCGAGCATCCAGAACAGCACCGACGACGCGGCGCGTTGATCGCCGAGGTACAGCAGCAGATTGCCGAACGCGGCCATCATGAACGACACCGATACGCCCGCGAGCAGCAAGCGATCCGATTCGAGCCGGCCGTGCCGGTAAGCAAGCGCGACGACGCACGCGGTCGCCGCAAGCGCGCCCGCGAAGGCGGCGGCCGACAGCGTGAACGGGCCGAACGCCGCGCCGGCCACCACCGTGACCGCGACGGCGCCGAACATCGCGCCCGCGCTGACGCCGAGCAGGTGCGGATCGGCGAGGCGGTTCGCGGTCGCCGCCTGCAACGCGACACCGACCGCCGCCAGCGTCGCGCCGACGATCGCGGCCAGCAGCGCACGCGGCATCCGGATCAGCCACACGATGCTGTCGTCGCCCGCGCCCGCCGCGAGTGCGCCGACAGCGCCGAACGCCGACGCGAGATGCGCGGCGACGATCCGCACCGCGACCGGCATCGCGATCGGCGCGGGACCGAACGCGGCCGATACGACGATCGACACGATCAGCAGCACGGCCAGCGCCGGCAGCACCACCCGCATGCGGGGCCGCGACGCACGCTCGCCCGCGCTCATCGTGCCGGGCCGGCGAACGCGGCCGGATACATCGCGCGCGCGAGTGTCTCGACGGCCGCGACGTTCTCGGGGCCCGGCGTCGCCGCATCGTACGGAATCACGACGAAGCGCCGCTCACGGATCGCGGCCACGCGCGCGAGCGCCGGCTGGCTCAGCAGGAACTGCTGCTTCTGCGCGGCCGTCACCGCCGAATAGTCGACGATCACGATGACCTGCGGATCGCGCGCGACCAGGCTCTCCCAGTTCACCTGCGTCCAGCTGCGCGGCACGTCGTCCATCACGTTGCGCGCGCCCGCCGCCGCCAGCAGCGCGGTCGGCATCGCGAGTCCGCCCGCCGTCATCGGCTTGTCGGTGCCGCTGTCGTAGACGAACGCGCGCAGCGGCGCCGGGCGCCCGATCGCGCGCGACACCGCCGCGAGACGTGCGCGCATCGCGGCGACGACCTGCGCGGCGCGCGCGTCGACGCCGAAGATCCGGCCGAGATTGTTCAGGTCGCGGAACACGTCGTCGAACGACGCGGCTGATTGCTTCATCACGTGCGAGCACGATTCGGTGAGTTCATACGTGCGAATGCCGAACGGTGCGAGCGTCGCGGGCGTCACCTGGCCGCCGACATGCATTCCGTAGTTCCAGCCCGCGAGATAGAAGTCGGCGCGCGCGGCGGCCAGCACCTCGAGCGACGGATACTGGCTCGCCAGTTCGGGCACGCCGCGCAATGCGTCGCGCACGCGCGCGGTGCCCGTCTTCCAGCCGCCGATGCCCGTATAACCGACGAGTCGGTCTTTCAGGCCGAGTACGAGCATCATTTCCGTCAGGTTCACGTCGTTGCTCACCGCGCGCGTCGGCGCGCGCTCGAACGTCACGTCGCGATCGCAGCTGCGCACGGTGACGGGATAAGCGCCCGCGTGAACGGCAGCGGCGCCGAGCACGGCAGCGGCGACCAATCTGCGGGTTACGAAGGATAACGAAGGTAATGGCATGACGGTCATTCCGGATGAAACGGCGTGATGCGCGGCCGGCCCGTGACGGGATGCCGATCGACGAGCGCGGCGACGCCGAACACGTCGCGCAGCAGCGCTTCGGTCAGCACGTCGTCCGGCGCGCCGGACGCGACGATCCGGCCGTGTGCGAGCACATGGAGCCGGTCGCAATACGCGGCCGCGAGATTGAGATCGTGAATCGTCGCGAGCGTCGCGATGCCGAGGCGCCGCACGCGCGCGAGCAGTTCGAGCTGGTGACGCAGGTCGAGATGGTTGGTCGGTTCGTCGAGCAGCAGCAGTTCCGGTTGCTGCGCGAGCGCACGGGCCAGCAGCGCGCGCTGCTTCTCGCCGCCCGATAGAGACGCGAAGCGTTGCGCACGGCGCTCGGCGAGGCCGACGTCGTGCAGCGCGGATTCGACGATCCGGCGATCGTCGGCCGACTCCGCATCGAACGGCCGCTTGTGCGGCGTGCGGCCCATGCCGACCAGTTCGTCGACCGTCAGCCCGAAATCGTCCGGGCTCTCCTGCTGCAGCACGGCGATCCGCTGCGCGACCGCGCGCGGCCGCATGCGCCACACGTCCTGCGCATCCAGTGCGACAGCGCCCGCATCCGGCCGCGCGTAACGGAACACGCAGCGCAGCAGGCTCGTCTTGCCGCTGCCGTTCGGGCCGACCAGTCCGACGAACTCGCCTGCGGCGACGCTCAGCGTCACCGAATCGAGCACGGCAATCGCGCCGCCGGGAGACCAGCTCACGCGGTCGATTTCGAGCATGTGTGCCACCGGAGGCTCGCCGCGCCGCACTAGAAGCGCATCGTCGCGACGAGCTCCGCCGAGCGCGACGGACCGAGCAGCCATTGCTCGCCGCCGTTCGACGTCGTCACCGCGTACGTGCGGTTCGCGAGATTGCGCAGATACAGCGCCAGCTCGGTGCGCGACGTCGGCTGCCAGCGCAGCGACGCATCGAACACCGTGTACGACGGCACCTGCAGGCGGTTCGCATCGTCGCCGTATGTCGCACCGACGTAGCGCATCCCCGCATTCGCCTGCCAGCGCTCGGCGAACGCCCAGCCGAGCCACAGGTTCGCCGTCTGCTGCGGCACATTGGACGGCACGTTGCCGGCGCGCGACACCGTAGTACCGCCAGCCACCTGGTTGAACGCGTCGTAGCGCGCGCGCAGCAGCGCGACGTTCGCATCGATCGTCCAGCCGTGCGGCAGCCGCGCGCCGCCCGTCAGCTCGATGCCGCGCGACGATTGCCGGCCGACCTGCCGGCGCAGCGCGGGATCGACCGGATCGGTGCTGAGCAGGTTGCGCTTCGTGATGTCGTACGCGGCAAACGTCCAGTACGCGCGGCCGTCGAGCAGCGTCTGCTTGACGCCGGCTTCCCACTGTTCGCCGGTCGCAAGCCGGTAGTTCGCCTGCGACGCGGACAGCGTCACGAGCGAGCCGAGGCCCTCCGCGCCGGTCGTGTACTGCGCATACGCGCTGAGTGTCGGCGCGACTTCGAACACGAAACCCGTGCGCCAGCCGACGTTCGCGAAGCGCTTGTCGAAGCCCGCGCCGGTCGCCGCCTGCTCGCGGCGGAACGCGATGTGGTCATAACGCAGGCCGCTCACCCACGCGAGCCGCGGCAGCACGTCGAGCCGGTTCTCGGCGAACACCGCGGCCTGCCGCGCACGCGTGCCGAACTGCGGCACCGTCGGGTCGGGGCTCGCGAACACGCCGGGATCGAAGCCGTGTGCGGCCACCGTCGATTCGCCGCCGTACGGCGAATTGTTGGTGCCGTCGAACGTGATCTGGCTGAACTCCGTGCCGATGACGAAGCGGTTCGCGCGGCCGAACAGCGTGCCGTCGAAACGCGCGCTCAGCCGATCGCCGATCTGCCGCTGATGGTGGCCGATGTCGAGATAGTCGCCGCGCGTCACGAGCCCGGTCGCAGGGTCGAGCACGTACGATTCGGCGTTGCGCCAGTGGCGGTTCGACGTCAGGTAGTAAAGCTGGTTGTCGATCGTCACGCCGGCCGTGGGCCGGTAGCGGGCCGACAGGCGTGTCCACTGGTCGTAGTACGCGATCGTCGCATCGCCGACGTTGTAGTTGAGCTTGCGCAGCGACGGATCGAGCACGCCGTTCGGCGCGGGCACGCCATAGTACGTCGCCGGCATCTGACGGCCGTAGTCGTAGGCGAGCGTCAGCGTGAGTTGCGGACTCACGTCGAACTTCAGCGCGCCACCGACCGCCGTCGTATGCGTATCGGCCCGCTCGGCGAGACCGTTGACGCGTGCATCGCTCGCGTAGAAGCGGTACGACAGCCGCGAGCCGAGCGCACCCGTCGTATCGAACGCGATGCGCTTCGCGCCGTCGGGGCCGGCGCCGACCTGCAGCGTCGTCTCGCGCGTGCGCTGCGGCCGCTTCGGCACGACGTTCACGACGCCGCCGATCGCCCCTTCGCCGTACAGCACCGACGCCGGGCCGCGCAACACTTCGATGCGCTCGACCGACCACGTATCGAACGGAAACGTGATCGTGCCGGCGGCCGGCATCAGCCGCACGCCGTCGAGCAGCGTCATCACCGATTCCTGGCCGCTGAAGCCGCGCACGCTCAACGCGGTGCCGCCATTGCCGGGCGCCATCGCGCTCGCGAACCCTGCCGTGCGCGTGACCGCATCGAGCACCGTGCGATCGCCACGCGCTTCGATCGTGTCGGCCGTGACCGTCTCGACGCTCGCGGGCGTATCGAGGCTCGCCAGCCCGAGCCGCGAGCCCGTTTCGAGCGGCTGCGTCAACGGGTCGGCCGGCGCCGGGCGCGCGGTGACACTGATCGCCGGCAACGCGTGCCGGTCGTCAGGTACGGGCGCTGCCGCTTCGGCAGCCAATGCGCCGGACGACGCCATCGCGCAACCCAGCAGGGTCGTGCAGCCGCGCGCCGCGCGTGCGCGCCAGGCGCCGGTGTTCCGGCGCGACGCGGCATGGTGCCGCTCCCCGCGCGCCGGGTTGTTTCTGGATTTCGTCACGTCGTATCGATCTTCGTGTGGTGTCGTCGCCGGCCGGGTTGCCCGGCACGGCCGGCCGACGACGAAAACGTCAGATGATACAATATATCAATTTGCTTCGTCAGGGTTTTGTCAGCCTGGGCCTGCGTCCGGCAGGATCACCACCTTGCCCTTCACCTGCCGGTTCGCCATCCGCGCGATCGCGTCGGCCGCGCCGGCCAGCGACACACGCTCGGTGATCGCCGGCCGCACCTTGCCGGCCGCGAACCATTCGGCAAGCAGGCGCATGTTCGCGACATGCTGCGCCGGGTCGCGGCGCACCGCATCGCCCCAGAACACGCCGAGAATGTCGCGCTCCTTGAGCAGCGCCAGATTCAGTGCGATCTTCGGAATCTCGCCGGCCGCGAAACCGATCACGAGGAACCGGCCGCGCCACGCGGTCGCGCGCAGCGCCGCCTCGCTGTACGCGCCGCCCACCGGATCGCAGACGACATCGGCGCCGCGCCCGCCGGTCAGCTCGTCGACGCGGCGGCGCAGGTCTTCGGTCGAATAGTCGATCGTCTCGTCGGCGCCCGCTGCGCGGCATAGCGCCAGCTTGTCCGCACTCGACGCCGCCGCGATTACGCGCGCACCGAGCGCCTTCGCGATCTCGATCGCGGCGAGCCCGACGCCACCCGCCGCGCCCAGCACCAGCAGTGTCTCGCCCTGTTGCAGGCGCGCGCGCTGCTGCAATGCGTGCAGCGACGTGCCGTACGCGAGCACGAGCGCCGCGCCCTGCTCGAACGACATGCCCGGCGGCAACGCGGCGATCTGGTGCACGTCGGCCACGCACTGCTCCGCGAACCCGCCGTGCCCGGTGAACGCGACCACGGAATCGCCGGGCCGCCACGCGGTCACGCCTTCGCCGACCGCATCGATCACGCCGGCGAACTCGGCGCCCGGCGAGAACGGCAGCGCCGGCTTCACCTGATACAAGCCCTGGACGATCAGCGCGTCGGGGAAATTGAGCGACGCTGCCTTCACCTGAATCCGGACCTGGCCCGCGGCCGGTTCGGGAATCGCGACGTCCTCGATGCGCAAGCGGTCGATCGGGCCGAATGCGGTACACAACAGGGCTTTCATGCTCTTCTCTCTCCTTGCGCGGCGTGGCCGGGCATCGGTACGGTTTGCGGGATACGCCCGCACGGCCGGCTCACGACGAATACGCGGCGGCCGGCTGAACCGGCATCCGCCACATCGTCAGCATTCCGGAATGTCGGCGCGGCACTATTCAGAACCATGCGTCGTGCATGTCGAGCGTCGTCGTGTCAACGCTCGACAGTAGATCGAGCTGCGCATCCACCTTCGGCAGTTCCCAGCGGAAAAAATAACGGGCCGCCGCACGCTTTCCGTCGTGGAAATCGCCGTCACGCCCGTGCGCGGCGAGCGTCACGTCGAGCCACAGCCATGCGACGACGAGATGGCCGAACGCTTCGAGATAGACGCTCGCATTCGCGAGCCGCTTCTGCGGATCGCCGATCGCGCCCAACTGCTGCGTGAGCTCGCACAGCCGCGCCCAGCGCTGCGCCAGCGCATCTGCCTGCTCGCGTCTACCGGCATCCAGCGCCCGCGCGCGTTCGACGGTTGCGCGGATGCGCGCGTCGAGCGCGCGCAGCAATGCACCGTCGTCCTGCGCGACCTTGCGGCCCAGCAGGTCGAGCGCCTGGATCCCGTGCGTGCCTTCGTGAATCGGATTGAGGCGATTGTCGCGATAAAGCCGCTCGACCGCATAGTCGCGCGTATAACCGTAGCCGCCGTGCACCTGGATCGCGAGATCGTTCGCGGCAAGACACCACTGCGACGGCCAGCTTTTCGCGATCGGCGTCAGGATGTCGAGCAGGCGCGTGGCATTCGCGCGCACCGCCGCATCTTCACGCGCGCGCCCTTCGTCGACCAGCTTCGCGCAGTAAAGGATCAGCGCGAGGCCGCCTTCGACATAGGCCTTCTGCGCGAGCAGCATGCGCCGCACGTCCGGATGCGCGACGATCGGCGCCTGCGGCGCGGCCGCATCCTTGCCGGCCGGCCCGAGCGGACGCCCCTGCGGCCGGTTGCGCGCGTAGTCGAGCGCGTGCAGATAACCCGTGTAGCCGAGCGCCACCGCACCCGCGCCGACACCGATGCGCGCCTCGTTCATCATGTGGAACATGTATGCGAGGCCATGGTTCGGCTTGCCGACCAGATAGCCGATCGCGCCCGCACGCCCTTGCGGACGATAGCGCGTACCTTCGCCGAAGTTCAGCAGGCAGTTGGTCGTGCCGCGATAGCCCATCTTGTGGTTCAGGCCGGCGAGCACGACGTCGTTGCGTTCGCCCGGTGCGCCGCCGTCGGTTCCCGACAGATACTTCGGCACGATGAACAGCGAGATGCCGCGCGTGCCGGGCTGCAAGCGGCCGTGTTCGTCGGGAATCTTCGCGAGCACGAGGTGGACGATGTTCTCCGCCAGCTCGTGTTCGCCGCCGGAGATCCACATCTTGTTGCCGGTCAGCCGGTAGCGCGGGCCCAGCGGCGAATCGCGTTCGAAATCCGCGCGCGTCGCGATGTCGGACAGCGACGAACCGGCTTGCGGTTCGGACAGGCACATCGTGCCGAGGAAACGCCCTTCCAGTTCCGGGCGCGCGAACGCGTCGATCTGCGCGGCACTGCCGTGCGCGACGAGCAGATTCGCGTTGGCGACGGTCAGGAACGGATAGGCGGCTGTCGCGATGTTCGCGGCCTGGAAGAACAGGAACGATGCGGCTTCGACCAGCTTCGGCAACCGCATGCCGCCGAGCGCTTCATCGTGACCCGCGGCGATCAGCCCGGCGTCCGCGAACGCTCGCACGGCCGGTTCGACTTCCGGGATCAGCGTCACGCGTTCGCCGTCGAACTGCGGCTCCTCGCGGTCGCCGCGCGCTGCGTGCGGCGCGAACAGATCCGCGGCGATCCGCTCGCTGGTATCGAGCACCGCATCGAAGGTCTCGCGGCTGTGCTCCGCATAACGCGGCAGCGCGACGAGCGATTCGGCATCGAGCCAGTCGTACAACAGGAACGCGAGATCGCGTCGCGACATCAACAGGCTCATCGTGCCGTCTCCCAGGGTGCCGGCCTTGTCAGCCGAATGAATGGATCCGTAATTGCAAGTGCTGGCAGGAATTTAGCACGGTCGTTCGCAAACAACAACGACGGGCACGTGTGCGGAAATGTGGGTGAACATCAGATCGTCCCAGCCGAACATCGCGGTAACGCGACAGGCCGCCGCCGGGTTGGCCCGTGCATCCCATTCGGCGGGAGACACCGCCTGCTTCAGGCTGACGTCGGATGAGGCTACGTCGACACGCCTCGTTCAGGGATTTCAGGGATTGATGCGAGCCGGGCCGCACGATGCGGCCCGGCTCGAGGGTATTGCGTCAACCCGCCTGCGGCTTCGCGAGCTGATCGGCGACGGGCAGGCTGCGGATGCGCGTGCCCGTCGCCGCGAAGATCGCGTTGGTCAGCGCCGGCGCGACGGGCGGCAGGCCCGGCTCGCCGACGCCGCCGAGCGGCGTCGCAAAGTCGTCCGGCGCGACGAGATGCACGCGGATTTCGCGCGGCGCCTCGTTCATTCTCAGCACCTGGAAGCCGTTGAAGTTGCTCTGTTCAGGATGGCCGTCCTTGAACGTGATCTCGCCGTGCAGCGCAATGCCGAGCCCCATCACCACCGCCCCCTCGAGCTGCGAGCGCACGCGTTCCGGATTGACCTGCGGCCCGCAGTCGATCGCGATGTCGACGCGCGGCACCGAGATCTTGCCGTCCGCACCGACCTGCACCTCGCACACCGCAGCCGTGTACGACACGAAGCTGCGATGCGCGGCGATCCCGAGCCCGTGCCCCTTCGGCAGCTTGCGTCCCCAGCCGGCTTCGCGCGCGACCGTCTCGACCACGCGCCGCAGCCGCCCGGTGTCGATCGGATACAGCGCGGGATCCTCGCCGTAGTTCACGTTCTTCACCGTGATGTGCGGCTCGAAACGCCGTGCGGGCCCGATCAGATCGAGCAGGAAATCCTTCGGGTCGCGGCCCGCCGCGTGCGCAAGTTCCGACACGAAGCTCTGGACTCCGAACGCATGCGGGATGTTGTAGACCGAGCGGAACCAGCCGATCCGCGTGTGCGCTTGCGCGGCCGGATTCTCGATCCGCACGTTCGGAATCGCGAACGGCAGATCCGCGATCCCTTGCGCGAGTTCGCCAGGCTGCTCGTGCACGACGCCGGCCCTGAAGGTCGACTGGATCGACGGCGCGACCGTGCGATGCTGCCACGCGACCACTTTCCCCGACGCATCGATCCCGCCGTCGAATGCTTCGAGCGACACCGCGTGGAAATAGTCGTGCGCGATGTCGTCCTCGCGCGTGAACGTCAGCTTGACCGGCGCGCCGACCGCCTTCGACAGCAGCGCCGCCTCCACCACGTAGTCCGGTTTCGACTTGCGGCCGAAACCGCCGCCGAGCAGCGTCACGTTGACCGTCACGTGCTCCGTCGGCAGCCCGAGCGCCTTCGCGATCTCGTCGCGCGTGGTCTGCGGCGCCTGCGTGCAGGTCCATGCTTCGCAGCGGCCGTCCGCCACGCGCGCGACGGCTGCGGGCGGCTCCATCGTCGCGTGCGCGAGATGCGGGATGTAGTACGTCGCGCGCACACGTTTCGCGGCGCCGGCGAGCGCCGTGGCCGCGTCGCCGTCGCTGCGGATCACGTCGCCCGGCTGCGCGGCGGCCGCTTCGAGCGTCTTGCGATACGCGGCCGAATCGTAGTTCGCGTTGGGCCCGTGCTTCCAGTCGATCTTCAACTGCGCACGCGCCTGGATGGCCGTCCACGTGTCGCGCGCGACGACGGCTACGCCGCCGAGGGGCTGGAAGCCGGACGGCAGCGCCGTCGACGCGAGCTGCACGACCTTGACGACGCCCGGCAGCTTCTCGGCGGCCGATGCGTCGAACGACGCCACCGTATCGCCATAGGCCGGCGGTCGCGCGACGACCGCATACAGCATGCCGTCGAGCCGCATGTCGATCCCGTAGTGCGCACGGCCGCCGACGATGTCGCGGCCGTCGATCAATGCGGTTTTGCCCTTGCCGATATAGCGGAATTCGGCCGGCGCCTTCAGCGTCACGGTGGCGGGATCCGGTACCGGCAGCGCAGCCGCTTTCGCCGCGAGCTCGCCGAAGCCGAGCTTGCGCCCGCTCTTCGTGTCGACGACTTCGTGCACCGTCACCTTGACCTGGCGTGCATCGACGCCCCACGCCGTCGCGGCAGCCTGCTCGAGCATCGTGCGCGCGGCCGCACCCGCGCGGCGCAGCGCGGCGAAGCTCTGCCGCAGGCTGCGCGAGCCATCGGTGTTCTGGTTGCCGTAGCGCGGCTCGTCGCCGACTGCCTGCGCGACCTTCACGCGCGCCCAGTCCGCACCGAGTTCATCGGCCACCACGAGCGCGACGCTCGTGCGCACGCCCTGCCCCATCTCGGAGCGGATGCAGGTCACGGTGACGGTGCCGTCCGTTGCGATCGCAACGAACAGGTGCGGATCGTCGCGCAGCCCGTGCGGCATCCCGGCGCCGCCGTATTGCGGATTCGCGCTGACGGGCGGCTGCACCGGCACGGCCGCGCGCGCGAGCGACGGCACGCCGAACGCGAGCAGCAGCCCGCCGGATGCGAAGCCGAGCAGCAGCGCGCGGCGGCTTTCGTTGTGGACGGAGAGTTCGGGTGCGCTCATGCGGCACCTCCGCGGCGCACGGCCAGCCGGATTGCCGCGCGGATGCGCGTATAGGTGCCGCAGCGGCAGATGTTGCCGGACATCGCATCGTCGATGTCGGCGTCGCTCGGGTGCGGATTCGTCTTCAGCAGCGACGCGGCCTGCATGATCTGCCCGGACTGGCAGTAGCCGCATTGCGCGACGTTCAGTTCCTGCCATGCCTGCTGCAGCGGATGCGTCAGGTCCGTCGACAGTCCCTCGATCGTCGTCACGCGCTTGCCGGAAGCGGCCGCGACGGGCGTAATGCACGAACGGATCGCGACGCCGTCGAGATGCACGGTGCACGCGCCGCACAGCGCCATGCCGCAGCCGAACTTGGTGCCGGTTTCGCCGAGGACATCGCGCAGGTACCAGAGCAACGGCATGTCGGGATTGCCGTCGAAATGCTGTTCGCTACCGTTGACGGTCAGCGTGATCATCGTTCACCTCCTGGTTGCGACGCCCGCGTCGGACAGGCATCGAGTGGGGATTCGAACGGCGCGGCGCACATTCCGAACAACCAGGCAGGCGTGGCGCCGTTTCGTGGATCGTGTCGCCTGCAGACACGATCGGGCCGATGCCGCAAACGAGCCTGTCGTCCGGTTGCCTTCGCAACCTTTCGATGACATCCCGGTCAACCGCTCATCCGCATGGATCGCCGATCGCATTATCGAACCATTTCGAATTTGCCGTCGGATCGAGGCGATTCGAGAGTTTTAGGCAATCGGGGAAGGAAGTTCAGCCGGGAAAGGAATGTTGCGACGGGTCATGCCTGTCGGTGACGTCGCAGATTACTTGTGTATCAGCGTCGCGATGCGCGGCGGAAGGCGTTTCTTTCTCGTTCTCGCACGCCGCCCAGCGCGATCAACAGGCCGAGAAACAGGAAATTGTCGATCGCGAAATCGCGCAAATGCAAAGGTCCGGCCGGCCTCCCGGCCGGACCGGACCTTCGCACGACCGCATCGAACGGATCGGACTCTACCGCCCGATCACGTTCATCGCGACCTCAACGCCTGCAACCCCAGCGTAAGCGCGTTATACGGCATTTCCGCGGCACCCATCGAAAAACTCGTCGTCTTCGCGGTCGCCCCCGGCGTACGCATCAGCGCGTGAACGATCCGCTCGCTCGCATGCCCGTCGCCATACGGATTGCTCGCACGCGACATTTCCTCGTATGCTCTCTCGTTGTCGAACAACCGCGACGCCTCCCAGACGATCCGCTCCTGATTGGTGCCGACGAGCCGCGCGGTGCCGGCCTGGATCGCTTCGGGCCGCTCGGTCGTGTCGCGCGTGACAAGCACCGGCTTGCCCAGCGCCGGCCCTTCCTCCTGAATCCCGCCCGAATCGGTGATGATGAAATGCGCGCGTGACATCAGGAATACGAACGACAGATATTCCTGCGGCTCGATCAGGTAAATGTTCGGCACGCCGCCGAGCAGCGCGCGCGCCGGCTCCCGCACGTTCGGGTTCATATGCAGCGGATAGACGAACTGCGCATCGCGATAGCGGTTCGCGAGCGTGCACAACGCCTCGCAGAAATGCCGGAACGGCTCGCCGAAGCTCTCGCGGCGATGGCCGGTGATCAGCACGACACGACGCGACGGTTCGAGGAACGGAAAACTCGCGGCAACCTTTTCCGTCAGCTCCGCGTTGTGGTCCAGCATGCGCTTGACCTCGTGCAGCGCATCGATCACGGTGTTGCCGGTCAGCACGACCGCGCCCCCCGGCACGCCCTCGCTGAGCAGGTTGTCGCGCGCCTTCCCGGTCGGCGCGAAATGCCACGACGATACCGCGTCGGTCACACGGCGATTCAGTTCCTCCGGCCACGGCGACCAGATGTCCCCGCTGCGCAAACCGGCCTCCACGTGCCCGACCGGCAGGTAGCGGTAGAACGCCGCGAGACTGACCGCGAGTGTGGTCGTCGTATCGCCGTGCACCAGCACGACGTCCGGGCGCAATTCGTCGAAGACCACGCCGATCGCCTGAAGAATACCGGTCGTCACGTCGGTCAGCGTCTGACTTTGACGCATCAGGTCGAGATCGTAGTCGGGCTTGATGTCGAACAACGTCAGCACCTGATCGAGCATTTCCCGATGCTGCGCGGTCACGCATACCTTGACGTCGACATCCGTTTGCGCCTTCAGCGCGCGCACCAGCGGCGCCATCTTGATGGCCTCCGGCCGAGTCCCGAACACAAGCAAGATCTTTTTCATCGTTATCCTCGTTTAGCCGCTTCGCGCCGAATGACCCTGCTCGTGGCGCGAAGCATGTATTCAGGCGGCGCCTCCCGGGCTCGCACGCGGTCAACGCGTAGCGACGTCGCGGGGCGAGCGCGCCGTCCTGTCCGCGCGGTCTCCGCCACGCGAATCGTCGTACTACCGGCGTCCCGTTGCACTTGATCGGTCACGTCATGAGTCGTTCCTCGCTGGGCCGTGCGTCACGTCACTACCACTACAGCAATATTCAAACCAACCGCCCTGCGGCCGGGTCCGGTTCGCTCGGCGCACGCGGCGCACATGCCGCGCGTGCGGAATGTTTCACAATTGCTACGAGCGTCGCATCGCCCGGCGAGCGCGGCATGGGTAAACACCCGGTCGGTCGCACGATCCATCCGGCGACGTCGTCCGCTAAATAACGAATTCATGTCGAGCGCCCATTGCGCCCCGGGCCTCACGCATCCTTCGAGACGCTTTGCGTTGCCTCGATTCGCAACCTTTGTCTGTGCAGTGCGCGGCGAGCAATCCACCGCTCGGCCACGGTCATGAACTGAGGTTTTCCCGACATGCGGCGTCGTTCGCGCCGCCCGAGTCGGCGGGAGGGAAATGTTGCGAATGTGTAACGCAAATCCGGAACCGGCGGGTACATCTGAATCCGGTCCATCCGGCGCTCGCGGCAGCGGGCAGTGCCCCTGCTTCCCGGCCCATGCATACGCAGCGAATGGCGCGTGATGCGCCGACCGCGCAAAGCCGCATCCGGCAAGGCGGCACCGGTTCGGCAGACGAATCGCACGCCGCATGACGCGCGCAGGCCGCAACGTCGACCGCGAGCGGTCGCACCGCTTGCGCACAAGCTGATTCGTCGGTGAATCAAAACCCGCCGCCGCCGCCCGGTCCGCATTCGCAGCTTGCCCTCCCGCCCCTTGCTGCGCGGTGCATCGCGGCCGATGGCTCACGCCTTGCTTAATACCGGACAGGTGTGTCCCGAAGTACTCGCACGACAGCGGACAGACGGAGGCGCCGAAGCACCGAAGCCGGGAGGCGACGCGACGCGTCCGCCCGGGGCGAACGACAGCCGCCCCTGCGCGACGAACGTGCCGTCGTTTCCCGTCGACATCCGCGCGATCCGCGGGCCGCCTCAAGCGCTCATGCGACGAACCGGCTCCCGACCGCGAATAGCGGCACCAGCCTCACGTTCACCAGCACCAGGGTGTACTGAGCCACAACGTCGACACGCTCGCCAGGCGCGACGCGGCCAACGCCGCACCCGGCGACGATTGCGAAGGACCACCGCGCAGGAGCCCCCGATCATGAACCGGCCCGCGCTTTTCCCGGCTGTACGCGCATGCGTGGCAGCTGCCGCCCGGCTGCGCCGCCTGTGGCGCGTCGCCTGCTGTGTCGCCGCGTGCGGCTTCGCGCTGCACGCGAACGCCGCCGAACTCCTGCTCAACGGGCTGTACCAGCGCCCCGACGGAGCGATCACCGTGCGTCTGAACGGTGCCGGCATCGATCCTTATTTCGCGGCGAAGGCGCTGCTCGCCGCCTCCGATGCGCGACTCGACGCGCATCAGGCCGCACTCGCATGGATCGCCTGGCTGTTGCCGCGCCAGCGTCTGGACGGCGGCTTCGATCGCTACTGTGTGAAGAACGGCCAGTACAGCCCATGCGCCGAAGCGGATGCCGACGACGCGATGATGGCGACCTGGATCGAACTGCTCGCCCGTTTCGCACCGCCCGACGGCATGCCTGCCGCATGGGCACTCAGCCTGAGCCGCGCAGGCGCGCATCTGGACACCCTGCTCGACAAGCCTGCCGGCGTCTATCAGATCTCGTCGTCGCTGCACGTCGCGCTGCTGATGGACAACGTCGAGGTACACAGCGCGTTCCGGGCGCTCGCGGCGTACTACGTCCGGCGCGCCGACTACATGCACTCGGGCCCGTGGAGCCAGCGCGCCGACCAGCTCGCGTCGGCGATCCTGAAGGTGTTCTGGCTCGGCACGCAATCCGGTTTTCGCGCAAGCACGCAGCGAATCGGCGGTACGAGCTTTTATCCGGCGAAAGTCGCACAGATCTTCCCGCTCCTTTCAGATATTCAGGTTCCCGAACAATCTAGCGAGATGATCTACGCGCAATGGATGAAGAAGTACGGCAGGACGTGGCAGCAACTCGCCGGCACCGATTATCCATGGGGCTTGATCGCGCTGGTCGCGTACAAGATGAACGACCGGAGCACGGTCGCCTGCTGGCATACGCGATCCGGCCCGTACCGCCACGGCGCACACTGGAACGTACTGGAGGAGTCGCTATATCTGGCATTCGAAAGCAGGACGGCCGAGCCCGTCACACCCGCTCAATGCGGATTCACGACGGCGACGGCAACGCCAACGGCAACCGCGTCGCGCTGATGCAAGGGTGCGCACGGTCCATGATGATCAAATTGGAAGGAGACGTGTAATGTGTGGCATCGTCGGCGCGGTCGCGCAACGGGACATCGTCCCGATTCTGATTGAAGGTTTGCGTCGCCTCGAATATCGCGGCTACGATTCATGCGGCGTCGCAACGGTCGTCGACGGCCAGGCGCGCCGCGAACGCAGCGTGTCGCGCGTCGCCGATCTCGACGCGCACGTGCGCAGCACCGGCCTGACCGGCAGCACCGGCATCGCGCACACCCGCTGGGCAACGCATGGCGCACCGGCAACCTGCAACGCGCATCCGATCTTCTCGCGTGACGAAATCGCGCTCGTGCACAACGGCATCATCGAGAACCACGAAACGTTGCGTAAGCAACTTTCAGACGAGCACTACGAGTTCGACGGCCAGACCGACACCGAGGTCGTCGCTCACCTGATCCACAGTAAATATCGCGGCGACCTGCTCGCCGCCGTGCGCGATGCGACGTCGCAGCTTCACGGCGCCTATGCGATCGCCGTGTTCAGCAAACACGAGCCGCAGCGGCTGATCGGCGCGCGGGCCGGCTCCCCGCTCGTCGTCGGCGTGAAGGACGGCGAATGCTTTCTCGCATCCGACGCGCTCGCGCTCGCCGGCATCACCGACCGCTTCATCTTTCTCGAGGAAGGCGACGTCGTCGAGTTGACGGCAGGCGGCGTGCGCGTGCTCGATCGCAGCGGCGCGCCGGTCGAGCGTGCGATACAGACCGTCTCCTCCGTGCAAGGCGTGGTCGAACTCGGGCCGTACCGGCACTTCATGCAGAAGGAGATTTTCGAGCAACCGCAGGCTGTGGCCGCGACCATCCCGGATGCGGGGCTGTTCGATCCGGCCGTATTCGGCCCTGACGCCGCGCGGGCGTTCGAACAGATCGACAACGTGCTGATTCTCGCGTGCGGCACGAGTCACTATTCCGGCCTGACCGCGCGCCGTTGGCTCGAAACGATCGCGCGCGTGCCCGCGCAGGTCGAAATCGCGAGCGAATACCGTTACAGCGACGCGCTCGCCACGCCGAACACGCTGGTGGTGAGCGTGTCGCAATCCGGCGAGACCGCCGACACGCTCGCCGCGCTCAAGTACGCGCAAGCGCTCGGCCATATCGACACGCTGGCGATCTGCAACGTACCGACCAGCGCGATGATGCGTCAGACCGGCCTGCGGTTCCTGACGCGGGCCGGCCCGGAAATCGGCGTCGCGTCGACCAAGGCGTTCACGACGCAGCTCGTCGCGCTGTTCATCCTCGCCGTGACGCTCGGGCGGCTGCGAGGTTATGTCGACGACGCGCAGCTCGCGCGCTACACGATGCAGCTGCGGCGGCTGCCCGACGCGCTCGACGACGTACTCGGGCTGGAGCCGCAGATCGAGCGCTGGGCGGCGGAATTTGCGCAGCACGAGAATGCGCTGTTTCTCGGGCGCGGGCTGCATTACCCGATCGCGCTCGAAGGCGCGCTGAAGCTGAAGGAGATTTCTTATATCCACGCGGAAGCATATCCAGCAGGCGAGCTGAAGCACGGGCCGCTGGCACTCGTGACCCATACCATGCCCGTCGCGACGATCGCGCCGAACGATGCGCTGCTCGAGAAGCTGAAGTCGAACATGCAGGAAGTGAGAGCGCGCGGCGGGCAGCTTTATGTGTTCGCCGATGCCGATACGCGGATCGATAATAGCGAAGGCGTGTCAGTGTTGAGGATGCCGGATTATTACGGGCTGTTGTCGCCGATCCTGCATGTGGTGCCGTTGCAGTTGCTTGCGTATCACGCGGCGTGTTTGCGCGGTGCGGATATCGACAAGCCGAGGAACCTGGCGAAATCGGTGACGGTGGAGTGAGGGGGTGTGTTTGACCCTTTGACCCTGACCCAAGAAATAGTCCGGTTCAAAAGTAGAGAAATTCGGCATGATGTGTCCACGCGGACACGAAGGCCATGCCATGAAGACGAGCAAGTTTACGGAAGAGCAGATCGCATTTGCACTGAAGCAGGCGGAGCTGGGGACGAAGGTCGAAGAGATCTGTCGCAAGCTCGGGATCAGCGAAGCGACTTTCTACAACTGGAAGAAGAAATTCGGAGGGCTGGGGCCTTCTGAGTTGCGCCGCTTGCGCCAGCTCGAAGAGGAAAACACGAAGTTGAAGCGGCTCGTGGCGGACCTGAGCCTGGACAAGGCCATGCTGCAGGACGTACTCGCAAAAAAGCTCTGAAGCCTTCCCGTCGGCGCATGTTGATCGATGAATTGCGTGATCGCTATCGAACCAGCCTGACGAAGACCTGCGCGTTGTTTGGCATGTCGCGCTCGCTGTATCGGTATCAGTCGGTTGCGCGCGATTCGTCGGCGCTGCTCATGCGTATCAAGGAAATCACCGCCACGCGCGTGCACTACGGGTATCGACGCGTTCACGTGGTCCTGCGACGGGAAGGCTGGCGAGATAACTGCAAGCGCGTCTACAGGCTGTATCGAGCGGAGGGCCTGTCACTGCGGCATAAGCGGCCACGGCGTAACAAATCGGCTCGGCTGCGACAGCCCAAGCACATCGTGACCGCGATCAACGAAATCTGGAGCATGGATTTCGTTGCAGATGCACTGTTCGATGGGCGACGCCTTCGTACTCTGACCGTCGTCGACAACTACACACGGGAATGTCTTGCCATCGAGGTCGGACAAAGTCTGAAGGGGGAGCATGTGGTCGAAGCGCTGACGCGTATTACTGCCATGCGCGGGCACCCCGCCACGATCAAGGTCGACAATGGCAGCGAGTTCATCTCGAAGGCAATGGACCGGTGGGCGTATGAACATGGCGTTGAACTGGATTTCAGCCGGCCGGGCACGCCCACTGACAACGCCAAGGTCGAAAGCTTCAACGGGCGCTTCCGTCAGGAATGTCTGAACGCGCATTGGTTCTTGTCATTGGCTGACGCGCAGAGCAAAATCGACGACTGGCGCACGTACTATAACGAGGTTCGTCCCCACTCCGCATTGCAGTGGATGACACCCGCCGAATTCGCCCGTCAGGCAAGGAAATCCACTTCGCCTGACAACTCAACCAAGCCGGAAATCTCCACTTCCGACCGGGACTAATTCTGGTTCAGGGTCACAAGCCGGAAATCTCCACTTCCGACCGGGACTAATTCTGGTTCAGGGTCAGTCATACGACGGATGACCGACATCCCACACAAAGCGTGTCGTGCGGTGCGTCGAACACGTAGTGCAACGCGATCACTAATTCCACGCTGCCGAGATTGGACGACAGATGACCGCTCGTGCGGGCCACGCTGTCGATGAGGAGTGCACGAACCTCGTCCAGAACCCGTCCGGGTACCGGCTCAACCGAATCCTTTCATAAACCAGACCGATGGGCGATTGAGAGTCTTTTGCTTATTGCGCCTTGCGTTTCGCAATCTTGAAAAATCCAATCTGGTCTCTTATAACCAGTTCTCATGCGACTGAATTTTGAACATCGTGGCACTTCGTTCACGAAATTGCGAATTGAAGTGCACGAGGCAGTCGTGATGTAGCGCAGCGGCGATTAGCTATCGCTCCGAATATCGAAATACCAACGAAAAATTGGTACGCTTTCTTCAATTATTAAACGGGGTAGAAACATGGCCCGACTCACCTGACAGTTCGGCAACTTTAATCCTCGCGTCATTTCGTGCGCTGCGGAAATATTTTCTGCGGCGGGGGATTTAATTTCTCTTTAAACGGGCCGTATTTGTCGGGCGGCCAGCGATGTGTCTTGTCATTCGACGATGGTTGACCTGCACGGAGATGCGATATGGACCAGATCAGCGAACGGACGATGGCGGATGCCCATGTGCGCGGCAGCCTCCGGAAGTTACCCGTTCACCGGCTTTGTGGCGAAACGGTTAGCGAGTATCAGCGCAAGATCGAAACAACCTACGAAGGCGACCCGGCGGACTGGCGCAAGGCAATCGGCGAGTACCTGCTGTTCCAATTCGGTGTCTACGACGACCCGCGCTCGACGCCGCCGATTTCTCTGGACGAGTCGGGCATCCGATACTTCGAGCGGCAATTGCGTCTCGCAGGATTCGACGAGCATGACCATCCGCCTGTCGGACGCATCCTCGACATCGGCTGCGGCTGGGGCTACATCCTGAAGTATCTCGCGGACCGCTTCGCGGATTGCGCCCGGCTCGATGGCGTCAACGTAAGCCAGGAGCAACTCGAATACTGCGCGCAATTGCACGCGAAGCATGGCCTCGAAAGCAGGATCAACCTATATCAATGCAACGCGCAGGACGTCGACCTGCTACCCGACGCCGCGACGCCGTACGACCTGGTGATCATCCGCGGCGTGATCTCGCACTTTCCGAATGCGTTGTACGAAAAAGCCATGAAGGTGCTGTATCCACGCGTACGTCCGGGCGGCTCGGTAGTGATTTCGGACAACCTGTACAACATTGACCTAAGCGAATACCAGTCCGATACGCCGGACGAAGTCGACCGAATCGCGTGCAAGCACCGCAAAACGCCCGAGTACTTCGCAAAGGTACTTACAGATGCGGGCTTCACGCTGCACGACATGCGGGTGCTGCCGTCGAACATCGACGTCGCGCGCTGGCTGATGGATTCGAAGGCAAACATTGAGAAACACTTCCCGCATGGGACAACTGGCACGCTCGAGGAATTGCGGGTGCTCGCGGAGAACTGGTCGGTCGCGCTGATCAAGAACAAGGTGTCGACTTATAGCATCGTGGTCCGTCGGCCATAAGTACCACGCGTCCCCTATTCCCCTTTAGCCGCAGGAGACCTCATGAAATCGCGACATCGATCCCCTGATCCCGGTGATACGCGCCAACCGCTTCCCTACCCGAATGGATGGTTTGCGGTGTGCCTGAGCGACGAACTGAAGCCAGGCGCTGTGCTGACGGTTCCTTTTGCGGGACAGGAATTGCTGGTGTACCGGACCCGATCGGGTCGGGCGTGCATCGCTGAACCCTATTGCCCCCACCTGGGAGCGCATCTTGGTCATGGCGGCCGGATCGACGGCGAAGACATCGTGTGCCCGTTTCACGGCCTGGCCTTCGCGCCGGACGGCCATTGCGTACGGACCGGCAATGGCCAGAAGCCGCCATTTGCTGCGTTGAGCCACCAGCATACCTGCGAGGTCAACGGCGCCGTATTCACGTGGCGAGACAGTAGTGGGCAGCCGCCGAATTTTGCGTTGCCGGAATTCGGCTTCGAAGGTTTTTCCCGCCCGCACAGTAGTAGTGCCGAACCGACTGGCTACGTGCAAGACATGGTCGAAAACACGGCGGACGTCGCACATTTCCCAGTGCTGCACGGCTTTACCGATACAGCGGTGACGCATCACGCCGACGGTTGCCGGATCACATTCGAACTCAGCGGGCGATGGCACGGCGTGGCGGTGACGATGTGCTTCACCAGCCACGGCCTTGGCTATACCGAAGGAGAAATCAACATACCCAACCTGGCTGTCCGAGTCCGAACGCAGTCTTTCGCAACGCCGCTCGCCCCATTGCGCTGGAAATTCAGGTGGAGTGACGCGTTGCGGATCCCGCGGCTCGATGCGTTGCCGGTTGCGTTGCGCGCGGTGATCTATGCAGCGCTTTCCGGCGCCGCCCATCGTTGGTTTGCAAGGGTGGCCCGCGCCGACTTCGAAATCTGGAATCACCGTCAATATCTCGAGCACCCCAAACTCGTCGCGGGTGAAACCTCCGTCGCTGCGCTTCGACGATGGAGCAAGCAGTTCTACCCGGTCGCCGAGCTTGCCGTCAACGATCGAGCAACATCAATCGTACTCGGGAGAACAACACACCTGCCAGAGGAGCCTGAGGAGCGCGGTATTTCCACTCTAGTCACCAACAAGTAGTGAGGATGGTCTTCATCATGAATATTGCTTCTGACATCGACAAAGTCCCCGCCATATACTGGCCATTCTCCGTCAATTCTCATCCGCGCATCGAAGAGGTACATGTCGGGTCCGTCGCGTTTATGGACCGTTTCAGCTTGTATGAAGACCGCGAACAGCGTGACCGTCTGGAGATCGGTCGCGTAGGTGGCGGCCTGACTGGCTTGCTGTATCCTTCGGGGCCGCTGGAACTCGCGCAGATTGCAGCCGACTGGTCGATGGTCGTATTTGCCTTCGACGATTACTATTGCGACGAAGGGCCGACGCGCAACGATCCGGAAACGCTAGTGCAAGCCGTGTCGCGAATCCATCGGGCCATCGAGGCACCCGAGTACATCGAGGATCCAAACGACAACTACGCGCTCGCGTTTCGTGACATCCGGATTCGTCTGGAGCACTTCGGGCCGCCGGAGTTGATCTATCAGTGGGTGGACGCAGTCAAGGGCTGGTATTTGCTGGAAGTGGTTAAAGCCAGCAACATTGCCCGTGGTGTCAAACCGTCGTTGAGCGATGGCGCCAATCTGCGTCTGCAATGCGGCGGCGGTTTTGCCTATATCGGGCTGATTCCAATCGTCCGCCAGATTCCAGTGAGCATACGAATGCTAGCCGATCGCCGCGTTCGTGCGTTATCCGAAATGGCTAACATGATCGTCAACTGGGGCGGCGAAGTCTACTCGTACTTCAAGGAAGCGCACCGGGCATATGATGACCACAACATGATCGACGTGGTCCGCAATACGTATCGATGCGACAAGGAGGAAGCGCTTGTGCTGTCCAATCGGCATTACGAGCAGATCGTCAGGCGGTTCATTGAATTGCGACTGGAAGTGCTTGCAGGGACCAGCGATCCGGCATTGGCCAGCTACCTGGATGCATTGATTGACTACGCTGGCGGCGGACTCTACTGGTGCCAGACTACGCTACGCCATATCTTCCGGGATACCTTTAGGGACAGCGGTAAAGCCTATGAGCATGACGGTTTTACCGACGTCGCGAAAGGGGGGGCAGCAGCACTGCCAGTCGTTCCGTCGCTGGCGTGGTGGTGGCACGTTGGCGAGTCCTCGATGAGGTGAGCTCTGAGGCTAGGGTCAGTCGCAGCCCGACCCCAGAGCAGTCTTCCGATTTCTTCGCAAGCGGCCAGTAGGGCAAAGCTTCGACCACTGCCCCAAGCCGCCCGACTTGGCGAATGAGCAGATCCGACTACGGAACCAGAATCGAATCGCGAATCCGGTCCATGCGAACGATGGCTTCGTCGCCGCGCTCGACGGGAGTACTTTGCGTGATCGTAATCTCGGACGTATCCGTGAAAACAATCGTCAGTCGGCCGCGTTTGCGGCTAGAGCCCCTGGCGTACTCGTATGAACTGATCGCTGCGGGATGGCCACTGAATTCTTGTATCTTGGTTCCTTCGAATCTCGTCAGTCGACTGCCCACGCGCTGCAGCAGTTCCCGCATGTTCTTCTCGATCTCACCGGATAGCGCTCGCGGAAGTTGCGCGGCAACGCGGCGGATGTCACTCGGTTTGAATGAAGCAGGGGTTTTCACGTTGATCGTTATGGCTTCCACTTCCCATCCAGGACCACTGACCGCCTGAAACAGGAGCGGGGCCGCGTTATCAGCATCTACTTCGTTCCCGATGTACCTCTTCAACTCAGTGTGCATTTGATCCTTCTGAGCTTCTGATATGACCGTCCAGGTGCTCGGGACGCTTAGCCGGATACCGCTACCAACGTCGAATGCTTGATAACGCACGGTCTCGCCCTGGATACGCGGACACACGATCTCGACTTCCCGTGCGTAGGGACCTCCTATTGCCGGCATCTTGTGCAAGTCCCAATCCGTATTCGCTTCCCCTTCTCGGATAAATGTCCCGTCAGCGCGCCGATAGCGATGGAGCCATTCGGTCGTCTCCCGTGTCTGACAATTGATGCCTCGGTATGTTTCGGCAACCTGAATACCGATAGCCGCCCCCATCTTAGGTGAGGGGATGAATCGCTCCCAAACCCATGTCCAACCATGTTGTAGTGGTCAACTAATCCCGGACACTGCGTTAAGTTTTTCTTCCGCAACCGCCGGCGCCAGTCCGTCATTGAACTGATGCGGCCGTATCCAGTTGTACCGGTGCATCAGGTAGTGGCTGATGTCCCGGTGTGCCTCCTGCGCCGACATGTAGCCCACTGACGGTAGCCATTCGGTCTTGAAGCTGCGGAACAGCCTCTCCATCGGGGAGTTATCCCAACAATTTCCTCGACGGCTCATGCTCTGCTGTATCCGATAGCGCCAGAGGCGCTGACGGAATTTCCGGCTTGCATATTGGCCGCCTTGATCCGAGTGAAACAGCAAGCCTTGCGGTCGACCACGTTGCTCATAGGCCATCTCCAACGCCTGCACGACCAGATCGGCATCAGGGCGTGTCGAGAACGCCCAGCCAACAACCCGACGCGTGAACAGGTCGAGTACTACGGCCAGATAATGCCAACGTCCCTGCGCCCAGACATACGTGATGTCACCACACCACACCACACCACACCTGATTCGGCGTACCAACCTCGAATTCGCGATTGAGATGGTTCGGGATATCGATCCGCTCGACCGTGGCCTGCTTGTAGGCATGGCGACCCGGCTGCTTGCAGATCAACCCCAGCTCTTCCATCAAGCGGCTGACCTTGAAGCGGCCAATCGCCGTACCTTCCTCGCGCATCATGCCCATGATGCTGCGACTGCCGGCTGAGCTTCGACTCTCGATGAACAGCTCGTGTACCCGGCTACGCAGTGCCATTCGCTCGGCATCAACACGTCGGGCTCGCCCTCGGTGGGCATACAGGCAGGACCGCGACACGTCGAATACCGCGCAGATCAGCTCGACCGATTCGCTTGCGCCAATCTGATCAATTACTTCGTACGTTCGATGCCTTCCGACATCAAGAGCGCGGTAGCCTTTTTTAACATGGCCTTCTCACGCTCGAGGCGTTCGATACGCGCCTCGAGTTCCTGAATACGCTGTTGATCCGGCGTGATTGCCTTGCCCTGCGGCGTGACGCCCTGGCGTTCCATCTGAAGTTGCTGCACCCAGCGGCGCAGCACCGTCTCGCCGACGCCGACCGAGCGGCTTGCTTCCATATGGCTATAACCCTGGTCGAGCACCAGACAGGCGGCTTGCTGTTTGAACTCCGGGGAAAACGTACGTCGTTGCTTGCTCATCAGACACCTCTTCATGGCGACCATTCTCGCCTAAATCAGTGTCCGGATTCATTAGACCACTACAATACCAAAGCGGTAATCGGCAACGCGACAAGGCGTTTGGTTACTTTCATTGCGAGATTCATCCCCGATTCCGCTCGTATTGGTCTGTGCCTATTTTCGAAATAGCCGTTGAAAGAAGCCACGCTTCTGCGACGGTGACGATCCTTCAGTCGACGAGTCGTCGGGCGAATGCTCCACATCCATGTTCGGTTGGTCACCATGAACAAGGTCCCATGGATAGTGCTTTAGACCAGCACACAGGCTGTCGTCAAGATTCAGCGCTTTGACAGTTCCAGCCGCTTCGACGCACCAAAATCCGAAATACGCACCACCATCAATGTTTTCATCGAAACCGTACCAGTATGGTTTTGCATATATTGCAGGCACGCCCCCCTTTTTATCCGGTCGATCCAGCTCCCGATACCAGTTCTCAACAAAAGATCGAAGCATCCTCGGCTGGTCAGACGCCGATGCGTTCACCGCATCGAGCAAGCGTTTGTACGGCTTCGGATGTCGCAACTCGGCGCCGATTTTGCGATCGTGGTCACGGCTGGCGATTACGCGATCCAGTAGCACGTCTTCGCCTTCATTTCCGATCAAGTTTATCAACCGCCGCCATTGATCATCAGGAATTTCCAATGTCAAAGCAAAACCGACCAACCAGAAGCTAATGATGTAAAAATCGAGGTTCCTTGCCCAGCTTCGACGCAACGCCTTTTGCTCATCCGTAAACACACTTTCACCAAGCTTTACGGATTCTTCCCACGCATCAAGAAGACCCGGAAGATACTGCGATAAGACAGTAACAGAGTCACCACGGGAATATCGATTCAGAATCAATTCAAGGTGATTCAGGGCCAATTCAAATACATATTGTGGCCGATATCCTGGATTCGCCGAGGGTTCCTTGCACCGGGCCAGCATATCCGCGATTCTGTTATGAGAATATTCAATCCATTTATCCCAATAAGAGCGAGGGGCCAAGGAATCTCTAGTCATGTCAATGTCCAATAATTTTTGAGTCGGGCTGAATTACGAATTTCCCATTCTTGTCCAAAATTCCTACGGTGACGTTTCCGTAAGGATCAGTATGAACCAGCCATTTCTCGACACGATTGCTATTGAGTGCATTCTGAATATCTGCACTCAGAACTCGATCGTTACTCACAGCGTCCCGCATGCGGTTAAAGCCAGTGTTTACTCCGCTAAGCCAATCATCGCTCATTTGAATCGCACCGGGAATCGTGGAGGCTGGTTGGTTTAAGTTAATGCGGACACGTCAGCGGCATTTCTGAGTTGCCTGTAGTAGTTTGCCTCAGCTTCAGCAGGCGGGATATAGCCGAGCGGTTCCATCAGCCGATGACGGTTGTACCAGGCGACCCATTCCAGCGTTGCCAGTTCGACGGATTCCCTCGTTTTCCAAGGGGCGCGCCGATGAATCAGTTCCGTCTTGTACAGGCCGTTGATCGTCTCGGCCAGCGCATTGTCGTAGCTGTCGCCCCGGCTGCCGACCGACGGCTCGATGCCGGCCTCAGCCAGCCGTTCGCTGTAGCGGATGCTGACGTATTGAGACCCTCTGTCGGAATGATGAATCAAAGTCCCGTCCTCACCCAGTTGGCGGGCGTACAGCGCTTGTTCAAGTGCATCCAGAACGAAGTCCGTGGTCATCGACGAGCTGACGCGCCAGCCAACAATACGGCGGGCAAACACGTCGATCACGAATGCCACGTACAGCCAGCCTTGCCATGTCGAGACATACGTAAAATCCGACACCCAGAGCTGATTCGGTCGGTCAGCCTTGAACTGCCGGTTGACTCGGTCCAGCGGGCGCGGCGCGGTCACCTCGGGAATCGTCGTGCGAACACGCTTACCGCGAACTGCGCCACGCAAGCCCTGCAGTTTCATCAACCGTCCGACCGTGCAGCGTGCCACTGCAATGCCTTCCCGGTTCATCTGCTTCCAGACCTTCGGCACGCCGTAGACCTGCATGTTGGCCTGCCAGACACGCTTGATCTCCGGTTGCAAAAGCTCATCGCGTTTCGCGCGGGCGCAGCGCCTCGACGGATCGCGAAGTTGTGCTGCATGGCGTCGGTAGCCCGACGGGGCAATCCGCAAGACCTTGCAGATCGGCTCGACCCCGAAGGTGTCGCGATGCTGATCAATGAAGGCCTTCAGGACTTGAAACGGCGGTCGAGCTCCGCCTGGGCGAAAAACGCGCTCGCCAGTTTGAGAATCTCATTGGTCCGGCGCATTTCCTTGACCTCGCGCTCCAAGGCCTTGATGCGTTCACGCTCGGCCGTACTCACGCCATCGCGCTCTCCACGGTCGACCTCGTCGCGCTTAACCCAATCCAACAACGTCTGCGGCGTGCAGCCGATCATCGGCGCAATCGATTCGACTGCCGCCCACTCGACGGGTGCTCGCTACGCTGCTCGCGTACGAGGCGCACTGCGCGCTCTCGGACTTCCGGGGAAAACTTGCTTGGCTTCTTGTTCATGGCTCCATTCTCTCAAGAGTTGGAGCCTCCACAAAACTCGGGGCGGTTCACTCATCAGCGAACATGTCATCAATCTGCATTTCGATGTTGCGCGGGAACGTTGCGAAGAAGACTACAGCGCGGGGCGGCCCGTCAAAGACCGCTACAGGATTCTAATGGGTGATGACGGCCTTGAACGCAATCAGTCTCGGGGCCGCAAGCTGACCCGGGCCATCGAGATGCATGACATTCTGCTACATGCGCTGTACCTGCTCAGTCAGGCAGGATTTCTCACGGAACACTCCACCCGAGCCAGGAACTTCAAACTGACCGCTGCCGGGACACGAAGAGCGGAAATGGACCTGGAAGAACTCGACGGTCCTGCCTCATTGAACGAGAACGACCTCGTCCCTGTATAGCTGCTTGCGGTGAGACAGATCCGATGCTTGCCACCTGCCCCTGAGCTCCGTGAGCTTGAGGGCGGCGCCTGTAGTCCCCTGCCCAATCATCTCCTTGCACCAGTGCTCGTTAGCCATCGCAAACAAGCAATTCGGTCGCACGCTATGGAGCGACGACGTGCCTTGCGATAACGGTCGTCCGCTATGCTCGACGACGTCGGGTCTGGTGAAGCAACGACGCGCAGCAGTCTCGGCTGTCGCAGCTACCGCAGCGGCACTTGCTCCCTCACCGACGCTCTGTCTCGCATCCCTCAAAACTGAGCCGTCAACTGAAATCCAATCGTGACGCGCGCAGTCGGGAACCCCGATGGCTTGTACACGGGCGTGCCGGCGAACAGATCGTACCCGTAGGCCCCCAACCGCGTCGCGACACTACCCTTCACGCCAATCACTGCACCGGCCAACTGCGTTCCGACCAACACAACCGGCTGCGGTCCCCATACACGGCCGTAATCCAGTCCGGCATAAATCGCTTGTCCGGTCTGCCCGATAGGCATTTGCAGTTCGTTGCGCCAATAGAGGCCACGCGCTGCCGCCAACATCGTTTCACCATCGAAGCCGCGCACCGTGTAGCGGCTGCCGATGGTCAGGTCATCGATGTAGTACAGCGTATTTCCCGTGTACTGACCGTGAATGCTGGTCACGTAGCGGAACGGTTGCTTGGCGATCGCGAACGGTACCGACAAATTCGCATCCAGCACCGCCATTCTGTAGCGGTAGGTTGGGCCACCGCCGGCCGCGAGTATATCGTCCCGCGCACCGAGTCCGCCGACACCCTGACGATAGGCGAGCGTACCGTCGAACTGCGCGCCGTCGAAAAAGTGACGATCGGTCAGCCCGAGTTCGATAACCGTGTTGTTGCGGCGTTGCTGCGTGATTTCCGTATCTTCGATGAAGCTTTCACCGAAGCGACGCGACAACCGGACGTATCCACCGAACACGTCGTTTTGGCTGCGCAGCAGCACACGGGCCAGTTTGAAATCCAGCGTCTTCGAATTGCCGCTCGCAACGAACGTCTGGTTCACGCCGGCAATCTGTTGGTAGTAGGTGTTCGTGTACGCCGCAATCGTGGCAGTCCAGTAGCCCCACGGAATCGAATAGAAGCCGTTCCAACCGTGCGAACCAAGGCGCTTGTCGCCAAATTCGAGGTCTTGACTGACACCAACGTTAAACACGTCGTTCAAGCCAAGCGGGTTGTCGATGCCGATCGACAGATTGCCCTGCAGTTTGCCGGTTGCGCGTGTGCCTGAATTGTCAATCGATGCGACGACGGTCCACGGCTTGCCGCGCTTCACATCCAGCACCACATCGCTTTCGCCCGGTTGGCCAGCGGGAACTATTTGCATCGACACGTCCTGACTGCTGACGCGCTTCATTTGCTCCAGACCTTGCTCAAGGTCGCGGAGGTTCAGCACTTCGCCGTCACCGGTCGGGAAAGCGGTCTTCCACGTGCCGCGCAATATCTCGTCGGCGAAACGGACGTGCCGAATCACGCCCGGAATCAACGCAAGCTTCAGCGTGCCGGTCGCCAAATCCTGCTCCGGCAGCAACACGCGCGTTGTGATGTAGCCGCGCGCCAAGATTTCGCGAGACAACGCCTTGACGATCGTATCAACACCTTGTTTGCCGACGCACTGGCCCGCGTAGTGGGCGAGCCATTCGCGAGCGAAGGCGAAGCGATCCATCGGCAGTGCCGAGGCCCCGGCCGACTTCGCAGTGTCGGGCAGCGAATCCGGTACGTCGAGCGCAAAGCGTTCGATACGGAAACACGGCTGTTCGCTCGGCAACGGCGGATACGTTTCAGCGCGTGGCCCTTCCGACCGCACGGAAGGGGCGCGTAACGAGGCGTCACGCTGCTGCGCGTCGCGTTGCTGCTGCGCCTGTCGATCCTGTTCCGCGTTCGCGCGTGCAGCGGCGGCTTGGTCAGCAGGCGTCGGTGCTTGCTGTGCGTGCACTGCAAGAGATATAAGCGATGTGAGCGGTAGTACCGCTAGCCGATTGATTGTTTTCATTGTCAGACGGGCAACGCCCACAGATAGGTTACAGCACTACATTTCGCGACGTATCCACTCACCGAATCGCCGCAATTTGAGAAATAACGTCCTCGTTTGAGTCAATCGACATAACTGGATCATCGTAACCATCGATGTTATCGCTTAACCATTGCTCCCCGGGGCGGCGAACATGAAATTTTGTCACAACACTAAATTCATCGGCACTTACGACAGCGGTGAGTTGTGGCATTCGTTGCATCGTGTTCCAAATCGCAAACACGTCCCTCACAAGCAGGACAGCCTGCGCAAGTGGCAACTCCGAGTCGTAGTCTTCGACGTGCAAAGAATTGACGAAGCATTCATAGCCAGTGCGATCGGGAAAGTTACCGCGCGTCACATTTGTTGATCCCAATAGGGCGCGCAAGAGATAACACTCGTCACGCAGTTCGAATCCACTATCTGCGATGCTCTTTAACGACGGGATGAGCGGACAGTTCAGTCGCGCTTCACCCAGGGCATCCTTCATCGGTCGATTAATTTTCATCATTTACCTCCGAGATATTTGTTGAGTCCTTTCTGAATTGCCGAATTGAAGCTCGGATCGTTCAACAGCTTGTTAACTGAGTTCGGTGCGTCAGGGAACGAATTCGTACTTGGATCGTAAAGATACTTGTTTCCTTGATTGTCTTGATAGTGTATCTGGCCCGGGCGTTGCCCCGGGTTCGGATTCTCCACGTCAATTCGCTCCTTGCCATCCCCCTTCCATATGGTCTTGCTAGCGAACTGCGCGCCGTCAGCGCCCAACATAGGCGTGTTGGAGTCGCCAGCCCCCGACGACTGCCCATTTTTAGCAAGCGTGGCCGTATCCAGCCCAAGGCCCGCGCCCCCCGGCTGAAGCGTCTTTCCACCCGCCCCTGCCTCACCGACCAACACCAACCCCGGACTCGCGGTAGGCGGCTTGCCACCACCAATACCAATAACCGCGTTCAGTCCATTGGCTATACTCTGCAAGACCAAATCGAGCGCCGTCGTTTTCTTGCGGGACGTGCCTTGTCCACTGGCCTCTTCAAGCGTGTCGGTATCGGTGTGGTTCCATTGGTTATACAGGTTGACATTCGAAGCAGTGGCTGCGCCTGCTGTTCCACCGACCAGCCAGCCTAGCGCACCGACGAGCAAGTTGCCAGACACCTTCCCGGCAAGTGTCGAATCCGTCGCGCCTGCCACCTCTTTTGCGGCCTGCGCCGTCTGATCGGCCAGCAACGCTGCCAATCCTGCACCAGCCGCCCCCTGCGCCGCGCTCCCGACTCCACCCCCGCCCAAGCCGCCAATGAGCGCTCCGCCTGCAATATGCAGATAAACTCGGTTAGTTCCGCCTTCGTCCCATGAATCGGCTTCGGCTTGATAGGCAGCCTGCGCCGTCTTATCGCCAGCGAGTCCGGCCGCATCAGCCGCGCGTTGAGCTTCCGCATGCTTCATGTCCGCGTAAGAGCCGATGCCTTGCGCGACGACCTGACCTGCAGCTTGCGCTGCGTTCATCACGTCGGCCTGCTTATCCAGCAGATTTTGCACGTCCGGCGTTTTCGATACCGTTCCGTTCAAGTTCGACGTGTCGCGATTCAGGTTGCCGCCCACGCTTGCCGTCACCGTGCCGCCGTTCACGTTCGACCCGATCACGTTCGTATCGCCACCGCTGACAAGCGTCACGCTGTTCGCACCCGTCACGTGCGAATTGTTCTGCATCGCAGCGTCACTGTTGCCGTCGCCGTGCGCTCGCGACATCGATGCCGAAACCCCGATCCCATTCGAACCGATCGATACGCCGACGCTCGCGCTTGACGACGAATTCGAGCTGCGCGTTGAATCGGTGTTCGTGGTGTTCTGCAGGTCAATCTGATTCTTTGCGGCCAGCAACACATCGTTGCCCGACACGTTCGAACCCGCCACGGTGATATTGCCGCTGCCCGGCGTACCGTTGCCCGTCGCAATCAGGGAAGTGGTGCCGCCGGCCGTCACGCTCGATCCGCGCTGCGTCGTCTGGTTTTCCGAGGTGTCGAGTCGGCTGTGGCTCGATCCGACGCTGACTTGGACGCCGATGCTTGGTGTTCCTTTCCCTGCAAGCGCGCCACCGGTGACACTCGCAACGCCGATAGCAGCATCGCCCGCCGCCGCAATCGCGTGTAGGGCTGTTGCACGGCTGTCGCCGGCACCGCTCTTTGCCGCCTGCGCCTGCTGATACGCACCGTTGATCGCGTCACCGATGCTACCCGACAGGCCGAGCGTAACGCCGCTGCTACTGGTCGTTTCGCTATGCGTCTTGTTGCTGGTATCCGTCGCCGAATCGATCACGACGTTCGCGGCCGTACCGGTCAGGTTCTTTCCAGCAATCAGGTCGCTGCCCGTCACGTGTAACGTATCGCCCGCCTTGATAGTCAGATCGCCATTAAGCGAACCAATCGTGCTCGCGTTGTTCGTGACGGACGAAGCATGGTCCGTATCATTTTTCTTCTGCGTGCCGATACTCACGCTCAGGCCGCTTGTGCCGATACCCGAATGCGTTTCGTGATAGTAGCTGTCCTGCGTGACCGTACCGTCTTCGTGCCGCCCTTGATGACGCCCGTATTCGTCGTGCTGCCGGTCGTATGAATTTCAACGTCATCGGCCGCGATCAAGGCACCGGTCGGTTGCAGGTCGTTCGCATGGGTTTGCGACATGTAGACGACCGGGGCCAACACGTGCGTCGTGCTGCCATCGGGCAGGGTCACGGTCTGGTCAACGAGCCAAACAATATCGCTCGTCAGTGCATCCATTTGCGCGGCGGTCAGTGCCATGCCGGGCACCAAACCGAATGACTTCGCGTAGTTCGCGCCGTTCGTCATCAGCGCCCGATATTCGTCTTCGGCGCTCGCGTAACCCGGCAGGAACGTGCGCCCGGTGAGCTGGGTAATCTGGTTGCGCACCATCTGCTGTTCATACATTCCGTCGCCCAAGCGCTTCTCGATGCTCGCCGGGTTCAGATTCAACTGGCCGAGCATGTAGTCGCTCGAAATGAAATTCGTGTAGCTCGTCAACCGCGGATCGGTGACGATCAAATACGGTTGCCCCGGCGCGGAATGAATCGAG
>NZ_CATKIF010000016.1:0-86216 GCF_949752865.1 Burkholderia sp. IT-111MI5 | reverse complement strand
GAGGCGAGGAAGTTTGCGACGAACGGCGGGGCTGCGGCGGATACTGCCGAGGTTGCCGTTGGAATTTGAGCGCCGGGTTAGTAACTTCCGTTCGCGAACCGGGCAATCGGATCGTCCGCGGTGCCGGTGCGCGGGCTGACGGGCGCGGATTGCGTCGACGCACGCAGCACCTGCACGGGCTCGGTGCTGCGCGGCGTCGTTGCGGCTGCCGCGGGCGGCGGTTCCGCATCGAATGCGGCGGCCTGGGCGGCCGTCAGTGCCGTCGTCGGAATCTGCGTGCCGGCTTCTGCCGGGCCGGCCGGCGCTGCATTCGCCGTCATCGCGGTCAGGCCGCCATCGCCATTCGCCGACGTTGCCTGTTGCCGGGCTGCCTGCACGCGCGGCGGCGGCGGTTCGTACGGATCGGCGGGCGCGACCGCAGGCGCAACTGCGGCGGTCGTCACGGCCTGCGCGGCCGGCATGACCGGAGCTGGAGACTGCGTCGCTCCGGCTTGCGACGAAGCATAGGCAGGCGGCCGCGGCGCGGCGGCAGTCATGACGGGGGCGGGCGCAACCACCGGCGGGTTGCGCGGCTCGTCGCGCTTCGCCTCGTAGGTCGGCGCATCGAACGGCGTGGGCGTCGCGCGCGGCGGCGCGACGCGGCGAATGCCGTCGAAACGCTTGGCCCAGTACGGGTTCGTCAGGTAGTCGAGCCGCACGGTGCCGCCCGTCGACGGTGCGTTGACGAAGCGCAGCTTGCCGACATAGATGCCGACGTGCGAATGCGGCCGCCCGGTCGTATTGAAGAAGATCAGGTCGCCCGGCGCGATCTGCTCGGGCTCGATCGACACGCCGCGGCCGCTCATGTCGGCGGTCGTGCGCGGCAGGTTCACGTCGGCCGCGCGGCCGATCACGTAGCGCACGAGTCCGCTGCAGTCGAAGCCGCTCGTCGGCGTATTGCCGCCCCAGCGATACGGGACGCCGACCAGGCTCATCGCCTGGATCGAGATTTCTTCCTGGCCGACGCTGTGATCGACGAATTTCGGGAAATTGGCGGGAGCGGGGAACGCGCGCGGCGTCGTGATCTTCATTCCCGGCTCGCGCGATGCCGACTGCGGCGGCATGCTGGAGCAGGCCGCAAGCAGCGAAACGACGGCGACGGGAACGCAGATTCGAAGCATGACAAGGCGGGCGAGCGCGGCGCGCTCGCGAATCGTATGACAACAGACAGGCCCGATGGTAGACGCTCCGGCGGGGCTTAAGCAACCATTCTTGAGAATTTACTTGAAGTTTCACGCGTAAGTGAGGCTGTTGCGTGACGATGCGTTACCTGAGTTTTCGACCCCAAATAAAAACGGCGCTCCGGAAAACGGAGCGCCGCGATGCGTCGAAAGCCGGCGGGTGGGCCGGCCTGCCGCGTTACAGGATGTCCGACGCGTAGTCGGCGAGCCGCGAGCGTTCGCCGCGCGCGAGCGTCACGTGGCCGCTGTGGCCCCAGCCCTTGAAGCGGTCGACGACGTAGGTCAGGCCCGAACTGCCTTCGGTCAGGTAAGGCGTGTCGATCTGCGCGATGTTGCCGAGGCACACGATCTTCGTGCCGGGGCCCGCGCGCGTGACGAGCGTCTTCATCTGCTTCGGCGTCAGGTTCTGCGCCTCGTCGATGATCAGGTACTTGTCGACGAACGTGCGGCCGCGCATGAAGTTCATGCTCTTCACCTTCAGGCGCGAACGGATCAGTTCCTGCGTCGCGGCACGGCCCCATTCGCCGGCAGCGTCGTCGGTCTTCTGCAGCACTTCGAGGTTGTCGTCGAATGCGCCCATCCACGGCTGCATCTTCTCTTCTTCGGTACCGGGCAGGAAACCGATGTCCTCGCCGACGGGCACGGTCGCGCGCGTCACGATGATCTCGTTGTAGCGCTTGTCGTCGAGCACCTGTGCGAGGCCGGCCGCGAGCGCGACGAGCGTCTTGCCGGTGCCGGCCTGGCCGAGCAGCGTGACGAAGTCGATCTCGGGGTTCATCAGCAGGTTCAGCGCGAAGTTCTGCTCGCGATTGCGCGCGGTGATGCCCCACACGTTGTTCTTGTGGTGGCTGTAGTCGCGCAGCGTCTGCAGCAGCGCCGTCTTGCCGTTCAGCTCGCGGACGATCGCGTGGAACGTCGGTTCGCCGTTCTGCGGCTCGAGATAGACGAACTCGTTGACGAGCATCGACGCGACGAGCGGGCCCGTCACGCGGTAGTACGTGGTGCCCGTCTTCGTGTCCTGCCAGCTCTCCATGCCCTTCGCGTGCTTGGTCCAGAAGTCCTGCGGCAGTTCGCGCACGCCGTTGTAGAGGAGATCCGAGTCCTCCAGCACCTGGTCGTTGAAGTAGTCTTCCGCGGGCAGGCCGAGCGCGTGCGCCTTGATCCGCATGTTGATGTCTTTCGACACCAGCACGACCTGACGGTCGGGCCGGTCGCGCTGCAGCGCGCGCACGACGCCGAGGATCTGGTTGTCCGCCTTGCCGGTGGGCAAGCCTTCGACGGGTGCGATGTCGGCGAGCTTCGTCTGGAAGTACAGGCGGCCGAGCGCCTCGCGGCTGCCGAGGCGCGACAGCGGGATGCCGGCCGTGATCGCGCCCGCATCGGCGACGAGTGCGTCGAGCGTGCGGCTGACCTGGCGTGCGTTGCGCGCGACTTCGGACATCCCCTTCTTGTGGTTGTCGAGTTCCTCGAGCGTCATCATCGGCAGATAGACGTCGTGTTCTTCGAAGCGGAAGAGGCTGCTCGGGTCGTGCATCAGCACGTTGGTGTCGAGCACGAACAGTTTCTGCAGTTCGGCGTCGGCGGGCTTGCGGCCGCGCGATTTCGTCGCCGCACCGGCATCGCGCGCGGGAGCCGCGGCCGGTTTGTCAGCGGCCGGCTTGTCGTTGCGCGCGACGACCGGCGCCGCGGGTGCGGCGGGCGCCGGCATCGGCTGCAACAGTGCGGCCGTCTGTCTGGTCTTGCGGCCGCGTGCGGGTGCGCTCGCGGCATCTTGCGCCGAAGACGCGACGGCGCGCAGCGGCGCGGCCGTGTTCGCGGCTTCGATCATCGGTTGGGCCACGCTGGCCGGACCATAGTCACCGGCTGTGGATGCGTCCCCTTCGGCGGATTTCTTCGCGGCTTTCGCGGGCCGCGCTTTCGCCTTGTATTCGTCGGGCGGCAGAAGGCTGCCGAGCTTGCTGGGGGGAGTAGGCAAAGGCATGGTGTCCCTCGGGAGGAATCGTGTCGCAAGGCGTGCGCCGCTGATCGCATCCTGCGTGACGTAGACGCATGCAGTTTGCGCGCGGTGGCGCACAGGAATTTCGTCTAGCCGGTTCGCCTAAGTGTCGATCAGCTCCTTGACGGGGTGAGGGCCGGACCGAGGGCCGGCGCGCAATCCATAAAAAAAGCCGCTGCCCCGTCGACTGGGGCATGCGGCTCGGCTGATACCGTCGTGATGCGCGTCAGGTGCCGGGAAGCATCGCATCGAGCACCGGCGCAGCTACGAGAAATATGGGGCGAACTGGCATTCATTGCGGCCCAATATAACGCGCCTCAAAGCGCTTGTACAGCACTTAGCACGTCGTCCACATGACCCGGCACCTTGATGCCGCGCCATGCCTGACGCAGTACGCCGTCGGCGTCGATCAGGAACGTCGAGCGCTCGATTCCGCGCACTTCCTTGCCATACATTTTCTTCATCTTGATGACATCGAACAGCGCGCACAGCGCTTCGTCGGCATCGGAGATCAGCGGGAACGGCAGTTCGAGCTTTGCCTTGAAATTGTCATGCGAGCGCAGGCTGTCGCGCGACACGCCGATGACTTCCGCACCGGCTTTCTTGAACTTCGGATAGAGATCGCGGAACTGCAGCCCTTCGGTCGTGCAGCCCGGCGTGTTGTCCTTCGGATAGAAGTACAGCACGAGCTTCTTGCCCTTCAGGTCGGACAGCGAAATGTCGCCGCCCGTGGCCGGTGCGGTGAAATCGGGAACTTGACGGTCAACTTCGACAGACACGTGTTTCTCCTGTTGTTATGGAAAGGCGCCGCTGCGGCGCGGTTCGGCGGGGCGCCGCGGCAGCGCGCCGCAAGGGCGCGGCGGGCGACGCCGGCTCGCGTGCGAACTCAGTCGGGCTGGACGATCAGTTCGCCGGAGCGGCCGGGGATTTCGCCCCACGTGACAGGGTACGATGGCAGCGAGTCGCGGTCCAGCGTCGCGTGGTAGTCGCCCATCGTCGCAAACGTGTGGCCTTGCGCGCGCCAGCCGGCGAGCAGTTGCTCGAACACGGGCGCGAGCTTCTGGCCTTCCAGTTCCGCGTGCAGCGTGAACACCTGGTCGTGCGGATTGGTTTCGGTGAACCTGAGGATGTGCGCGGCGACGTTGTGCGTGTCGACGCCGTCGATGCCGAGCACTTCGTCGAGCGTGGGCAGCGTCGTCGGCATCTGCACGTGCGACAGCGTGCGGCCGCCGACGACGGGCAGGTACGGCGAATGGCCGCGGCCGTCGGATGCGTAGCGCATCCCCCATGCGTCGATCTGCTCGAACGCAGAGTCGTTCATCTGCCAGCCGGCCGCGCCGTGCGTGACGGGCGGCGTGCCGAAGATCTCGATGAAGCGCGCGTGGCTCTTCTGCATTTCACGCGCGGTCCAGTCGCGATCGCGCACGCGGACGTTGTCCTGCCAGTACACGTGATCCCACGTGTGGATCCCGCATTCGAAGCCGGCCTCGTGGATCGCGCGCATGTCGGAGATCGCACGGCGGCCGATGTCGGGGCCCGGCAGCAGCACGCCGTACATCAGCTGCTTCACGCCGTAGTGCTCGACCACCGACGTGCGCGACACTTTCTTCAGGAAGCCGGGGCGGAACACGCGCCGCAGCGCCCAGCCCGTGTGATCGGGCCCGAGGCTGAAGAGGAAGGTCGCGCGCGCACTGAAGCGGTCGAAGATGCGCGCGAGGTTCGGCACGCCTTCGCGCGTGCCGCGCAGCGTGTCGACGTCGATCTTGAGGACGATGCGAGCCAAGCGAGCGTCCCGATCAGCCTTGCTGTTCGACGAGCGCGCGCGCGTCGGCGACGTGGCCGCGATACGCCTCGAAGATGTTGCGCAGCGCGTCGTCGAACGTCGCTTGCGGCGCCCAGCCGAGCTCCTGCATCGTGTTGTCGATCTTCGGCACGCGGTTCTGCACGTCCTGGTAGCCGTTGCCGTAGTAGGCGCCGGACGTCGTCTCGACGAGCTTCACCTGCTTGGCCGAATCGGCGTACTCGGGGAATTCCGCCGCCAGTTCGAGCATCTTGTGCGCGAGCTCGCGAACCGAGAAGTTGTTCTTCGGATTCCCGATGTTGTAGATCTTGCCCGATGCGACGCCGTTCTTGTTCTCGATGATCTTCATCAGCGCGCTGATGCCGTCGCCGATGTCGGTGAACGCGCGCTTCTGCGAGCCGCCGTCGACGAGGCTGATGTTCTCGCCGCGCACGATGTGGCCGAGGAACTGCGTGACGACGCGCGAGCTGCCTTCCTTCGGCGTGTAGATCGAGTCGAGGCCCGGGCCGATCCAGTTGAACGGACGGAACAGCGTAAAGTTCAGGCCTTCCATCCCGTAACCCCAGATCACGCGGTCCATCAGCTGCTTCGAGCACGCGTAGATCCAGCGCGGCTTGTTGATCGGGCCGTAGGTGAGGGCCGATGCATCCGGGTCGAACTGCTCGTCCGAGCACATGCCGTAGACCTCGGAGGTCGACGGGAACACGAGGTGCTTGCCGTACTTGACGGCCGAACGCACGATCGGCAGGTTCGCCTCGAAGTCGAGCTCGAACACGCGCAGCGGCTGCTGGACGTAGGTGGCGGGCGTCGCGATCGCGACGAGCGGCAGGATCACGTCGCACTTCTTCACGTGATACTCGACCCACTCCTTGTTGATCGTGATGTCGCCTTCGAAGAAATGCATCCGCTCGTGGTTGACGAGGTCGCCGAGCCGATCGGTCTGCATGTCCATGCCGAACACTTCCCAATCGGTGGTTTCAAGAATGCGCTTCGACAGGTGATGGCCGATGAAGCCGTTCACACCCAGGATCAGGACTTTTTTTGCTTTCATGAATGACGGGAAGAATGAATGAACTGCGCGAATTCCGCGGGCGTCACGACGGTTTCGCTGCCGTCGCGCTGCTGCCACAGCTCGAGAATGGATAGGGCGCGGCTGTCGCCGCAGACGCCGAATAGCGCATTATCGCTTACGTGCAGGCCGGGCGGCAAATCCGCCGCGGCGGCCGCTGCCGCGCTACCGGGCGCCGCGAGACGCGCGCGCGCGATCACGAAACGCGTGCCGCCGACGTCCGTGAACGCGCCCGGATACGGCGGCGCCACCGCGCGCACCAGGTTGTAGATCTGCGCTGCCGGCTTCGACCAGTCGACGCGGCCGTCCTCGGGCTTGCGCCCGCCGAAGTAACTGCCGGTCGCGAGATCGTTCGGCAGGTGCGCCGCCTCGCCCGCGAGCAGCGCGGGCAGCACGCGCCAGAGCGTCTGCTCGGCGGCCACCGTGACCTTGTCGAACACCTGCGTGGCCGTGTCGTCCGGCAGGATCGGCACCGCGGTCTGGCCGATGATCGCGCCCGCGTCGGGCTTCGCGGCCATTTCGTGCAGCGTCGCGCCGGTTTCGGTCTCTCCGTTCAGCACGGCCCAGTTGGTCGGTACCCGACCCCGGTATTTCGGCAGCAGCGAACCGTGCATGTTGTACGCGCCGCGCGGCGCGATCGCGAGCAGGTCCACCGGCAGCATGTGCCGGTAGTAGAACGAGAAGATGAAATCCGGCTGCGCGTCCGATACCGCGCGGCGCAGCGCCGGATCGGCAGGATCGGCCGGCGTGACGACCGGAATGCCGTGCTCGGCCGCGACGGACGCGACGCTGCCGAACCAGATGTTCTCGTTCGGATTGTCCTCGTGCGTGACGACAAGTGCGACGTCGACGCCGCGCGCGAGCAGCACCTGCAGGCACCGCACGCCGACGTTGTGATACGCGAAGACGACCGCGCGCGGCTTCATTGCGCGGCTCCCGTGCGGTTCGCGCCGGCCGGCACCGCCGGCATGCCGTCGTGCTGCTCGAGCACGGCCTGGATCAGGTAGCGCGGCCGTGCGCGCACCTGCTGGTAGATGCGGCCGACGTATTCGCCGAGCAGGCCGAGCGCGAAGATGATCACGCCGAGCAGGAAGAACGTGATCGCGAACAGCGTGAACACGCCTTGCACTTCCGCGCCGACGATGAAGCGCCGCACGAGCAGCAGCACGAACAGCGCGGCGGAGCCGAGCGACAGGATCACGCCGATGAACGACAGCCACTGCAGCGGCACGACCGAGAAGCCCGTCACGAGGTCGAAGTTCAGCCGGATCAGGCTGTACAGCGAGTATTTCGACTCGCCCGCGAAGCGCTCCTCGTGCGCGACCTCGATTTCGGTCGGCTTCTGCGCGAACGTATAGGCCAGCGCGGGGATGAACGTGTTGACTTCGCCGCACACGTTGATCGTGTCGATGATGCGGCGGCTGTACGCGCGCAGCATGCAGCCCTGGTCGGTCATCTTGATGCGCGTGATGCGCTCGCGCAGCCGGTTCATCATCTGCGACGCCTTGCGCCGCCACAGGCTGTCCTGACGCTGCTTGCGGATCGAGCCGACGTAGTCGTAGCCCTCGCGCATCTTCGCGATCAGCTTGCCGATTTCCTCGGGCGGATTCTGCAGGTCGGCGTCGAGCGTGATGACAATCTCGCCGCGCGATTGCGCGAAGCCCGCGAGGATCGCCATGTGCTGGCCGTAGTTGCCGTTGAGCAGCACGACGCGCGTCGTGTCGGGGCGCACGTGGAACTGGTCGGCGAGCATCGCGGCCGAGCGGTCGCGGCTGCCGTCGTTGATCAGGATCACTTCGTATGACGTGTCGAGTGCGTCGAGCGCCGGATACAGCCGCGCGAACAGCGCGGCGAGGCCGTCTTCCTCGTTGTACACGGGGATGATGACCGATACTTCGGGCCGGCCGGCGTCCAGGTGCCCGGCGCCCGGATGCCCGGCGCGTGCTTCAAGGTGACTCATGTACGCTTATTTTCCGTATTGTTCACAAATCTGGTTGATGGCGTCGACCACGCGACGCACGTCGCCCTCCGTCATCTGCGTGAACAGCGGCAGCGTGACGGTCGACGCGCCGTACCGTTCGGCGTGGGGGAACATGCCCTCCTTGAAGCCGCGCGCACGGTACAGCGTGAAAAGATGGATCGCCGGGTAGTGGATGCCCGTGCCGATGCCGCGTTCCTTCATCTGCGCCATGAACTCGGCGCGCGGGATCGACAGCCGCTCGAGCGGCAGCGTGATCTGGAACATGTGCCAGTTGCCGTTCTCGAATTCGGCGACCGGCAGGCCGACGCCGAGCTTCGCGGCCGGGCCGCCGTCGAACGCGGCGAAATACGCGCGCGCGAGCGCACGGCGCTGCGCGGTGAAGCGCTCGAGGTGCGGCAGCTGGCCGAGGCCGACGCGCGCGGCGACGTCGGTCAGGTTGTACTTGCCGCCGAGCACGTCGCAGTCCATCCCGTCGAAGCCCGTGCGCGTGATGCCCTGCAGCCGGTACTTCTGTGCGAGCGTCGCTTCGTCCTCGTTGTTCAGCACGAGTGCGCCGCCTTCGATCGTCGTCAGGTTCTTGTTCGCGTGGAAGCTGAACGACACGATGTCGCCGAACGCGCCGATGCGCTTGCCGTTCCACGTCGAGCCGAGCGCCTGCGCCGCATCTTCGATCACGCGCAGGTTGTGCGCGCGCGCGATCGCGTACAGGCGGTCCATGTCGACCGGCAGGCCGGCCAGGTAGACGGGGATGATCGCCTTCGTGCGCGGCGTGATCGCCTGCTCGAGCTTGTCGAGGTCGATGTTGCGCGTGACGGGATCGATGTCCGCGAACACGGGCGTCGCGCCCGTCTCGAGGATCACGTTGCTGGTCGAGACCCACGACGCCGGCGTCGTGATCACCTCGTCGCCGGCGCCGACGCCCGCGATGCGCAGGCCGATCTCGAGCGTGCAGGTGCCCGAGTTGAACGCGCGGACCGGACGGCCGCCGCAGTATTCGGACAGTGCCGCTTCGAATTTCTGGCACTGCGGGCCGGTGGTGATCCAGCCCGAGCGCAGCACTTCGACGACGCCCTGGATGGTTTCCTCATCGATCTCGGGGCGGGTGAACGGCAGAAACGGAGCGGTAGTCTGGCTCATGAACGCTTTTGGCCTGTAATGGCGTGTAATAAAAGGGTCGGGCAATCCCGTCCGAAACCGGCATTAAACACCGGTTGGCGGATTCGTACCGTGATTTTTTGTAGGCAGACGCTTAACGCCGCGAGGCATGCTCAGCTTCGTGCAAGCACGAGCACCCCGATCAAAATGATGCCGATGCCGACGAGCCGCTGGACCGACAACACCTCGCCGAACAGGTACCAGGCCGCGAATGCGTTGACGACGTAGCCGAGCGACAGCATCGGGTACGCGATCGACACGTCGACCCGCGACAACCCGAGGATCCAGACGACGACGCTCAGCACGTAGCAGCTCAGGCCGCCGATGATCGGCAGCTGGGTCGCGATCTTCAGGCCGACCGGGATGATGTTCGCACGGCTGAATTCGAAGTGTCCAACGGCGTTGACGCCGGCTTTCAGCAGAAGTTGCGCACAGGCGTTGAGCATCACGCCGGTGATGATGCAGACGAACGAAACGGGATTCATGCGGCGGGCGTCCTTACGATTGCGGTTTCTCGACGATCACGCGGCGGTTGTCGCGCGCGATCACGCGCATCGGCACGCCTTGCTTGACCAGCGCGTCGTACTGGCCGGGCGGCATGATCGCGAGCGCATGGGTTTCCTGTTTCCAGCGCGTGATCCATTCGTTGACGGTCGGAATCCATTTGTTCGGCTCCACCGAGATCCCGAACGCGAGTTCGTCCTGACGCTGGACCATGATCGTCGTGTGGCCCATATAGAACGGGAACGTGTGATCGAGCATCTCGATCGAGTAGAACGGCGTGTCGGGCGGCAGCTTCGCCAGTTCGGCGCGCACGGCGGGCGCGAGTTGCGCGCCCGAGCTGTAGCGGCCGAACTCGTCGTGCCCGGTGCCGCCGATCGTGCCGAACGCGAGCCAGGCGGCGCCGAACGCGGCGATCGCGGCGGCCACGCCCGCGCGGCGGTTCAGCCACGCGGCCGCGAGCGTCAGCGCGGCCGCGATCGCGAGGCCCGCGTACAGCCACATCTGGAATGCGCGGTACAGCGCGTTCGGCGTGCGGGCATCGCCCTGGTACGCGAGGAAGATGATCCCGAATGCCGCGGCGACGAAGAACACGAGGTAGCCGAGCAGGTGGCGGCGGAACCGGTCGGCCGACACCAGCGGCAGGTACGCGCCGATGATCAGCGCGAGCGCCGGCGCGATCGGCAGCACATACGAGATCAGCTTCGAATGCGACGCGCTGAAGAACAGGAAGATGAACGCGCTCCAGATCAGCAGCACGAGCATCGGCGAGAAGCCGTTCGGCTGGCGCGGCATCCGCAGCGCATGGCGGATGCTCTGCCACGCGACCGACAGCCACGGCAGGAAGCCGACCAGCAGCACCGGCACGAAGTAGTACAGCGGTCCCGGGCGGTTCTGTTCCGGGGTCAGGTAGCGGCGGAACTGCTGGACGATGAAGAAGAAGTTGAAGAACTCGGGGTTGCGCTGCTGGACGAGCACGAACCACGGCGTGACGATCGCGAAGAAGATCACGAGGCCGCTGACGAGATACAGGCGCTTCCACAGCGCCCAGTCGCGCGCGATCAGCGTGTAGAGCACGAGCACGGCGCCGGGCAGGATCAGGCCGACGAGGCCCTTGGACAGCACCGCGAACGCCATCGCGGCCCAGCACGCCCACATCCAGCCGCGCGCCGCGGCCGGGCGCAGCCCGGGCCGCTGCGCGAGCAGCAGCGAGCACAGCGACAGCGCCATCCAGAACGCGAGCCCCATGTCGAGCGCGTTGAAGTGGCCCATCAGGTTCCAGTACGGCGAGCTCGCGAGCACGACGGCCGCGAGGAAGCCCGACAGCGGGTTGAACAGGCGCGCGCCGGTGAAGCCGACGAGCAGCACGCCGGCAAAGCTCACGACGGCCGTGTAGAGGCGCGCCTGCCATTCGCCGATGCCGAACCATGCGAACGTCAGCGCGTTCAGCCAGGTCTGCAGCGGCGGCTTCTCGAAGTACTTGTAGCCGTTGTAGCGCGGCGTGATCCAGTCACCGGTGACGAACATCTCGCGCGCCATCTCCGCGTAGCGGCCTTCGTCGCTCGGGATCAGGTGGCGCAGCCCGAGCGGCGCGAACCAGACGATCGCGAGCGCGACGAGCAGGAGGACGAGCGTGATGCGATTGAGCGGTAGCCTCGACGGCGTATCGTTCATGGGTTTTCAGCCTGTTGGTTGTTGTGACGGGCCGCCGGCGGGTTGCGCCGGGGGCGGGCGGCCTGGCCGGGCCGATCCGGGGATCGACCCGCTGCGCCGGCCCGAGTTTTACCGCATCGGGGATTAACGTTCAATTAAGAGCGCAGCGGCGACCTTGCGGCCCTCGGCCATCAGGATGTTGTAGGTGCGGCACGCGGCCTGGAAATCCATCGTCTCGACGCCGATCCGCCTGGCCGTGAGCGCGGCGACCAGCCGCGGGTGCGGGAAGCGCAGCCGCGCGCCGCTGCCGAAGATCACGAGTTCGGGCGTCGGGTCGAGCAGCATCGCGAAATGCTCGGGCGCGAGCGCGTCGAACGACGACACGGGCCATGCCTGGACCGGCGCGCCGGGCAGCACGATGACGCTCGTTTCATGGCGTTCGAGATTGACGTCGACATAATCGGGGCCGTAGCCGGTGACGGTGTTGAGCGCGCCGCTCGCGTCCTGGTGCAGTTTCAAATCGGTATTCCGCGGTTCCGTAGGGGAATGTGTTGCAGGGCCGCACGGGCCCGGGGCGGCCGGTTTCGCGCGCCTGTGCACGCGGGACGCCTGACGGCGCGGGCCCGGCGCGGCTATGGTGCATTGCGAAAGTCGGCCAAAATCCGCTAAATTATAACTTTTTGGTCGCCCCCGGGCGCCACTTGCATCGCGCGCTGCCACAAGCCGCGCCCGATCGCCCGCTTTTTCCCAGTCTAGACAGCGCGCACAGACCGGCCGCTTTCCAGTTTTGATCCCGTCCCCCCGGCCGCAAGGCCAACCCAGGAACCGTGTCGTCGTGAAACCGATTCAGAAGTCGAACAAGCTGCTCAACGTCTGCTACGACATCCGTGGCCCGGTGCTCGAGCACGCGAAGCGCCTCGAGGAAGAAGGCCACCGCATCATCAAGCTGAACATCGGCAACCTCGCGCCGTTCGGCTTCGACGCACCGGACGAGATCATCCAGGACATGATCCGCAACCTGCCGGCGTCGTCGGGCTATTCGGATTCGAAGGGCGTGTTCTCGGCCCGCAAGGCCGTGATGCACTACACGCAGGAAAAGGGCGTCGTGGGCGTCGGCCTCGACGACATCTACATCGGCAACGGCGCGTCCGAGCTGATCGTGATGGCGACCCAGGCGCTGCTGAACGACGGCGACGAAGTGCTGCTGCCCGCGCCCGACTACCCGCTGTGGACGGCCGCGGTGAGCCTGTCGGGCGGCACGCCCGTGCACTACGTGTGCGACGAGCAGAACGCGTGGATGCCCGATCTCGACGACATCCGCCGCAAGATCACGCCGAACACGAAGGCGATCGTCGTGATCAACCCGAACAACCCGACGGGCGCGCTTTATTCCGACGAATTGCTGCTGGAGCTGCTCGAGATCGCGCGCCAGCACGGGCTGATCGTGTTTGCCGACGAGGTCTACGACAAGATTGTCTACGACGGCCTCGAGCACACGGCGATGGGCTCGCTGTCGGAGGACGTGATCACCGTCACGTTCAACAGCCTGTCGAAGAGCTATCGCTCGTGCGGCTACCGCGCGGGCTGGATGGCCGTGTCGGGCCTCGGCGGCGACAACCGCCGGCGCGCGAAGGACTACCTCGAGGGGCTCGGCATCCTGTCGTCGATGCGCCTGTGCGCGAACGTGCCGGGGCAGTTCGCGATCCAGACGGCGCTCGGCGGCTACCAGAGCATCAACGAGCTGATCGTGCCGAGCGGGCGCCTGTACAAGCAGCGCGAGCTCGCGTACGACATGCTCACGTCGATTCCGGGCGTGACCTGCGTGAAGCCGCAGGCCGCGCTGTACATGTTCCCGCGCCTCGATCCGAAAATCTATCCGATCCAGAACGACCAGCAGTTCATACTCGACCTGCTGCTCGAAGAGCGCGTGCTGCTCGTGCAGGGCACGGGTTTCAACTGGGCGACGCCGGACCACTTCCGCGTGGTCTTCCTGCCGAACCTCGACGACCTGACCGATTCGATCAACCGGATCGCACGCTTCCTCGACGGCTACCGCAAGCGCCATTCGGCCTGAGCGGGCAGGACCACACGGAACCCATTACTTCTTACTCATCGATCACACGCAGCATGGAACCGATCAAAGTTGGCCTGTTGGGCTTCGGCACGGTGGGCAGCGGCACCTTCACGGTGCTGCGCCGCAACCAGGAAGAAATCAAGCGACGCGCGGGGCGCGGCATCGAGGTGACGCGCATTGCCGTGCGCAACCCGGCCAAGGCGCAGGCTGCGCTCGGCGGCGACGCCGGCGCCGCGCAGATCACCGACGATTTCAATTCGGTGGTCGACGATCCGTCGATCGCGATCATCGCCGAGATGATCGGCGGCACCGGCATCGCGCGCGAGCTCGTGCTGCGCGCGATCGCGAACGGCAAGCATGTCGTGACGGCGAACAAGGCGCTGCTCGCGGTGCACGGCACCGAGATCTTCGAGGCCGCGCGCGCGAAGGGCGTGATGGTCGCGTTCGAGGCGGCCGTCGCCGGCGGCATCCCGATCATCAAGGCGCTGCGCGAAGGCCTGACCGCGAACCGCATCCAGTACATCGCGGGCATCATCAACGGCACGACGAACTACATCCTGTCGGAAATGCGCGACCGCGGGCTCGACTTCGCGACCGCGCTGAAGGCCGCGCAGGAGCTCGGCTACGCGGAAGCCGATCCGACCTTCGACATCGAAGGCATCGACGCCGCGCACAAGGCGACGATCATGAGCGCGATCGCGTTCGGCGTGCCGGTGCAGTTCGACCGTGCGTACGTCGAGGGCATCAGCAAGCTCGACGCAACCGACATCCGCTACGCGGAAGAACTCGGCTACCGGATCAAGCTGCTCGGCATCGCGCGCCGCGCCGAAAACGGCATCGAGCTGCGCGTGCACCCGACGCTGATCCCGGAAAAGCGCCTGCTCGCGAACGTCGAAGGCGCGATGAACGCGGTCGTCGTGCACGGCGACGCGGTCGGCACGACGCTGTACTACGGCAAGGGCGCGGGCGCGGAGCCGACCGCGTCGGCGGTGGTCGCCGATCTCGTCGACGTCACGCGCCTGCACACGGCCGACCCCGAGCATCGCGTGCCGCACCTCGCGTTCCAGCCCGACAGCCTGTCGAACACGCCGATCCTGCCGATCGAGGAAGTCACGAGCGGCTACTACCTGCGCCTGCGGGTGGCCGACCAGACCGGCGTGCTCGCCAACATCACGCGCATCCTCGCCGAATCGGGCATTTCGATCGACGCGCTGCTGCAGAAGGAATCGGAGCAGGTCGACGGCGCGAACGGCGAGACCGACATCATCCTGATCACCCACGAGACGCTCGAGAAGAACGTCAACGCGGCGATCGCGCAGATCGAGAGCCTCGCGACGGTCGTGTCGAAGGTGACGAAGCTGCGCATGGAAGCGCTGAACTGAGGCGGAAGACATGAACTACATCTCCACGCGCGGCGCCGGCTTCGGCGAGCGCCATACGTTCTCCGACATCCTGCTCGGCGGCCTCGCGAAGGACGGCGGGCTCTACCTGCCGGCCGAGTATCCGAAGGTGTCCACCGACGAGCTCGCGCGCTGGCGCGCGCTGCCGTACGCGGATCTCGCATTCGAGATCCTGTCGAAGTTCTGCGACGACGTGCCGGCCGACGACCTGCGTGCGATCACGCGCCGCACGTACACGGCCGACGTGTACAGCAACACGCGCCACGGCGAGAACGCAGCCGACATCACGCCGCTGAAGACGCTCGGCACCGAGAACGGCGCGCCGATCTCGCTGCTCGAACTGTCGAACGGCCCGACGCTCGCGTTCAAGGACATGGCGATGCAGCTGCTCGGCAACCTGTTCGAGTACACGCTCGCGAAGCACGGCGAAGCGCTGAACATTCTCGGCGCGACGTCGGGCGACACGGGCAGCGCGGCCGAATATGCGATGCGCGGCAAGGCCGGCGTGCGCGTGTTCATGCTGTCGCCGCACAAGAAGATGAGCGCGTTCCAGACGGCCCAGATGTTCAGCCTGCAGGATCCGAACATCTTCAACCTCGCGGTCGAAGGCGTGTTCGACGACTGCCAGGACATCGTGAAGGCCGTGTCGAACGATCACGCGTTCAAGGCGCAGCAGAAGATCGGCACGGTCAACTCGATCAACTGGGCGCGCGTCGTCGCGCAGGTCGTGTACTACTTCAAGGGCTATTTCGCGGCGACGCAGTCCAACGACGAGCGCGTGTCGTTCACGGTGCCGTCGGGCAACTTCGGCAACGTGTGCGCGGGCCACATCGCGCGGATGATGGGGCTGCCGATCGCGAAGCTCGTGGTCGCGACCAACGAGAACGACGTGCTCGACGAGTTCTTCCGCACGGGCGCGTATCGCGTGCGCAGCGCCGAGAATACGTATCACACGAGCAGCCCGAGCATGGACATCTCGAAGGCGTCGAACTTCGAGCGCTTCGTGTTTGACCTGCTCGGCCGCGATCCGGCGCGCGTGATGCAGCTGTTCCGCGACGTCGAGGAGAAGGGCGGCTTCGATCTCGCGGCGAGCGGCGATTTCGCGCGCGTCGCGGAGTTCGGCTTCGTGTCGGGCCGCAGCAGCCATACGGACCGCATCGCGACGATCCGCGACGTGTTCTCGCGCTACGACACGATGATCGATACGCACACGGCCGACGGCGTGAAGGTTGCGCGCGAGCATCTCGACGCAGGCGTGCCGATGGTCGTGCTCGAGACGGCGCAGCCGATCAAGTTCGGCGAGACGATCCGTGAAGCGCTCGATCGCGAAGCCGAGCGGCCGGCCGCATTCGACGGGCTCGAGGCGCTGCCGCAGCGCTTCGAGGTCGTGAAGGCCGACGCGCAGCAGGTGAAGGATTTCATCGCCGCGCATACGGGCGCGTGACGCACGGCCGGGCCCGCGGGCCCGGCTGCGCAGGACGGCCGGAATGCCGATTCGTCGAACGGATCGGGGTTCCGGCCGTTTCGTTTGGTGGTGCGGTGCAGCGGTACTGCGATATGCACGCGTTCGGCAGCCCGCCGCGCGTCTGCCGTCGAACGTCGCACGAAACAGGTGCCAGACCCGCAGGTGCCAGACCCGCGCGTCCACGACGATCACAGTTCTCGCATGTCGGCCATATCGCGCGCCCGCGCGACGGCGTCGCTACAATGACGTATTGACTCCAACGTTCCCCGATTCCATCGATGTCGAACCCGAATCCCGCGGCGCCGCGCGCGCCGATGCTGTCGACCGCCGAGGCGCTCGCCGCGCTGCTCGATGCCGCGAAGCCGCTGCCCGGCACCGAAACCGTCGCCACGCTCGACGCGCTCGGCCGCGTGCTGGCGGCCGACGTGAGCTCGCCGCTCGACGTGCCGCCGATGCATACGAGCGCGATGGACGGTTATGCGGTGCGCGTCGCCGACCTGCTGCACGGCGAGCGGCGTCTGCCGGTGTCGCAGCGGATTCCGGCCGGTCATCCGGCCGTGCCGCTCGCGGCCGGCACGGCCGCGCGGATCTTCACCGGCGCGACGGTGCCGCCCGGCGCCGACGCCGTCGTGATGCAGGAGCAGACGTCGGCCGACGGCGATGCGGTCGAGATCCTGCATACGCCGAAGGCCGGTGAATGGATCACCGCGCAGGGCGCGGACATCCGGCAGGGGGCGGTGATCCTGCCGGCCGGCACGCGGCTCACGCCGCAGGCGCTCGGCCTTGCCGCGTCGGTCGGCTGTGCGCAACTGTCGGTCGCACGGCGGATTCGCGTCGCGGTGTTCTTCACCGGCGACGAGCTGACGATGCCGGGCGAGCCGCTGAAGCCCGGCGCGATCTACAACTCGAACCGCTTCACGCTGCGCGGGCTGCTGGAGCGGCTCGGCTGCCACGTGACCGACTACGGGATCGTGCCCGACTCGCTCGCCGCGACGCGCGACACGCTGCGCGAGGCTGCGCGCGATCACGACGTGATCCTGACGAGCGGCGGCGTATCGGTCGGCGACGAGGATCACGTGAAGCCGGCCGTCGAGTCCGAAGGGCGGCTCGCGCTGTGGCAGATCGCGATGAAGCCCGGCAAGCCGCTCGCGTACGGCGCGGTGCGGCGCGGTGACGATCGCCCCGATGCGCACTTCATCGGGCTGCCCGGCAACCCCGTATCGAGCTTCGTCACGTTCCTGCTGTTCGTGCGGCCGTTCCTGTTGCGCCTGTCCGGCGTGCGCGACGTCGCGCCGCGCGCGCTGTCGCTGCGCGCCGACTTTTCGCAAGGCAAGGGCGACCGGCGCAACGAATTCCTGCGCGCACGCGTCAATGCGGCCGGTGGCCTCGATCTGTTCCCGAACCAGAGCTCGGCGGTGCTGACGTCGACGGTCTGGGGCGACGGCCTGATCGACAATCCGCCGCAGCACGCGATCAGCGCAGGCGAGACCGTGCGTTTCATTCCGTTTTCCGAATTGCTGTCGTAACGCGGCGGCTTCCCGAACCATGAAGATTCAGCTGAAATTTTTTGCAAGCGTACGAGAATCGCTGGGCGTCGCCGACGAGCAGGCCGACGTGCCGGACAGCGTAACGACCGTCGGCGACGTGCGCGCGTGGCTGCGCGTGCGCGGCGGTGCGTGGGCCGAGACGCTCGCCGAAGGGCGCGCATTGCGCATGGCGTGCAACCATGAGATGACCGATCCCGACACGCGGCTCACCGAAGGTTGCGAGGTCGCGTTCTTTCCGCCGGTGACGGGCGGTTGAGCTTGGCATGGGACCGGAGCGTGTGATGGCAACGATACAAATCCAGACCGACGACTTCGATCTGAACGCCGAAGTCGCGGCATTGCGCGCGCGCAATCCGAAGATCGGCGCGATCGCGTGCTTCGTCGGCACCGTGCGCGACCTGAACGAAGGCGATTCGGTCGCCGCGATGGAGCTCGAGCACTATCCGGGGATGACCGAGAAGGCGCTCGAGAAGATCGCCGCCGAGGCCTGCCGGCGCTGGCCGGGCATCGACGTCGCGATCGTGCATCGGGTCGGCAGGCTCCTGCCGCTCGACCAGATCGTGATGGTGGCGACGGTCGCCGCGCATCGCGGCGATGCGTTCGCGTCGTGCGAATTCGTGATGGACTACCTGAAGACCGAAGCGCCGTTCTGGAAGAAGGAAACGACGCCGGACGGCGAGCGCTGGGTCGATGCGCGCAGCACCGACGATGCGGCGCTCGCGCGCTGGGGCGTCGAATCGGGCAACACGCCGCGCTGAGCGCGGCGTCCGCGCAATGCGGCGATGTGCCGCATGTGTGTAATCGTCGCGCGCGATGTGTGCGCGTTACGCGTCCGGATCGGCGCTGCGCCCGACGATCTTCGTCGGAAACGGTTCGCCGCGGGCACGCGACGGCAATGCGTGCGGATCGTCGCCCGCGTCGCGGCGGCGCGGCGCGATCGCATCGAGCAGCGCCTGCTGCTCGGGCGGAATCCGGTAATCCCAGCCGAACCGGCTCAACTGCAGGCTCTGTGCGATCCGCAGCGCGGGTTCCATGAAGCGGATCGCCGCGGGCGGCGCGTAGCGCGCCTCGACGGTCTTCAGGAACAACGACAGCCAGCGGCTGAAATGGGCCGGCTCGATCCCGTCGAGCGGCTGGTGCGCCTGCTGCACGTTGCCGCGATAGCCCTTGGTGCCGAGCACGAGGCTCGACCAGAACGTGACCATCTTCGGCAGATGGTCGTCCCAGCGGCCGGCCAGCTTCGCGTCGAACACGGGCCCGAGCAGCGGATCGGCGCGCACGCGGTCGTAGAACGCGTAGACGAGATCGCGGATGTTGTCTTCGGTCGGCTCGGCATCGCGAGGGCGGGCCGGGGCGGTTTCGGGCGAGGCAGGCAGGGCGGTCATGGCAAAAAGGGCCGGGAGATCGAGGCAACGACGAAGCGGCGGCGCGGGCAACGCGCAGGACGCCGGCAGAATTTTGACGCAAAATAGCGTCCAACAACCCCTGAAAAACGTGCGGATGTAACGCATCTTATTGCGCGCGCGCCATCCGGGCAACCCGGGGCCGTGGAACGGGACCGTCAGCCGGCCCGGCGCGCTTCCCGACCGGCCCGGCCCGCGCAATCGGGGCACGATCGATCTTTTCCGTATTCGCCCATGAGACTCACCGACTACACCGACTACTCGCTGCGCGTGATGCTGTACCTTGCCGTGCGCGGCGAGGGGCTCGCGACGATCCAGGAGATCTCGGACGCCTACGGCATCTCGAAGAACCATCTGATGAAAGTCGTGCAGCAGCTCGGCGAGTTGGGATGGGTCGACACGGTCCGCGGCCGCAACGGCGGGCTGCGGCTGTTCCCCGAATCGCTGCTGCTGACGGTCGGCCAGGTCGTGCGCGCGACCGAGAACGACTTCGCGCTGGTCGGCTGCTTTTCGACCGACGGCAGCGAGTCGCGCGGCTGCGTGATCGAGCCGCAGTGCCGTCTGAAGGGCGTGCTGGCGGCCGCGCGCGATGCGTTTTTCGCCGAGCTCGATCGTCACACGCTCGGCGAACTGGTCGAACCCGCGTCGCCGCTTGCTGCGTTGCTCGGCATCCGTCCGGTCGCGCTCGTGCGCGCCGTGCCGTCACCGGACGAATCGCCTGCGCCCGTCGAGCCGCCGTCGACGGCCGGCTGACACGCGGGCACTGCGTGCCGCGATCCGACCGCGTCCCGCCTCTGGGCCGCGGCGTTGCCATCCAGCGATTTTTTGCGCTGAATCAACCCGAATTTCGCTTGAAAGCCGCATAACCATCCTCATCTTGGTGTTAATCGAAAATTGGAGGTCTCGACAAAATGAGAATCGACAAGCTCACCACCAAGTTCCAGGAAGCACTCGCGGACGCGCAAAGCCTTGCGGCAGGCCGCGACAATCAATACATCGAACCCGTTCACGTACTGGCGGCGCTGGTCGCACAGCACGACGGTTCCGCCCGTTCGCTGATGTCGCGCGCGGGTGTTCACGTGCAGGCGCTGCAAGGCGCGCTGAACGAAGCGATCTCGCGCCTGCCGCAAGTCACGGGCACGGGCGGCGACATCCAGATCGGCCGCGAGTTGGCCGGGCTGCTGAACCAGGCCGACAAGGAAGCGCAGAAGCTCAACGACACGTTCATCGCGAGCGAGATGTTCCTGCTCGCCGTGTCCGACGACAAGGGCGACGCCGGCAAGCTCGCGCGTCAGCACGGCCTCACGCGCAAGGCGCTCGAAGCCGCGATCGCCGCGGTGCGCGGCGGCTCGCAGGTGCACAGCCAGGATGCCGAAAGCCAGCGCGAGGCGCTGAAGAAGTACACGGTCGACCTGACCGAGCGCGCCCGTTCGGGCAAGCTCGATCCGGTGATCGGGCGCGACGACGAAATCCGCCGCTCGATCCAGATCCTGCAGCGCCGCACGAAGAACAACCCGGTGCTGATCGGCGAGCCGGGCGTCGGCAAGACCGCGATCGTCGAAGGGCTCGCGCAGCGGATCGTCAACGGCGAAGTGCCCGAGACGCTGAAGGGCAAGCGCGTGCTGTCGCTCGACATGGCCGCGCTGCTCGCCGGCGCGAAGTACCGCGGCGAGTTCGAGGAGCGGCTGAAGGCCGTGCTCAACGACATCGCGAAGGACGAAGGCCAGACGATCGTCTTCATCGACGAGATCCACACGATGGTCGGCGCGGGCAAGGCCGAAGGCGCGATGGATGCGGGCAACATGCTGAAGCCGGCGCTGTCGCGCGGCGAGCTGCACTGCATCGGCGCGACCACGCTCGACGAATACCGCAAGTACATCGAGAAGGATGCCGCGCTCGAACGCCGCTTCCAGAAGGTGCTCGTCGACGAGCCGAGCGTCGAGGCGACGATCGCGATCCTGCGCGGGCTGCAGGAGAAGTACGAACTGCACCACGGCGTCGACATCACCGACCCGGCGATCGTTGCCGCGGCCGAGCTGTCGCATCGCTACATCACCGACCGCTTCCTGCCCGACAAGGCGATCGACCTGATCGACGAAGCCGCTTCGAAGATCAAGATGGAAATCGATTCGAAGCCCGAAGAGATGGACAAGCTCGATCGCCGGCTGATCCAGCTGAAGATCGAGCGCGAAGCCGTGAAGAAGGAGCAGGACGAAGCGTCGCAGAAGCGCCTGCAGCTGATCGAGGAAGAGATCGACCGCCTCGGCCGCGAATACGCGGACCTCGAGGAGATCTGGACCGTCGAGAAGGCCGCGGTGCAGGGCAGCGCGCAGCTCAAGGAAGAGATCGAGAAGGCGCGGGCGGACATCGCGCGGCTGCAGCGTGAAGGCAAGCTGGAGAAAGTCGCGGAGCTGCAGTACGGCAAGCTGCCGCAGCTCGAGGCGCAATTGAAGCAGGTCACGCAGGCCGAAGAGCGGGAGCAGCACAACCCGACGCGTCCGCGCCTGCTGCGCACGCAGGTCGGCGCCGAGGAAATCGCGGAAGTCGTGTCGCGTTCGACGGGGATTCCCGTGTCGCGGATGATGCAGGGCGAGCGCGAGAAGCTGCTGCACATCGAGGAAAAGCTGCATGAGCGCGTGGTCGGCCAGCATGAGGCGATCGGCGCGGTGGCCGACGCGATCCGCCGCTCGCGCGCGGGTCTCGCCGATCCGAACCGTCCGTACGGCTCGTTCCTGTTCCTCGGCCCGACGGGGGTCGGCAAGACCGAGCTGTGCAAGGCGCTGGCGTCGTTCCTGTTCGATTCGGAAGAGCACCTGATCCGCATCGACATGAGCGAGTTCATGGAGAAGCACAGCGTCGCGCGGCTGATCGGCGCGCCGCCGGGTTATGTCGGCTACGAGGAAGGCGGCTACCTGACGGAAGCCGTGCGCCGCAAGCCGTACAGCGTGATCCTGCTCGACGAGATCGAGAAGGCGCATCCGGACGTGTTCAACGTGCTGCTGCAGGTGCTCGACGACGGCCGCATGACGGACGGGCAGGGGCGCACGGTCGACTTCAAGAACACGGTGATCGTGATGACGTCGAACCTCGGCTCGCAGGTGATCCAGGCGATGACCGGTGCGCCGCAGGACGAGATCAAGGACGCGGTGTGGCTCGAGGTGAAGCAGCATTTCCGCCCCGAGTTCCTGAACCGGATCGACGACGTCGTCGTGTTCCATGCGCTCGACCGCAGCAACATCGAGTCGATCGCGAAGATCCAGCTGGCGCGTCTGCACGACCGGCTCGCGAAGCTCGACATGGCGCTCGACGTGTCGGAAGCGGCGCTCGAGCAGATCGCGAAGGTCGGCTACGATCCGGTGTTCGGCGCGCGGCCGCTGAAGCGCGCGATCCAGCAGGAGATCGAGAACCCGGTCGCGAAGCTCATCCTCGCGGGCCGCTTCGGTCCGAAGGACGTGATTCCGGTCGACGTCAACGACGGCAAGTTCGTGTTCGACCGCGTCGTTCACTGAACGCCGGCCACCGGCCGCACGCCCGGTTCGCGCCGGGCGCGCAAAAACAAACACCCCGCCTCGGCGGGGTGTTTGCATATGGAGCGGCCCGATTGGGCCATGAAGCGGGGGCCGCGAAGCGGCGCGGGCTCAGGCCTGCTTGTTGCCGCCGAACATGCCGGCGAGCTGCGTCAGCGTGCCGAGCACGTTCGACGTATCGATCTGGCCGCCGGCCGGTACTTCGCCGTTCGGCGTCGCGCTGTTGACGACGTGCGGCAGCACCTGCGCGAGGATCGACGAGGCCTGACCCGGATCGATGCCGATCTTGCTCGCGAGCGAGCCGACGACGTCCGAGCCGAGCACGTTCTGCAGCGTGTCGGCCGAGATCGGCTGGTTCTCGCCGGTGCCGACCCATGAGCCGATGACCTCGCCGGCGCCGCCTTTCTGGAACTTCTCGATCAGCCCGTTCAGGCCGCCCGGCTGGTTGTTGATGAATTCGAGCGCGGTCGTGATCAGTGCGCTTTGCGAGTTGCCGCCGGCCTGGCCGCCGATCAGACCGCCGACGATGTCGAGGAGACCCATGATTCTTCACCTTTACCGATAAGGGCGCCGCAATAAGGGCGCCCGTTGAACGAATGCCGCGCGCACGCCGTCGCGCGCGCGGCGCACATCAGGCGCCCGACGCCGCGGCGGCGGAGGCTGCCTTGTCCTTCTTGCTCTTTTTCTTCGACCCCTTCGCCGCCTTCGCGGACGACGCTGCGGCCGGTGCGCTCGCACCCGCGTCGGCGGATGCCGCTGCGGCCGCTGCTGCCTTTTCCTTCTTCGATGCGCGCTTGGTCTTGGCGGGCTTCGCGGCCGCATCCGGCGCGCTTGCCGCCGGGGCCGGCGCCGTGGCCGTCGTGCCGGCCGTCGCGGTCGTGGACGTCGATGCGGTGCCTGTCGACGTCGTTGCCGACGTCGTCGCGGCCGGCTTCGACAGCTTCACGCCTTTCGGCGGCGTCGACGAGCCGCCGATCGTCAGGCCGTTTTCCTCGAGATGCCCGACCGATTTCGTGCCGAGACCCTTCACCCGATTTGCGAGATCGTCGGCGTCCTTGAATGGGCCGTTCTTGGTGCGTTCGTCGATGATCGCCTTCGACTTGACGGGCCCGAGACCCTTCACGGCTTCGAGCGCGGCCTGGTCGGCCGTGTTGACTTCGACGGCTGCGGCAAAGCCTGCGGCGAGCGACAGCGATAGCGCGACGAACAGCATCAGCAGCTTTTTCAGCATGGCAAAGGCTCCCTGGTTCTGACGGATGAATGGCTGTTGCAACGGACGGCGGGGCGAGACCTGGCCGGGCGTCGCCGTTAAGCATAGGACAAATGCGTGCCCTTTTTAAGACAGGCTGACCGAATCTTGCTGAAGGCTTGCGTCGCTGTAAAGGCCGAAAGCCGCGCCGGGCGGCGGTTTTGACCATTCTTTACGGTGTCGAGGGGCGTTGCGGGTTGTCGTCGCGCTGGCCGTTCGATAGTGCTTGACTTAGAGTTAGCTCTAACTCCTAACCTTGTTCCTGCCATGTCGAAAACCGTATCCAAACCTTCCGCCGCCGGTCCGCTGACGATCGGGCAAGTCGCCGAGCTGACCGGCGTGTCGACGCATACGTTGCGGTATTACGAGCAGGCCGGCCTGCTGCGCGCGATTTCGCGCACGGCGGCCGGGCACCGGCTCTATGCGCCGGCCGACCTTGACTGGCTGGCGTTCGTGATGCGCCTGAAGGCGACCGGCATGCCGATCGCGCAGATGCAGCAGTTCGCGGCGCTGCGCGCGCAAGGCGAGCCGACGTTCGGCGCGCGGCGGCGGTTGCTGGTTGCGCATCGCGACGCGGTGCGCGCGCATATCGCGGAGCTGCAGGCGAGCCTCGACGCGATCGGCGACAAGATCGCGTACTACGAGGCGCGGGAACGCGATACGGAACGACGGGCGACACCTTCTCACTCTCAATCGGAACAGGACGGACACGATGGAACAACTCGTTGAAGATCGTTATACGCGCGGCTGGAACAAACTGAAGGAAATCGACGGCGAAGTGGGCGAACGCGTGATCGCGGCGCTTGCACCGATCGCGCCGGATTTCGGGCGGCTCCTGGTCGAGTTCAGTTTCGGCGACATCTACAGCCGGCCGCAGCTCGACCTGAAAGCACGCGAGATCGCGACGATCGCGGCGCTGGCCGCGCTCGGCAACGCACAGCCGCAACTGAAGGTGCATATCGAGGCCGCGCTGAACGTCGGCTGCACGCGCGACGAGATCGTCGAGGTGTTCATGCAGGTGGCCATCTACGCGGGTTTCCCGGCCGCGCTGAACGCGCTGTTCGCCGCGCACGAGGTGTTCGTGCGGCGCGACGAAGCGGCCGGTGAGGCCGGGAAAGCAAGCGAAGCGGCAGCGCAGGCCGCGTGATGGCGGTCGCGCCGGCTCGTCACGCGCGGTGCGGCGCGACGATCCGGTGTTTCGCGATCCGCCGGTACAGCGTCGCGCGCGAGATGCCGAGCGCCTGCGCGGCCGCGTCGGGCCGCCAGCGGTGCGCGGTGAGCGCCGCGACGATGCGGCCGCGCTCGTCGTCGGGCAGTGCGCCGGCCGGGGCGCCGCCGAGCTGCGCGGCGAGGTCGGCCGGCAGGTCGCGCCGCGTCACGCGCGCGGCGTCGCACACCGCGCACGCATAGCGCAGCACGTTGCGCAGCTGCCGTACGTTGCCGGGCCACGGATAGGCGGCGAGCTGTTCGGCGAGCGTCGCGTCGAGCGTGAGGACGTGGCCGGTCGCCTGCGCTTCCTCGGCGAACACGGCGGCAATCACGTCGCGCACGTCTGCGCGCTTGCGCAGCGGCGGCAGTTCGAACGTCGCGCCGCTCAGCCGGTAATACAGATCTTCGCGGAACGTGCCGTCAGCCACCATGCGCGCGAGATCGCGGTGCGTCGCGCAGATCACGTCGAGGTCGACGCGCACCGGCGTATCGCTGCCGAGCGGCACGACCTCGCCGTCGGCGAGCACGCGCAACAGCCGTGTCTGCAGCGCGAGCGGCATGTCGCCGATTTCGTCGAGAAACAGCGTGCCGCCGTCGGCGAGTGCGATCTTGCCGCGTGCGCCGTGCTTGCGCGCGCCGGTGAACGCGCCGGCCGCATAGCCGAACAGTTCGCTCTCGATCAGCGCTTCCGGCAGCGCGCCGCAATTGACGGCGACGAACGGCCGCGCGCGCCGCGCACCGGCATCGTGAATCGCGCGCGCGAACACTTCCTTGCCCGCACCGGTTTCGCCGAGCACGAGAATCGGCAGCCGCTTGCTCGCGACGCGCAGCGCGAGTTCCGCCTGTTGCGCGATGTGCGTGTCGCTGCTGTGCAGGAACGGCGTCAGCGCGCCGACGTGGCGCGTCGCGGTGCCCGCGCGCCGCGATACCGTGCCGGGTTCGCGGCCGGCGCGTCGTAGCGGCGCACGCAGCCGCGCATAGAGCGGTGCGCCGGTCGCGCGCAGCCGCAGCGCGACGATCGTATCGAGCCGCGCGGCATCGCGCAGCGGCATCTCGGTTGCGTCGAAGATCTCGTCGATATGGCGCGGTTCGCGCAGCGCCGGCAGCGCATCGCGCGCCTGCCGGTTCGCGGCGACGATATTGCCGCATTCGTCGAACGCGATCAGCCATTCGGGTTGCGCTTCGACGTAGTGACGGTTCGGATGCCCGAACAATATCCAGTGCTGCGCGGTGCTGTGCACGAAGTAGCCGTCCTCGATCAGCGCCGCACTCTGCCGCACGAGCTGGTAGACGAGGCGCTGGCTGTCGCGGCCGTCGGGCGAATGGACGGCCGACGCGTCGAGCACGCCGATCAGTTCGCCGCCCGGCGAGAAGATCGGCGCCGCGCTGCAAGTGAGTGTCGTGAACGCCGCGCGAAAGTGATCGGTCTTGTGCACGGTGATCGGCGCGAGATCGGTCAGCACGCTCGCGACGCCGCACGTTCCTTCCTCGCTTTCCGACCAGCACGAGCCGATGTGCAGCCCCGCATGGCGGAAGTCGTTGCGGCGCTCGCGGTCGATCCGATAGTCGATCGTCACGCCGTGCGCGTCGGTCAGCATCACGCAGTAGTCGGCGACGCGGATCATGTCGTGCAGCCGTGTCAGGCACTGGCCCGACGCACGCAGGAAGGCTTCCTCCTTGTCGCGCACTTCGCGCAGCTCGGACGCGGTCAGCACGCGCGGGCCGATCGACGAAGCGGGGTCGAGACGGTAGCGCTCCAGCGAACGTTGCCACGACGACACGAGGCGCGCGGAATCGGCCGGCGCGGGCAGGCGTCCGGCGAGCGCGCCGAGCACACGGTCGGCGTGCTGGGCCTGGGGGACGGCGTAGGGCATGGTCGGCTCCGGTTCCGTACGGCGGGGAATTCGATGTTCTTGTAGCACATCCGGTCCGGCGGATCACATTGCATCGCAGCACGCGGCGGGCGTGAGACGTTCGTCTCATGCGTCTCTCGCCCGGTTTCGCGCGGTTGAGACACCCGCATGCGTGGCACGCGGCGGTCGTCCGGCTCGTCGCGGCATGCGCCACGCCGCGTCAACGCAGGGTTTGCGGGCAGGGCGGCGCGCTTGCGCAGGCGTCGCGACGAGCGCGTCGTCGCAACGACGGCGTGAGACGCACGCGCGGATTCGCCGCGCGCTGCGTCGTCACGGTCGCGAACCCGGAACATGTGCATGCCCGCCGCGCCAGCGTGGGCGCGGGTTTCGCGGTCATTGCACACACGATGGCACGCCGCTTGCAGAGATCACGTGCAAGCCCGGCGCAGTCGCGTCGGCGACGACGATCCGCAGCCCGTCGATGGCAGCGGACGAAACAGGCAGGGCCGGAGCGGGCGCCAATGCGCCGGTGCCGGTCAACTGGATGGAGACAAACCCGTGACGACGCCCGTTACCGTCGGTGTGATCGCGAACCCCGCATCGGGGCGCGACATCCGCCGCCTCACGACGCATGCATCCGTGTTTCCGACGGCGGAGAAGGCGAACATGATCGTGCGCCTGCTGGCCGGCCTCGGCGCGATGGGCGTCGAGCGCGTGCTGACGCTGCGCGACCGGACGGGCATCGCGACGCTGCTGCTGCGCGCGCTCGACACGCATCGCGCGGTCGCGCCGCACGAGCGCTGGCCCGAGGTCGAGTTCGTCGACCTGCCGATCACCGATACCGTCGCCGATACGCAAGCCGGCGCCGCGTACCTGCACCGGATGGAAGTCGCGCTGATCGTCGTGCTCGGCGGCGACGGCACCCATCGTGCGGTGGCCGCGCATTGCGGCGCGACGCCGCTCGTCGCGCTGTCCACCGGCACCAACAACGCGTTTCCCGAACATCGCGAGGCGACCGTCGCAGGCGTCGCGGCCGGACTCGCCGCGACCGGCGCCGTGCCGGCCGAGGTTGCGTTCACGCGCAACAAGCGGCTCGTCGTGCGCTGCGTGGCAGGCACACAGTCGGGGCGCGAAGAGATTGCGCTCGTCGACGTGTGCGCGGCGCGACAGCGCTTCATCGGCGCCCGTGCGATTTCGGGGCCCGACGACATCGATTCGCTCTACCTGACGTTCGCGGAACCGGACGGCATCGGCCTGTCCGCGCTCGGCGGAGCATGGGCGCCGCTCGAGCGCAGCGCGCCGCACGGGCTCGCGATGCGCTTCGCGGACGAGGGCAAGACGGCCGGCACACCGCTCGTCGCGCCGATTGCACCGGGCCGCGTCGACCGCGTCGTGATGCGCAGTTGCGAGCGGCTCGAACCGGGCGCGTGGCAGACGATCCCGTTCGAGCGCGGCACGCTCGCGTTCGACGGCGAGCGCGAGATCGAGGTGGCGCGCGGCGATCGCTACGAGATTTCGCTCGACTGGCGCGGGCCGCTGACGGTCGACGTCGGCCGCACGCTGCGCTACGCGTCTTCGCGGCAATTGCTGCGCGATGCCGGCGCATGGCGCAACTGAGCATCCGTTTTTCCGAACGACATTTCGATGTCCATAACGAACATCAAGGAGACATTGCCATGACAGCCCCACTCGAAGGACAGGTCGCCATCGTCACGGGCGGCGCGCGCGGCATCGGCCGCGGCATTGCGCTGACACTCGCCGGCGCGGGCGCCGACATCCTGCTGGCCGACCTGCTCGACGATGCGCTCGATGCCACCGCGAGTGCGGTGCGCGCGCTCGGCCGCCGGGCGGCGGTCGCGAAGGTCGACGTCACGCAGGCCGTGCAGGTCGACGCGATGGTCGCGCAGGCGCTCGCCGAACTCGGCCGGCTCGACATCCTCGTGAACTGCGCGGGCGTGATCAGCATTCATCCGGTCGAAGCGTTGACCGAACGCGACTGGGATTTCGTGATGGACGTGAACGCGAAGGGCACGTTCCTCGGCTGCCGCGCGGCGCTCGCGCATCTGAAGGCGCAGGGCCGCGGCCGGATCATCAACGTCGCGTCGATTGCCGGCAAGGAAGGCTTTCCGAATCTCGCCCATTACAGCGCATCGAAGTTCGCGGTCGTCGGCTTCACGAACGCGCTCGCGAAGGAACTCGCGCGCGACGGCGTGACCGTCAACGCGATCTGCCCGGGCATCGTGCGTACCTATATGTGGGACCGGCTGTCCGACGAATGGAAGACCGACGGCGAATCGGTCGAGGAATCGTGGCAGCGGCACCAGTTGACGCTGATCCCGCAGGGCCGCGCGCAGACGCCCGAAGACATGGGCCGGCTCGCGCTGTTCTTCGCGACGATGGACAACGTGACCGGCCAGGCCGTGAACGTCGACGGCGGCTTCACGTTCCACTGACGGCCGCAGGCCGTGCAATCCGTCGCCGCGGCACGGCCGCGGCGGCATTCGCAGTCAGACCTACCCAGGAGACACACATGACCGTTTCGACCCAGCTCAGCAGGGACAAGCTGCTGGACGCATACCGGCTGATGCGCACGATCCGCGAATTCGAGGAGCGCTTGCACGTCGAATTCGCGACCGGAGAGATCCCCGGCTTCGTTCACCTGTACGCGGGCGAGGAGGCGTCCGCGGTCGGCACGATGCTGCACCTCGGCCTCGCCGACTACGTTGCCACCACGCACCGCGGCCACGGCCATTGCATCGCGAAGGGCGTCGACGTGCGCGGGATGATGGCCGAGATCTACGGCAAGAAGACCGGCGTCTGCCACGGCAAGGGCGGCTCGATGCACATCGCCGACCTGTCGATGGGGATGCTCGGCGCGAACGGGATCGTCGGCGCGGGCGGTCCGCTCGTGTGCGGCGCGGCGCTCGCGGCGAAGCACAAGAAGTCCGGCGGCGTCGGCGTGTGCTTCTTCGGCGACGGCGCATCGAACCAGGGCGTGATCTTCGAATCGATGAACCTCGCGTCGGTGTGGCGGCTGCCCGCGATCTTCGTCGCCGAAAACAACGGTTATGCGGAAGCGACGTCGTCGAGCTGGTCGGTCGCGACCGACAACATCGCCGATCGCGCGAACGGGTTCGGGATGCCGGGCGTGATTGTCGACGGCTTCGACTTCTTCGCGGTGCACGAAGCGCTCGGCGAGGCCGTCGAGCGTGCGCGCAACGGCGGCGGCCCGACGCTCGTCGAGGTGAAGTTCACACGCTATTTCGGCCATTTCGAAGGCGATGCGCAGACCTACCGCGCACCCGGCGAGGTGCAGAAGCTGCGCGACGAGAAGGACTGCCTGAAGCACTTCGAGACGCGCGTCGTGCGTGCCGAGGCGCTGACGACCGACGACCTGCGCGCGGTCGACGCCCAGGTGAAGGCGCTGATCGACGACGCAGTCGCGCAGGCGAAGGCCGCGCCGCTGCCCGACGCGGCCGACCTGCTGACCGACGTCTACGTGTCGTACCCGTGAGCGCGGCCTGACACTGCAGCCGGCACGGCGAACCGAACATTCCAGGAGACAGACATGGCAAGGAAGATCACTTATTCGCAGGCGATCAACGAGGCGCTCGCGCAGGAAATGGCGCGCGACGACAGCGTGATCGTGATGGGCGAGGACAATGCGGGCGGCGCGGGCGCGCCGGGCGAGGACGACGCGTGGGGCGGCGTGCTCGGCGTGACGAAGGGGCTGTTCCACAAGTTTCCGGGCCGCGTGCTCGATACGCCGCTTTCCGAAGGCGGCTACATCGGCGCGGCGGTCGGCGCGGCCGCGTGCGGGATGCGGCCCGTCGCGGAACTGATGTTCATCGATTTCATGGGCGTGTGCTTCGACCAGATCTTCAACCAGGCCGCGAAATTCCGCTACATGTTCGGCGGCAAGGCGGTGACGCCGGTCGTGATTCGCGCGATGTACGGCGCCGGGCTGCGCGCGGCTGCGCAGCACTCGCAGATGCTCACGTCGCTGTTCACGCACATCCCGGGGCTGAAGGTCGTGTGCCCGTCGACGCCGTACGACGCGAAGGGGCTGCTGATCCAGGCGATCCGCGACGACGATCCCGTGATCTTCCTCGAGCACAAGCTGCTTTACACGCGCGAGGGCGACGTGCCGGAGGAGTCCTATGCGATTCCGTTCGGCGAGGCGAACGTGATGCGCGACGGCGACGACGCAACCATCGTCACGTACGGCCGGATGGTGCATCTCGCGATGGATGCAGCCGCGAAGCTCGCGAAGGACGGCATCCAGGTCGACGTGATCGACCTGCGCACCACGTCGCCGCTCGACGAGGAGACGATCCTCGAAAGCGCGGCGCGCACCGGGCGCGTGGTGGTCGTCGACGAAGCGAACCCGCGCTGCTCGATCGCGACCGACATCGCCGCGCTCGTCGCGCAGCGCGCGTTCCGAACGCTGAAGGCGCCGATCGAGCTCGTGACCGCGCCGCATACGCCCGCGCCGTTCGCGAGCGTGCTGGAAGACCTGTATATCCCGTCCGCCGATGCGATTGCGCAGGCGGTCCTGAAGACGAGGAGCTGACACGATGTCGATTCACATGATCACGATGCCCAAGTGGGGGCTGTCGATGGAGCAGGGGCAGGTCAACGGCTGGCTGAAGGCGCTCGGCGAACGCGTGACGAAGGGCGACGAAGTGCTCGACGTCGAGACCGACAAGATCTCGTCGGGCGTCGAATGCGCGTTCGACGGCACGCTGCGCCGGCAGGTCGCGCAGGAGGGCGAGACGCTGCCGGTCGGCGCGCTGCTCGGCGTCGTCGCGGCGGCCGAGGCGAGCGATGCCGACATCGATGCGGCGATCGCCGAGTTCCAGCGCGATTTCGTGCCGAGCGCGGCGTCCGACGAAGCGGCGGGCCCGCAGCCCGAGAAGGCGCAGATCGGCGGCCGCACGGTGCGCTTCCTGAAGCTCGGCGACGGCACGGGCACGCCCGCCGTGCTGATCCACGGCTTCGGCGGCGACCTGAACAACTGGCTGTTCAATCACGCGGACCTCGCCGCGCACCGGTCCGTGTGGGCGCTCGACTTGCCCGGTCATGGCGAGTCGGGCAAGGCGGTAGACACGGGCAGCCTCGACGAGCTGGCCGACGCGGTGCTCGCGCTGCTCGATGCGCAGCACATCGAGCGCGCGCACCTGATCGGCCATTCGATGGGCGGCGCGGTCGCGATGGCCGCGGCCGAACGCGCGCCGCAGCGCGTTGCGTCGCTGACGCTGATCGCGAGCGCGGGGCTCGGCGCCGACATCAACCGTGCCTATATCGACGGCTTCGTCGCCGGTAACAGCCGCAATACGCTGAAGCCGCACCTCGGTGCGCTGTTCGCGGACAACGCGCTCGTGACGCGGCAGCTCGTCGAGGATCTCGTCAAGTACAAGCGGCTCGAAGGCGTGCAGGCCGCGCTGGAAAAGATCGCGAACGCCGCGTTCGACGGCGCGGCGCAGCGGCGCGTGTTCCGCGACCGGCTCGCGTCGCTTGCGCCGCGCACGCTCGTGATCTGGGGCGAGCGCGACCAGGTAATCCCCGCGCAGCACGCGCAGGGCTTGCCGGACGGCGTGCGCGCCGAGGTGATCGCCGGCAGCGGGCACATGGTGCAGATGGAGGCGGCCGCCGACGTGAACCGCCTGATCGTCGCGTTTCTCGGAGACTGACGATGGCCGCCGCGCTCGAACGACCCAGCCTCACGGCGCTCGGCCAGCCGGGCGCGAGAAGCCGCGACAAGCTCGCGCGCATTCCGGTGCGCGTCGAGCCCGCGGCCGGCGCGGCGCTGCCGAAGCCGCCGTGGCTGCGCGCGCGGCCGATGATGAGCGCGGCGGTGGCCGACATGGCGGCCGTGCTGCGCGACCATCGGCTGCATTCCGTCTGCGAGGAGGCGATGTGCCCGAACATCGGCGAATGCTTCGCGCAGCGCACCGCGACCTTCATGATCATGGGCGGGCTGTGCACGCGGCGCTGCCCGTTCTGCGACGTCGCGCACGGGCGTCCCGAGCCGCTCGATCCCGACGAGCCCGCGCGGCTGGCCGATGCGGTCGCGGCGCTCGGGCTGCGCTACGTCGTGATCACGTCGGTCGACCGCGACGACCTGCGCGACGGCGGCGCCGCGCATTTCGCCGCGTGCATCGCGGCGGTGCGCGCGAGCGTGCCGGGTATCGGCGTCGAGGTGCTGACGCCGGACTTCCGCGGCCGCGTCGCGCGCGCGCTCGACGCGCTGTCGTCGGCCTGGCCGGACGTGTTCAACCACAACATCGAGACGGTGCCGTCGCTGTATCGCGCGGCGCGGCCGGGCGCCGACTATCGCGGCTCGCTCGAACTGCTCGCGCAGGCGAAGGCCGCGCGGCCGACGCTCGTGACGAAGTCGGGGCTGATGCTCGGGCTCGGCGAGCGCGACGACGAGGTGCGCGACACGCTGCGCGACCTGCGCGCGCACGAAGTCGACGTGCTGACGCTCGGCCAGTATCTGGCGCCGTCCGAGCACCATCTGCCGGTGCGGCGCTACGTGAGTCCGGACGCATTCGCCGCGTGGCGCGAAGAGGCGCTGGCGCTCGGTTTCAGGGAAGTCGTAGCCGGTCCGCTCGTGCGGTCGTCCTATCACGCGGCCGACGTGCTGGCGGATGCGTAGCGGGCGGCGCGTCAGGCCGGCTGAGTCGATACGCGCGCGCGGCTCACGTGGCGCAGGTAGAACACGAGCCCGGCGCCCGCGAGCATCAGGCTGACGGTGTTCGCGAACCAGAAGCCGCGCGCGCCCGTCAGCCATGCGGGCGCGATGCCGCCGACGTCGAAGCCGAGCACGTAGCCGCCGCTGAGTCCGACGCCCCACAGCGCGACCGCATAGATCACGGTCGGCACGATCGCGACCTTGTACGCGCGCAGCACGAACGCCGACGTGACCTGCAGCGCATCGAACACGTGGTAGCACGCGACGATCGCGACGAGCGGCAGCGCGGCCGCGGCGACGGCCGGGTTCGGCGTATAGCCGCCGACGATCAGCGGGCGCAGCGTGAATACGAGTACGCCGTATGTCGCGGCCACGCCGCACGCGAACATCACGCTGTGCCGGCCGAGCAGCCGTGCTTCCTCGGGGCGTCCGGCGCCGAGCGCGCGCGCGACCAGCGTCGAGGCTGCCACGCCGATCGACAGTGGTGTCATGTACAGCACCGCACCGATGTTGCCGGCGATCTGGTGGCCGGCGAGCGTCGTCGTGCCGAATTGCGCGATGAACAGCGCCATGCAGGTGTACGACGTGACCTCGATCAGGTACGACAGGCCCATCGGCACGCCGAGTTTCAGGATCGCCTTCTGGCGCTCCCAGACGGGCCAGCAGAAGCGCGAGAAGATCGCGAGCGGCGCGAACACGTCGAGCTTCGCGAGCAGCGTATAGCCGATCAAAGCGAGCGCCCAGTTGATCAGCGTGCTGGCGAGCCCGCAGCCGGGGCCGCCGAGCGCCGGCACGCCGAACCCGCCGAAGATGAACCACACGTTGAGCGGAAACTTGAGCAGCAGCGCGCCGATCTGCAGGATCATCGCGAGCCGCGGCTTGCCGGCCGCGTTGGTCAGCGCGTTGTAGATGCGGAAGACGAGGCTGGCGGGCAGCCCGTACGACAGGATGCGCAGGTAGTCGACGGTGCGGTCGTGCAGCGCGGCGGGCGTGTGCGCGATGTGCAGCAGCGGCTCGGGAAAATGCAGCAGCAGGAAGCCGGGTATCGCGAGCAGCAGCGCGAGCCACAGCGCCTGGCGGACTTCCTCGCCGATCTCGGCATAGCGTCGCGCGCCGTACAGTTGTCCGGTGATCGGCTGCAGCGCGGACAGGATGCCCGTCAGCCCGATATAGATCGACACGTAGATCGACGAGCCGAGCCCGAGCGCGGCGAGATCGGTGGCCGAGTAGCGGCCGACCATTGCGGTGTCGATCACGCCGAATGCGATGATCGCGAGCTGGCCGACCAGCACCGGCCACGCGAGACCGACGATCCGGCGGATGTCGCCGAACATCGTCAATCGGCCGCCTGGCGGCGCGGCGGGCGCCGCTTGACGGGCGTCTTCGGCCGTTCGATGCGCTCGTACAGGCGGAAGCGTTCGTCGCGATCGGCGACGCGGCGGCCTTCCCACACGAGACGCCACACATATTGCGACATCGCACTCGGCTCGCCGAAGTCGGAACGGTCCTGGCGCAGGATCACGTCGCAGTCGCCGGAGAAATCGAAGTGCATGTTGCCGAAGTACGCGAAGGTCGCGATCTGCGCATCGCCGAGCCGCACCGGCGAGATGCACTCGTAGTCGGACGGCAGGTGCAGCGCGATCTGTTGCGCGACATCGCGATAGGTTCGGCCGTAGTTGACGATCGGCAGCCACAGCGTCATCAGCAGCACCCACATCAGCGTGGTGCCGGCGCCCGACAGCACGACGCTGCGCCACAGCACCTTCGGCTGCCGCGAGACGCGCCAGCGCACGAGCACGCACCAGCACACGGTGACGATCACCGCGCAGATGAACGACAGGATCTTGAAATGCGGTTCGTAGCCCGGCACGAGGCGTGCGAGGTTGCGCGCGAGCGGATGCGGGAAGCCCGTGAGCGACGCGAGCCACACGAGCCATACGAAGGTGCCGAGGATCGTGAAGCTCAGTACCGCGAACCAGTCGAACGCGTTGATCGCGCCACGCTTGAGGGTCGGCAGCGCGAACGTCGCGAGCACCGCGAGCGGCGGCAGCAGCAGCATGTACATGCGATTCGACTGCTGGCTCTGCAGGATCACGAGCGCGACGAGCGGCACGGCGACCGACAGCGGAATCGCGATGTGCGCGCGGCGGCGCATGCCGGCCCAGCTCCACCACGCCCAGATCGCGAGCGGCCACGCGGGCCACGTGAACAGCGGCAGGTTCTTCGCCGCATACGCGAGCACGGCGGTCGGCGGGCCCGAAAAGCGCATCAGGCTGCCGTGGATCCACTGGTTGAAGAACCACGCGGCGTCGTCGGGCGCCGCGACGAACGCGGCAAGCGGCCACAGCGCGAAGATCGCGGCCGCGAGCGGCACGCCGACCAGCGGCAGCCGCAGGTTGCGCATCTCGGGCGTGACGAGCCACAGCGCGGCGGTGCCGGCGAGCAGCGCGACGACCAGCACCGGGTTGCCGGACAGCGCGACGAGGCCGATCGCGAGGCCCCACCACAGCGCGCCCTGCATCGGCTTGTCGATGCCGCGCACGATCCCGTACACGAGCATCGCGATCCACGCGAACTGGGCGACCTGCGGCGTCGTCTCGTGCCCGCGTTCCGCGAGGCCGAAGCATGCGACGAGGACCAGCAGCGCGCCGTCGGCGAGCGTTCGGCCGTAGTCGCGCGGTTCCGGCTCGCCGCCGAATGCGTACTTGAACGGTTGGACCTCGGCGCGCCGGCCGAGCAGGTAGGCCGCGTACCAGACGAATGCGCACGCGACGCAGAACAGCACGCCCGTATCGATGCGCGACGCATTGCTCGCATCGACCCACGGGCCGAGGCCGCGGATCGACAGCGCACCGAGCCAGTAGCCGAGCGGCCCGTCGGTCGTGATGAACTTGCCGACGAGGTTCGGTAGCAGCCAGTCGTGCCAGCCGCCCTTGGCCATCGTCCACATCACGCCGAAGCCCGCCGCGTCCTCGTTCTTCCACGGGTCGCGGCCGAACAGGCCGAACGCGGCATAGACGAAGCAGAGCGTGAGCAGCAGCCAGCGCGGCAGCGCACGCGTGGCGGAGGCGGTGAGACGGACGACAGGCTTCATGCAGATGAGCGTTTTGTTATGGGCAGGCGGCCGGCGCGGGTGCGCGCGGTCGAGCCGGTTTCGAGCATCCGGCATTGTAGACGCGCCGGCTGCTGCGCGTCAGGTCGTTGCCCGGACGCCGGCCGGCGCTTTTCCGGCGAGCAGAGACAAAAAAGGGCAGCCTGGGCTGCCCTTTTTGTGCGATACCGGTGCGTTGCAACCACCGGATGCGGTGCGAAGCTTACTTCGCCTTGCCGCTGGCGCGTACGCCGAACTTGTTCTTGAACTTCTCGACACGGCCTGCCGTGTCCATGATCTTTTGCTGACCCGTGTAGAACGAGTGCGATTCCGACGACACTTCGATCTTGGCGAGCGGGTAGGTCTTGCCGTCGAGTTCGATGTTTTCGCGCGTCTGGATCGTCGAGCGCGTGATGAACTTGAAGCCGTTCGACATGTCTTGGAAGACGACTTCGCGGTAGTTCGGGTGGATGCCTTCTTTCATGGTCTTTCCTTGGTGAGAGCGGTAGCCAACCCGCCGCTTGCCGTGCCGGAGCGCGCACATTGCGCATACCAGACGACGCCAAGCCCGGCGCGAGCCACTTGCCTAAGGTCGAAAAACGGCGATTATGCCAGAAAATCAGATGGTTGACGAATAATTTTCACGGCGCGTCGAGCGCGCCGGTGCCGGCCGGATCCTGCCGGTAATAGCGGGCGAGCAGCCGGTACAACTCCGGAAATTCGGACTCGAACGCTTTCGGCCGCACGAACAGCGCCTCGCTGCACACTGCGAAGAATTCCGACGGGTGGTCGGCCGCATAGGGATCGATCAGCGATTCCCGCTCGAAGCGCGCCCACGCGCGCTCCGGCACCGCGTCGACGCGCGCGCAGAACTGGTCGTACGCATGTTCGAACACGTCGGCCCACGCCTGCGCATCGAGGTGCGGCGCGTGCCAGCGGCGAAAAAGGGGCGGATAGCCGTCGGCCGCGCCGTTGACCATGTCGATCTTGTGCGCGAACTCGTGGATCACGACGTTGTACGCGTCATGGCCGTCCGTCATCTGCGCGTCTTCCCACGACAGGATCACGGGGCCGCCTTCCCATGCCTCGCCGCTCGCATCCTGCTCGACCTCGTGGACGACACCGTCCTCGTCCTGCACGGTCTTGCGGATCACGAATTCGCCCGGATACACGACGACGCCGACCCAGCCGTCGTACAGCGACAGGTCGAGATTCAGCACCGGCAGGCAAGCCTGCGCGGCGATCGCGACGATCATCGCGTCGGTCAGTTCGAGCCCGTGCGCGGTCGAAAACGATTTCTTCGCGATGAACAGGCTCGTCAGCTCGCGCAGCCGGCCGAGCGCATCGGGCGACAGCGTCGCGAGGAACGGCAGGCGCTCGACGGTGTCCTGCCACAGCGCGTCGGGGATCGGGTGGCTGCGCAGCGCGCGGTCGCGGCGGCGGTCGTCGAACCAGCGGGTCAGTTTCGATAGCATGGAGGCTGCGGACGGAAATCCAAAGCCTGTCTTTTAACTCAATCGATCTCTTTTTGCCATGCCGCGAAGAGGCCGCCGACGAGCGCGACGCCCGCCAGGAAGTAAAAACCGTCGAGCGACGCGAGGAACGACGCTTGTTGCGCGACCATGCGGGCGATGGCGGCGATCGCGAGACCGTGCGCTTCGTTCAGCGCATGCCCGGCGGCCGCATAGCTGCGCGTCAGGGCGTCGACGGTCTGCTGGAACATCGGGTCGAACACGTTCGCGCGCTCGACGAGCCGCGTCTGGTGCACGGCCACGCGATGCTGCTCGACGATGATCACCGACGACGTCGCGAACGAGATCGTCAGTTGCCGCACGATGTTCTTCAGCCGGTAGCCGTGCGTGTACTCGTCGATCGCGAAGATCCGGAACGTCAGGTTGGCCACCGGCAGCACGATGAAGAGCAGCAGCAGCCCGCGCAGCAGCAGCGGGACGATCAGCGCGGCTTCGCCGACCTGCGGCGTCATCCGCGTCATCCACAGCGCGGCCGTGACGGCGATCGCGAACCCCGGCACGACGAACCACTTCTTGTGCGTGACGAATTTCGCGTAGCGCAGGTACGCGAACAGCGCCGTGGCCGAAATCAGCGACATCGTGCCGACCAGGCGCCCGGCGTTCTCGACCGGATAGCCGAGCCCGCCTTCGAGAAACCGCGATGTCAGGTAACTGAAGCCCGTCGTCTCGTAGTAATAGAACATGTAGAGCAGCAGCCCGACCTGGAACGTCCGCTCGCGGAACGCATGCAGCCGCACGAGCGGCGTCGGGTGATGCCACTGGTGATACGCGAACCATGCGAGTGCGCCGATCCCCGCGATCGTCAGCAGGATCAGCATCGGCGAGCCGCTGTAGAGCTGGTAATGCACCTGCTGCAGCACGATCTGCAGTGCTCCTTGCGCGAGCGCGAACACGACATACGGCCAGAAGTGTCCGGAGCCGCGTTCGTCGTCGGGTGTCCGGCCCGAATCGGGCAGCGTGAGCAGCGCAAGGATCGCGAACGCGATGCCGGCGGGCGCCGTGCACGCGAACAGCGCGCGCCATGTCGAATGCGCGACGAGCAGCCCGCCGACGATCGGCGCGAGCGCACTGCCGAGCAGGATCATGATCAGGAACGCGCGCGTCGCGGGCGGCCGTTCCTGCGGCTTGAAGCTGATCTGGATCAGGATCCGGCACGCGCCCATCATCGGGCCGATGAAATAGCCCTGGAAACCACGCGCGAACGCGAGTTCCAGCGACGTGTCGGCAAGCGCGGCCGCGATCGCACCGAACGAGAACATCAGCATGCAGCCCGCAACGTAGCGGCGATGCCCGAGCCGGTCGACCCACCATTGCTGCTGCAGGATGCCGAGTACGGCCGTGATCGCGTACGCGCTCGACGACCACACGAGTTCGTCGGGCGATGCGTTGATGCCGCCCGCGATGTAGCTCGCGAAGAACGAGAAGACCGCGTTGTCGAAGTAGTCGATGCCGGTGACGAGCGCGAGCGCCCACGGGAGCAGGTCCGCGCGCAGGTTCGCACGGCTCCACAGCGGCGAGCGGCCGGGCACCGCGTTCATTCGCGATCCTTGCGCGTGCGCCGCGCGCCGGCTTCGGCCCGCCGCTGCGCGATCAGCGCATCGGGGTTTTCGCCGGCGAGACGCCGCTCGACGTAGTCGATGTCGTGCTGCAGTTCCTTGCGCAGCGCGACGGCTTCCTTCAGTTCGCGCTGGACGGCCGCGATTCGCCGGTCGAGCGTGTCGATCTGCTCGGCGAGGCCGGTGCGGATGTCGCGCAGCGACGCATCCGAATAGCGGCGCCGGCCGTCGCCCGTTTCTTCCAGCGGGCGCTTCAGCATTTCGGTGATGCCATGCAGCGAGAAGCCGAGCGCACGCAGCCGCAGGATGCGCGCGAAACGTTCGAGATCGGCTTCGTCGTAGAGGCGGTAGCGGCCTTCGCTGCGCGACGGCGTGACGAGCCCGCGCTCTTCGTAATACTTCAGCGTGCGCGGCGTGACGCCGAGCCGCGATGCGGCGTCGCTCACGGTCAGCAGCGGGGTGGAGGCGTTGTTCGGCATCGGGTGGCGGGGAGAGTCGGTCGGGGCGATGCCGCGATTATAGATCAACCTGTACGTTCACGTTCAGGTTGAGACCGAAAAACGGCCGCCGGGCAGGATGCGCGGGCGGCCGTTCGTTGCGGGGCGGGGCGATCAGCCGCCGCGGCGCATCAGATCGAAGAACTCGGAGTTGCTCTTCGTCTGGCGGATCTTGTCGAGCAGGAATTCCATTGCCTCGACTTCGTCCATGTCGTGGATGAACTTGCGCAGCACCCAGATCTTTTGAAGGATCTCGGGCTTGATCAGCATTTCCTCGCGACGCGTGCCCGACTTGTTCAGGTTGATCGACGGATACACGCGCTTTTCCGCGAGGCGGCGCTCGAGGTGCACTTCCATGTTGCCGGTGCCCTTGAACTCTTCGTAGATCACGTCGTCCATGCGGCTGCCGGTTTCGATCAGCGCGGTGCCGATGATCGTCAGCGAGCCGCCTTCCTCGATGTTGCGCGCAGCACCGAAGAAACGCTTCGGACGCTGCAGCGCGTTGGCGTCGACACCGCCCGTCAGCACCTTGCCCGATGCCGGGATCACGGTGTTGTATGCGCGTGCGAGGCGCGTGATCGAGTCGAGCAGGATCACGACGTCGTGCTTCATTTCGACGAGGCGCTTGGCCTTCTCGATCACCATTTCGGCGACCTGGACGTGGCGCGTGGCCGGTTCGTCGAACGTTGATGCGATCACTTCGCCGGCGACCGAGCGCTGCATTTCGGTCACTTCTTCAGGGCGCTCGTCGATCAGCAGCACGAACAGGATCACGTCCGGGTGGTTCTGCTTGATCGCGTGTGCGATGTGCTGGAGCATCACGGTCTTGCCCGACTTCGGCGACGCGACGAGCAGGCCGCGCTGGCCCTTGCCGATCGGCGCGATCATGTCGATGATGCGGCCCGTGACGTTTTCCTCGCCGCGCATTTCGCGCTCGAGCGACAGCGGCTTGTTCGGGTGCAGCGGCGTGAGGTTCTCGAACATGATCTTGTGTTTCGAGGCCTCGGGCGGCTGCCCGTTGACTTTGTCGACCTTCACCAGCGCGAAGTAGCGCTCGCCGTCCTTCGGCGTGCGGACTTCACCTTCGATGGTGTCGCCGGTGTGCAGGTTGAAGCGGCGGATCTGCGACGGGCTGATATAGATGTCGTCGGTGCTCGCGAGGTACGACATTTCCGGCGAGCGCAGGAAGCCGAAGCCGTCCGGCAGCACTTCGAGCGTACCGTCGCCGAAGATCGTCTCTCCCGTCTTGGCGCGCTTTTTAAGAATGGCGAACATCAACTCCTGCTTGCGCAGGCGGTTCGCGTTTTCGATCTCGAGGCCATTGGCCATTTCGATCAGTTCGGACACGTGCAGAGACTTGAGCTCGGATAAATGCATACGGAGAACCCGCCAGGGAGGAGAAGCGACGAAAGAAATAAGGGAGGAGGGCGAGCGGAGGCGCTCAGAGACTTAAATGCGTCTTGTAGACGTTTTTTAATTCTAGCATAGGCCGATTCGCGCTTGAGCGGCCGATCGGCGGCTTGACGACGGACGTGTTGCCGGTTGACAACACGTCCGCGGAACTGCCGGTATTACAGGTGGCTGTCCAGGAATGCGGTGAGCTGCGACTTCGACAGCGCGCCGACCTTCTGCGCGGCGGCCGCGCCGTTCTTGAACAGGATCAGCGTCGGGATGCCGCGCACGCCGAACTTCGCGGGCGTGGCCTGGTTGTCGTCGACGTTGATCTTTGCGATCTGCAGCTTGTCGCCGTAGTCCTTCGCGACTTCGTCGAGGATCGGGGCGATCATTTTGCACGGGCCGCACCATTCGGCCCAGAAATCGACGAGCACGGGCTTGTCGGACTTGACGACGTCCTGTTCGAACGATGCGTCGCTGATGTGTTTGATCTGTTCGCTCATTGGGTCAATACCTCTTACGGTTCGGGGACTGCCTGCTTGCGCGTTGCGGCGTACCGGCCGCCGTAGGCTGCCGGCCGCTGCGGCAGGTCACTCCGCTCCCGGAAAGGAGGGGCGTAAGCGCTGCATGCCGCGGCTCGCGGGTCGTTCGGGCGTCATATTAGCCTAAATTGCTATCTGCTGCGGGCAGCGATAGTAGCCGCTACGCGAGTAGGGGTACGACGCGACGTTCGACCGTTGTGCCCTGCAGGTGGAGGCCGGCTCGCGAATTACAAGGGGGTGGCATATATGTAGCGATTCCGGGCGCCGGACACGCGCCGGCTGGCAGGGTTGTTCGCATTGGTGCGAACAAACGGTCGCATTCATCCGCAAGCGGTGATAGAATATGCCGTGACGGGCCTCCTCGCATGGTGGGGCGGTGAACCTGGTCAGGTCGGGAACGAAGCAGCCACAATCGTTTTCCGCCAGTGCCGAGGGTCGGGCTCGTCACCTTCCTTCTCGCCCCGTTCGCAGGGCGTTTTTTATTTCCGCGTCACACTCCGTTTTACCTGCACTTTGCCCGTCTTTCGCACCGTTTCGCGTGTCGGCGCAACGCAGCGTTACTGATACAATTTCCCGATGACCTATCAAGTTCTCGCACGCAAGTGGCGTCCGAAGGATTTCGCTTCGCTCGTCGGCCAGGAGCACGTCGTCAGGGCGCTTACGCACGCGCTCGACGGCGGGCGTCTCCATCACGCCTATCTGTTTACCGGAACCCGCGGTGTCGGCAAGACGACGCTGTCGCGGATCTTCGCGAAGGCACTCAACTGTGAAACCGGCGTCACGTCGCAGCCGTGCGGCGTGTGCCGTGCCTGTCGCGAGATCGACGAGGGGCGTTTCGTCGATTACGTCGAGATGGATGCCGCGAGCAACCGCGGCGTCGACGAAATGGCCGCGCTGCTCGAGCGCGCGGTGTACGCGCCCGTCGATGCGCGCTTCAAGGTCTACATGATCGACGAAGTGCACATGCTGACGAACCACGCGTTCAACGCGATGCTGAAGACTCTCGAAGAGCCGCCGCCGCACGTCAAGTTCATCCTCGCGACGACCGATCCGCAGAAAATTCCCGTCACCGTGCTGTCGCGCTGCCTGCAGTTCAACCTGAAGCAGATGCCGGCCGGGCACATCGTGTCGCATCTCGAACGGATCCTCGGCGAAGAGCAGATCACGTTCGAGCCGCAGGCGCTGCGCCTGCTCGCGCGTGCCGCGCAGGGCAGCATGCGCGACGCGCTGTCGCTCACCGACCAGGCGATCGCCTATTCGGCGAACGAGGTGACCGAGTCGGCCGTGTCGGGCATGCTCGGCGCGCTCGACCAGACTTACATGGTGCGCCTGCTCGACGCGCTCGCGGCCGGCGGCGGCCCGGAAATCCTCGCGATTGCCGACGAGATGTCGCTGCGCAGCCTGTCGTTCTCGACCGCATTGCAGGATCTCGCGAGCCTGCTGCACCGGATTGCGTGGGCGCAGTTCGCGCCGGGCTCGGTGCTCGACGAATGGCCGGAAGCGTCCGACCTGCGCCGCTTCGCGGAGACGCTGAGTCCCGAGCAGGTTCAGCTGTTCTATCAGATCGCGACGGTCGGCCGCGCGGAGCTCGGCCTCGCGCCGGACGAATACGCCGGTTTCACGATGACGCTGCTGCGGATGCTCGCGTTCGAGCCGGCCGTTGCCGCCGGCAGTGCGCCGGGCGGTCAGCCGTCCGTGCCGCGTGCAGTGCCGGGCCCGCGCGCTGCCGCGGCTTCGGCCGCTGCGGCGAAGCCGGTACTGGCTGCCGCCGCCGACGCAGTGCGTCCGCAGGCTGCCGCACCGGCTGCCCCCGTTGCGCCGGTCGTGCGTTCAGCGCCGGCGCAGTCCGGCGCCGAAGCGAGCCGGCCGGCCGTGAAGCCGGCTGCGGCTCAGGCATCCACGCCGGCTCCGGTTGATGCACAAGTTGTCGAGGCGCCGCAGCCGGAAGCGAATGCGGCGCCGGCCGGCGATATGCCGCCGCCGGCCCGCAAGGAACCCGAGCTACCTGCCGCTGCTGCCGTTGCGCAACGAAACGACGAACCGGTTGCGCCGGCCGAACCGGTGCCGCGTGCTGCGCCGCCCGAGCCCGCCGCGCGTCCGGCATCGCGCGCAGGCGGTGCCGCCGCCGCGCTCGACGTGCTGCGCAACGCAGGGATGCGCGTGTCGTCCGACCGTGCGCGGGCAGGCGCTGCCCCGAAGCCGGCGGTCCAGCCGGCCGCCGAGAAGCCGGCCGCGCCGCGTCCAGCCGTGCAGGTGCCGACGCCGCGCGCTGCCGCCCGTGCGCCGCAGTCGGCCGATTCGCGCCAGGCTTCGCCGCCGTGGGAGGACATCCCGCCGGACGACTACGTGCCGCTCAGCGCCGACGAGATGTTCGGCGGGCCCGACGATGGCTTCGTCCCCGTGTTCGACAGCGGTCCCGACGATGTGCGCGTGGCGCCGCAGCTGGCGGAAGCGCGTCCGGCCGCACCGGTCGACACGCGGCCGTTGCCGCCCGCGATCGCGCTCGATCCGGTCGGTTTCGACGGCGAATGGCCGGCGCTGGCCGCGCGGCTGCCGCTCAAGGGCGTCGCATACCAGCTCGCGTTCAACAGCGAACTGACGGCCGTCGATGCGACGACATTGAAACTTTCCGTGCCGGTGCCGCAGTACGCGGACGCCGCGCAGGTCGCGAAGCTGAAGGCCGCGCTGGCCGATGCGCTCGGCAAGCCGGTCGAAGTGGCGGTCGAGGTCGGGCCTGCACGACGCACGGCGGCGGCGCTCGATGCGGCCGCGCGCGCGGCGCGCCAGCGCGAGGCCGAGCAGGAGATTCACGGCGACCCGTTCGTCCAGCAGCTCGTGCGCGACTTCGGTGCGCGCATCGTCGAGGGCTCGGTGCGTCCGCTCGCCGATTCTGCGCCGGACGGCCCGCCGCCGACGCTGCATTGAACTGACTGCACCGCGACAGGCACAATCACGCCCGCACACACTGACCGGCACGCTCGGCGTGCCGGTTTTCACACGATCAAGAAAGAAGGAGTATTCCCATGTTGAAAGGCAACCTCGCCGGACTGATGAAGCAAGCGCAGCAAATGCAGGAAAACATGAAGAAGATGCAGGAGCAGCTTGCGCTGATCGAAGTCGAAGGGCAGTCGGGGGCGGGCCTCGTCAAGGTGACGATGACGTGCCGCAACGAAGTGCGTCGCGTGTCGATCGACCCGAGCCTGCTCGCGGACGACAAGGACATGCTCGAGGATCTCGTCGCGGCTGCGTTCAACGATGCCGTGCGCAAGGCCGAAGCGACGTCGCAGGAAAAGATGAGCGGCATGACGTCGGGCCTGCCGCTGCCCCCGGGTTTCAAGCTGCCGTTCTGAGCGCGGCGTCCTTGCCACTGTTTGCCGCCGTATGAAACAGCCGTCCGCCCTGTCCGCTCTCGTCGAAGCACTGCGCGTGCTGCCCGGCGTCGGGCCGAAATCCGCGCAGCGCATGGCGGTCCACCTGATGCAGCACGACCGCGAGGGCGCGGAGCGGCTCGGCCGGTCGCTGCTGTTCGCGACCGAGCACCTGCAGCACTGCGAGAAGTGCAACACGTTCACCGAAGCACAGATCTGCGAGGTCTGCAGCGACGAAGAGCGTGATCCGACGCTGCTGTGCGTCGTCGAGACGCCTGCCGACCAGATCATGCTCGAGCAGACGATGACTTACCGCGGGCTGTATTTCGTGCTGATGGGGCGACTGAGCCCGCTCGACGGGATCGGTCCGAAGGAAATCCATTTCGACCGCCTCGTGCGGCGCGCGTCGGACGGAATCGTGAAGGAAGTCGTGCTCGCGACCAACTTCACGAACGAGGGCGAAGCCACCGCGCACTACCTCGGCCAGACGCTGAAGGCGCGCGGCCTCGCGGTCACGCGCCTCGCGCGCGGCGTGCCGGTGGGTGGCGAGCTTGAATACGTCGACGCGGGCACCATCGCCCGCGCGATGCTCGACCGCCGCACGATGTAAGCCGGGCGCCGCCTGCCGGCGGCGCCGTTCCTCATGCCAGGGAGACACATGAGCACCAGCCAGGGCCCGCTCGCGGGCGTCAAAGTGCTCGAATTCGGAACGCTGATCGCGGGGCCGTTCGCGTCGCGGCTGTTCGCCGAATTCGGCGCGGAAGTGATCAAGATCGAGGATCCGAACGGTGGCGACCCGCTGCGCAAGTGGCGCAAGCTCCATCCGGAGCAGGGTGGCACGTCGCTGTGGTGGTCCGTCCAGGCGCGCAACAAGAAATCGGTCACGCTCAACCTGAAATCCGATGCCGGCAAGGCCATCGCGCGGCAGCTCGCGGGCGAGGCCGACATCGTGATCGAGAACTTCCGTCCGGGCCTGCTCGAAAAGCTCGGGCTCGGTTACGACGTGCTGTCGGCCGACAACCCGGGCCTCGTGATGGTGCGCCTGTCCGGCTACGGGCAGACGGGCCCGTACCGCGATCGGCCCGGCTTCGGCGCGATCGCCGAATCGATGGGCGGGCTGCGCCACATCACCGGCTATCCCGACCTGCCGCCGCCGCGCATCGGCATCTCGATCGGCGATTCGATCGCCGCGCTGCACGGCGTGATCGGCGCGCTGATGGCGCTCCATCACCGCAAGGTCAACGGCGGCGCGGGGCAGGTGGTCGACGTTGCACTGTATGAAGCCGTATTCAACATGATGGAAAGCGTGGTGCCCGAATACGGCGTGTACGGGATGGTGCGCGAGCGCACCGGCGCGTCGCTGCCGGGCATCGTTCCGTCTAATACCTATGCGTGCCGCGACGGCAGCATCGTGATCGGCGGCAACAGCGACCCGATCTTCAAGCGGCTGATGAAGGCGATCGAGCGCGACGACCTCGCCGACGATCCCGCGCTCGCGCGCAACGACGGGCGCGTGCCGCGTACGCAGGAAATCGACGACGCGATTGCCGAGTGGCTCGCGCCGCGCACGATCGACGATGCGCTTGTCGTGCTCAATGCGGCCGACGTGCCGGCCGGGCGCATCTACAGCGCAGCGGACATGTTCACCGATCCGCAGTTCGTCGCGCGGCAGATGATCCAGCGCTTCAAGCTCGCCGACGGCACCGACATTCCGCTGCCGAACATCACGCCGAAGCTGTCGGACACACCGGGCGAAACGCGCTGGCTCGGGCCTGAGCTCGGCGAGCATACGGACGAGGTGCTGCGCGGCCTCGGCTACGACGCGCAGGCGATTGCCGCACTGCGCGACGCGGGCGCGATCTGAACGCAGAACACCGCCGCTCGATGCGGCGGCGCACCGTGCGCAATCGCCCGTCCGCGGCCGCCGGACTGTCGCTCTCGCGCCATCTTTCCTCGGTTACAATCGCCGGATGCGAATCCTACTCAGCAACGACGACGGCTATCTCGCCCCCGGTCTCGCCGCGCTCGGCGAAGCGCTGCAGCCGCTGGCCGAACTCACGGTGATCGCGCCCGAGCAGAACTGCAGCGGCGCATCGAATTCCCTCACGTTGTGGCGGCCGCTGTCGGTGCAGCGCGCGACGGGTACGGGTTTCTTCTACGTGAACGGCACGCCGACCGATTCGGTGCACGTCGCGTTGACGGGGATGGCCGACGCGAGGCCTGACCTCGTCGTGTCGGGGATCAACAACGGCCAGAACATGGGCGAAGACACGCTCTATTCGGGGACAGTTGCAGCGGCCACCGAAGGCATCATGTTCGGCGTTCCCGCCATCGCATTCTCGCTGGCCGACAAGGGCTGGACCCATCTGGCGGACGCCGCGCGCGTCGCCGCGGAAATCGTCGAGCACTTCCTCGCGAATCCGCTGCCGGGTCAGCCGCTGCTGAACGTCAATATTCCGAACCTGCCTTACGACGAACTGAAGGGCTGGAAGGTCACGCGCCTCGGCAAGCGTCATCCGTCGCAGCCGGTGATTCGCCAGACCGACCCGCGCGGCGAGCCGGTCTACTGGATCGGGGCGGCGGGCGCGGCGCTGGACGCGAGCGAGGGCACCGATTTCCACGCCGTCGCAAACGGTTTCGTGTCGATCACGCCGCTGCAACTCGACCTCACGCATACGCAGATGCTGCCCGCGACGCGCGAATGGGCGCGCGCCGGAGGGCGGGCTTCATGAGCGGCGAGCGCGCGAAGCGGTTCCCGCTCGCGCTCGAAGATCTCAAGCGAGCGCCACGCAAATCGGAAGGTCGGGCCGGCGAACGCCATGCGGCGGTCGCGGTGCCGAAGGCCGCCGACAAGCCCGCAGCCGTGCTGAAACCGGTTGCGGTAAAGCCGGCTGCCGGGCGGGCGCCGCTGTCCGGTTCCGCCGCCGCGAAGCCTGCGACCGCGCCGAAGCCGACCGCGTCGAAGCCTGCGCTGCCGAAGCCGGCCGCGCCGAGCGTCGCGCCGGCCGGCGCGTTCGCGCTCACGTCGGAACGCGTGCGCGAGCGGATGGTCGAACGGCTGCGCGCGAACGGCGTGACCGACGCGCGCGTGCTGGATGCGATGGCCGCGGTGCCGCGCCACATGTTCGTGGATCCTGGGCTTGCGACGCAGGCCTATGAAGATTCGGCGTTGCCGATCGGCCATCAGCAAACAATTTCAAAGCCGTCGGTCGTCGCGCGCATGATCGAGCTCGCGATGGCCGGCCGCACGCTCGAGCGCGTCCTCGAGATCGGCACGGGCTGCGGCTACCAGGCCGCCGTGCTGAGCCACGTGGCACGCGACGTGTATTCGATTGAACGCATCAAGCCGCTCTACGAGCGCGCGAAGCTGAACCTGCGCCCGCTGCGCGTGCCGAACATCCGTCTGCACTACGGCGACGGGCGTGTCGGCCTGCCGTCCGCGGCCCCGTTCGACGCGATCGTGATCGCGGCGGCGGGGCTCGACGTGCCGCAGGCGCTGCTCGAGCAGCTTGCGATCGGCGGGCGGCTCGTCGCGCCGGTCGGCGCGCAGAGCGGGCAGCACCAGGTGCTCACGCTCGTCGAGCGCGTCGCGCACGCGCAATGGCGAGAGTCCCGGCTTGATCGCGTTTTCTTTGTCCCTTTAAAATCCGGAGTGATTTGAAACCGATGAGTATGTTGCGCGCGATGCAAAACAACCGATCCAGGGAACCGCTCACGTTCGCCCAGCGCGCGATCTGTGTGGCTGCGTTCTCCACGCTACTGGCCGCCTGTGCGACGCGGCTCGACAACGCGCCCGTCGTCGACCGCTCCGGGTCGCTCGGCACGACGGCCGCCGCGCAGCCCGCAGTGCCGCTCGGGCCGCCGCCGCCGGGTTACTACCGGGTGAAGCCGGGCGACACGCTGTACCGGATCGCGCTCGAGAACGGGCAGAACTATCGCGACATCGCGTCGTGGAACAACCTGACGAACCCGAACCAGATCGAAGTCGACCAGTTGCTGCGCGTTGCGCCGCCGGGCGGCGCTGCGGTTGCGGGCGTACCGGCTGCGGGCGTACCGGCCGCCGCTCCGATCGCGGGCGCCGCCGTCGCGACTGCGCCGCTCAGCAGCGGTCCCGCGACGCCGGCCGCCGGCACGTCGTCCACGCTCGCAACGCCGCCGGCTGCGGCCACCGGGTCGAGCGATACGGCGGCGGCCCCGAGCGGCCCCGTGACGTTCGCGTGGCCCGCGCGCGGCCCGGTGCTGAACGGGTTCGACGACGCGAAGAACAAGGGTGTCAACATCGGCGGCACGGCCGGCGAGGCCGTGAAGGCGGCGGCCGACGGCCGCGTCGTCTACTCGGGCAACGGCCTGCGTGGCTACGGCAACCTCATTATCATCAAACACGATGCAACTTACCTCACGGCGTATGCACACAATCGCGCTTTGATGGTAAAAGAGGGGGACGCGGTAACGAAGGGGCAGAAGATCGCCGAGATGGGTAACAGCGATGCCGACCGCGTGATGCTGCATTTCGAGGTTCGCCGGCAGGGTAAGCCTGTCGATCCGCTGAAGTATTTGCCGCCTCAATAACCGAGACGACCATGCCGAAATCGAAGCGCCACGAGCCGCAAGCCGAGTCTGAGAAGATCAGTCGTGCCACGCAAGCATCGGCGGGGCGAGCTGGCGCTTCGACGGACGATGACGACGACGTCGCGGAAAACGAACGAGATCTCGAGGCGCGCGACGCCGAGGCGGACGGTGGCGACGACGAGCGCGAAGGCCGCGCGGAAGCCGCGCCCGACGTCGACGATTTCCGCACGCTGCTGCAGGCCGAGCTCACGGCCGACACGATCCAGCATTACCTGAACCGCATCAGCGTGAAGCCGCTGCTGACCGTCGAGGAAGAGCAGCGCTATTCCCGGCTCGCCAAGGCCGGCGAATTCGAGGCGCGGCAGGTGATGATCGAGCGCAACCTGCGTCTGGTCGTCAGCATCGCCAAGGGGTATCTGAACCGCGGCGTGCCGCTGCTCGACCTGATCGAGGAGGGCAACCTCGGCCTGATGCACGCGATCGAGAAATTCGACCCGACGCGCGGTTTCCGTTTCTCGACCTATGCGACCTGGTGGATCCGGCAGAGCATCGAGCGGGCGATCATGAACCAGGCCCGCACGGTGCGCCTGCCTGTGCACGTGATCCGTGAACTGAACCAGGTGCTGCGCGCGAAGCGCCACCTCGAAAAGAATTCGATGTCGACGGGCGAGGCGGCCGAGCGCCGCGAAGCCAGCATCGACGACATCGCCTATCTCACCGGCAAGACCGCCGAGGAAGTCACCGACATCCTCGCGCTCAACGAGCACACGGCGTCGCTCGACGCGCCGCTCGACCTCGATCCCGCGAGCAGCCTGCTCGACCTGCTGCCCGACGACCAGAGCCAGTCGCCCGACGCCGAGGTGCAGCACCGCGAGCTCGAGACGCTGACGCGCGCGTGGCTGTCGCGGCTGTCCGACAAGCATCGGCACGTGATCGAGCGCCGCTTCGGCCTGAACCACATCGAACCGGCGACGCTCGAAGAGCTCGCCGACGAGATGGGGCTCACGCGCGAGCGCGTGCGGCAGATCCAGCAGGAAGCGCTGGTGCGCCTCAAGCGGTTTTTCGCCTCCAACGGCGTGCGCAAGGACGCCGTTCTGTAACCGATGACTCCGATTCTTGTTTTTGACATCGAGACGATTCCCGATGTCGACGGCATTCGCCGTCTGGAAGACCTGCCGGCGACGCTCGACGATGCCGCCGTGGCCGAACATGCGTTCGCCGCACGGCGCGAGAAGACCAGCGGCGATTTCCTGCCGCATCACCTGCAGCGCATTGCGGCGATCTCGTGCGTGTTCCGCGACAACAACGGCTTTCGCGTCCGCTCGCTCGGCACGCCGCAGGACAACGAAGCGACGCTGATCCAGTCGTTTTACCGCGTGATCGAGAAATACACGCCGCAGCTCGTGTCGTGGAACGGCGGCGGCTTCGATCTGCCGGTGCTCCATTACCGCGCGCTCGTGCACGGTATCCCCGCGACCCGCTATTGGGATCTCGGCGAGGACGACCGCGAGTTCAAGTGGAACAACTACATCTCGCGCTATCACTCGCGGCATACCGACCTGATGGACGTGCTCGCGATGTATCAGGCGCGCGCGAACGCGCCGCTCGACGCGCTCGCGAAGATGTGCGGCTTTCCGGGCAAGCTCGGGATGGACGGCAGCCAGGTGTGGCCGGCGTTCCAGGACGGCCGGATCGAGGAAATTCGCAATTATTGCGAGACCGACGTCGTCAATACGTACCTGCTGTATTGCCGGTTCCAGCTGATGCGCGGCGGCCTGACGCAGAGCGAGTATGCGGACGAGATCCTGCTCGTGAAGAACGCGCTCGCGCAGGAACCGGCGTCGCACTGGACCGAATACCTGGCCGGCTTCGCCGCGTAGCGCGGGCGGGCGGCGCCGCGCTACGCAGCCGGCACGATCAGGCGAGTTCGAGCAGCACCGGCTGGTGGTCCGACGCGCGCACGTCGCCGTCGATCTCGCAGCGCATGACGCGCGGCAGCAGCGTATCGGTCACGAACACGAAGTCGCACGCGAGCGGCCCCTCCGACCATTGCACCGTATCGTAGACGCCGGCCGTCGGCGGCGGCGTGCTGCCGGGATGCCGCGCGACCCATGCGTCGACGAAGTGCGGGGCGTCGGCGATCGGTTCCAGGAAGCGCCGGTACGCATCGCTGCCGAACGCGCTGTTGAAATCACCGCAGACGATCGCGTCGCACGGCTGGCCGGTCGCGCTGAACGGCCCCTCGGCAGTTTCGGCGGGCGCGGGCCGTTCCGCGTGCGCGCAGGCCTCGCGATGCCGGTCGCGCAGTGCGTCGACCTGCGCAAGCCGCTGGCGCGCCGAATAGTATTCGAGGTGCGTGGTGACCACGCGCAGCGAGCCGAACGGCGCGTGCAGCTCGACGTCGAGCGCGATGCGCGGAATCGACGGCGCGTCGGCGTCGGCCGGCCACGGCAGCAACTGGCGCAGCACGCGCCCGACCGGCAGCCGGGTCGCGATCGCATTGCCGAACTGGCGGCGCGGTGCGCCGGGTTCGAGGGCCGGCAGGTCCGCGCCGATGGCTTCGACGATCGTATAGCCGGGCAGCAGTGCCGCGAGTTCGACGAACTGGTCGGGGCCGGGCCGGCCGGGCAGTGCGCCGAAGCCGCGCGTGACTTCCTGCAGGCACAGCACGTCGAAATCGCCGAGCCGGCGGATCGTCGCGACGGTGCGCGAAAGGTCGACAACGCCGTTGGCGTCCCGACCCCATTGGATGTTCCAGTCGATCAATTGCATGGTCGAATCTCCTGTCGGGCGGATCTCGGGTTCCCGGCCTCTCCTGACTGGTTCGCATCCCGCCGGCTGCGGGCGTTCCTGAGCTATTCGCGTGGCCGTCCCGGCGCAATGCGGGGCCGTCTATGCTTAAGTGTCGGCGCTTGCCCGATGCGGGCCTTCGTCGTCTACAATCTCGCCTTCTTCAACGTTTGTCAGGAAAAGCTGGTGTCCGAAGCCGTCCCCACTTCTGCGCGCAAATCGAAAAATGCGCCCGTCGCGCCCGGGATCGCCCCGGTTCTCGAGATCGAATCGCTCGACATGGAAGCGCGCGGTGTCGGCCGCACGGTGACCGAGGACGGCGAGCCGGGCAAGGTCATCTTCGTCGAGGGCGCGCTGCCCGGCGAGCGTGTGACCTATTCGAGCTACCGCCGCAAGCCGAGCTATGAGCAGGCGACGGTTGTCGATATTCTGCGCCCGAGCGTGATGCGCACGCAGCCGAAATGCAAGTTCTTCGGCACCTGCGGCGGCTGCTCGATGCAGCATCTCGACATGCGCGCGCAGGTGGCGGTCAAGCAGCGCGTGCTTGAAGACAACCTGTGGCACCTGGCGAAGCTGCGGGCGGAAACGATGTTCGCGCCGATCCACGGCCCGTCGTGGGGTTATCGCTACCGTGCGCGCCTGACCGTGCGCAACGTGGCGAAGAAGGGTGGCGTGCTGGTCGGGTTCCACGAGAAAAAGAGCAGCTACGTTGCCGACATGACGAGCTGCGAAGTGCTGCCGCCGCACGTGTCGGCAATGCTGGTGCCGCTGCGCCGGCTCGTCGAGGGGCTGTCGATCCGCGATCGGATGCCGCAGATCGAGCTCGCGGTCGGCTCGGAGGTCACGGCGCTCGTGCTGCGCGTGCTGGAGCCGATCAACGCGGACGACGAAGCGTTGCTGCGCGCGTTCGCGGACGAGCACAAGGTGCAGTTCTGGCTGCAGCCGAAGGGCCCCGACACGGTGACGCCGTTCTATCCGCTCGACGTGTCGCTCGACTACACGCTGCCGGAGTTCGGCATCCGCATGCCGTTCAAGCCGACCGACTTCACGCAGGTCAACCATCAGATCAACCGCGTGCTGGTGGGCCGCGCGCTGCGCCTGCTCGCGCCGTCGCGCGACGACCGCGTGCTCGACCTGTTCTGCGGGATCGGCAACTTCACGCTGCCGCTCGCGCGCCTGTCGCGCGAGGTGATGGGTATCGAGGGCAGCGAAACGCTGACGACGCGCGCGCTCGCGAATGCGCGCGAGAACGGTGTCGACGGCCATACGACGTTCGCATGCCGGAACCTGTTCGAAGTGACGGGCGACGACCTCCGCGCGCTCGGCGCATTCGACAAGTTCCTGATCGATCCGCCGCGCGAAGGCGCGCTCGCGGTGTCGAAGGCGCTGGCCGAGATCGCGCAAAGCGGCGAAGGCCCGCTGCCGAAGCGGATCGTCTACGTGTCGTGCAACCCGTCGACGCTTGCGCGCGACGCGGGCCTGCTCGTGCACGAGGCCGGCTACCGGCTGAAGGGCGCCGGTGTCGTGAACATGTTCCCGAATACGTCGCACGTCGAATCGATCGCGCTGTTCGAGCGCGACTGAGCCGGGCGGCGGACGTAAAAAAACCGGCCCTCGGGCCGGTTTTTTCATGGTGCGTGGCGGACGTCAGTTGCGGTTGCCGCCGAAGATGCCGAGCAGCGCGAGCAGGTTCGTGAACACGTTGTACAGGTCGAGGTAGATCGCGAGCGTCGCCGAGATGTAGTTCGTCTCGCCGCCGTTCACGACGCGCTGGACGTCGAACAGCATGTACGCGGAGAAGATCGCGATCGCGAGCACCGACACGGTGAGCATCAGCGCCGGCAGCTGCAGGAAGATGTTCGCGACCGACGCGAGCAGGATCACGATCACGCCCATGAACAGCCACTTGCCGAGCCCCGAGAAATCGCGCTTGCTGACGGTGGCGATCGTCGCCATCGCGGCGAAGATGATGCCGGTGCCGCCGAACGCGAGCATGATCAGCGACGGGCCGTTCGAGAAACCGAGGATGAAGCTCAGCAGCCGCGACAGCATCAGGCCCATGAAGAACGTGAAGCCGAGCAGCACGAACACGCCGGCCGCGCTGTTCTTCGTCCGCTCGATCGCGAACATGAAGCCGAACGCGATCGCGAAGAACGCAAGCAGGCTCATCATCGGGCTCGTGGCCGCGAACAGCGAGAAGCCCGTCGTGACGCCGACCCAGGCGCCCAGCACGGTCGGCACCATCGATAGCGCGAGCAGCCAGTACGTGTTCCGCAGCACGCGGTTGCGAACCTCGGCGGTGCTGACGGAACCGCCGCGACCGAAATTGTACGGATAGTCGTTCATGGTTTCTCCTAACATGGAACGCGTGGGCGTCCGGGGCCGGTTCGGCGCGCGCGGTGTGCGGCGCAGCAAACCGGAGCAGCTATGGCTAAGATACGTTCCGCGCCGCGAGGTTTCAATGGCTGCGCGGCGCAAAACATATGGATTCGGAACCTTTCACGTGTGTAAGGGTTCAATCGCAATGATACACGGGATCGTGCTACAATAGCGGATTCATTTGAACCTGTAACTTCTTAATTTCTTGGAGTTTTTATGGCAATCGAGCGCACCCTGTCGATCATCAAGCCGGATGCGGTGGCAAAGAACGTGATCGGCCAGATCTACAGCCGTTTCGAAGGCGCCGGCCTGAAGATCGTCGCATCGCGCATGGCACACCTGTCGCGTGCTGACGCAGAGAAGTTCTACGCGGTTCACGCAGCGCGTCCGTTCTTCAAGGATCTCGTCGATTTCATGATCTCGGGCCCGGTGATGATCCAGGTTCTGGAAGGTGAAGGCGCGATCCTGAAGAACCGCGACCTGATGGGCGCGACGGATCCGAAAAAGGCGGAAAAGGGCACGATCCGCGCCGACTTCGCCGACAGCATCGACGCGAACGCCGTGCACGGCTCGGACGCAGCTGAAACGGCTGCCGTCGAAGTCGCGTTCTTCTTCCCGGAAATGAACGTTTACTCGCGTTAAGCTCTGGCTGGCAGCAGGTAGGCAGGATTCAGCGCACGCGGCAAGGCAGCACATCATGACGAGCGAAACTTCCGTCAATCTTCTCGACTTCGATGCCGAGGGTCTTGTCGCGTACTGCGGCAGCCTCGGCGAGAAGCCGTTCCGCGCCAAGCAGTTGCAGCGCTGGATCCACCAATACAACGCCGGCGATTTCGACGGCATGACCGATCTCGCGAAGTCCCTGAGGGAGAAACTCAAGGGCCGAGCGTCGATCTTGATGCCGGATATCGCCAGCGATCACGTTTCCACCGACGGCACGCGCAAGTGGCTGATCGACGTCGGAAACGGCAATGCGGTGGAAACCGTGTTCATCCCGGAAGAGACGCGCGGCACGCTGTGCGTGTCGTCGCAGGCCGGGTGCGCGGTCAACTGCCGCTTCTGTTCGACGGGCAAGCAGGGCTTTTCCCGCAACCTGTCGACAGCCGAAATCATTGGCCAGCTGCGGATGGCCGAATTTGCATTGCGAGCGTCGCTGGGCCGCGCGCCCGGCCCGAACGGCAAGGCCGAACGGGTCGTCACCAACGTGGTGATGATGGGCATGGGCGAGCCGCTCCTGAATTACAGCGCGGTCGTGCCCGCGATGCGGCTGATGCTCGACGACAACGCGTACGGCCTGTCGCGCCGCCGAGTCACGCTGTCGACGTCCGGCGTGGTGCCGATGATGGACCGCCTCGGCGCCGAGCTGCCGGTCGCGCTGGCCGTTTCGCTGCACGCGCCGAACGATGCGCTGCGCGACGAGCTGGTGCCGCTCAACAAGAAGTATCCGCTTCGCGAGCTGATGGCCGCGTGCCAGCGCTATCTGAAAGTCGCGCCGCGCGACTTCATTACGTTCGAATACTGCATGCTCGACGGCGTCAATGACACCGAAGCGCATGCGCGCGAACTGCTGGCCGTCACGCGCGACGTGCCGTGCAAGTTCAATCTGATCCCGTTCAATCCGTTCCCGGAATCGGGCCTCATCCGCTCGAAGCCGGAGCAGATCAAGCGCTTTGCACAGGTCCTCATCGACGCGGGTGTCGTCACGACCGTGCGCAAGACGCGCGGTGACGATATCGATGCCGCGTGCGGCCAGCTGGCCGGCGCGGTGAAGGACCGCACGCGCCTCGCGGAACGAACGGGCGCAGCAGCAAAAATCATCGAAGTTCGGGCAGTTTGACGGGGGCGCCTAGCCGGGGATGCCCGAACCTCTTGGCGGTACAACACGCGAATAGCGATCGGTCGCGGCGCCACGGCGCCGCGCATGGTATGAACAGTTGCGGGTGCAGGCCGGCGGGAGCCGGCGGCGGCCGCCAGTGAAGAAGAATCGACGCGAGGACAAGGATGAGTGAGCCGCAGCCGACTAACGGCGCAGAGACGAATGCCGCAAGACCGGCACCGGCGGGACTGGAATCGCTGGCGGCGGTCGGCAGCCGGCTGGCGCAGCTTCGGGAGACAAAGGGCTGGACGGTCGACGACGTATCGGCGCGGCTCAAGGTCGCACCGCAGAAGCTCCGGGCGCTCGAGGCCGGCGACATCAGTCATTTGCCTGGCGTGACGTTCGCGCTCGGTGTCGTGCGCAGCTACGCGAAGATGCTCGGCGTCGATCCGGAGCCGTTCGCGCAGGCGCTGCGCCGCGAGCGCGGGGTGCCGGAAGTCGATCTGTCGATGCCCGCGTCGTCGGGGACGGATCTGCCGCGCGGCCGCGTGTCGATTCCGCTGGGCGGCTCGTCGCACCACCACCCGTGGCTGTGGGGAACGGCGATCGTCGTCGTCGCAGTGGTTGCCGTACTGATGTGGCACACTGGCGGCGATTCGTCGAGCCTGCTCGCGCGCTTCAAGGGCGGCGACGCGGAACATGCGTCGGCTGCGAGCGCGTCGGCGGCATCGTCGTCTTCCGTCGAAGAGGCGGCCGCGAGCGGCGCGTCGGTCGTAGCAGCCAATGAGGTTCCGGCCCCGGCCGCTGCATCCGCCGCCCCGGCGCAGGCGATTGCGTCTGCTGTCCCGGCGCCCGTGACACCGGTCGCGGCGTCGGCTGCATCGCAACCTGTCGTGGCAGCGACGGCCGCGAGTGCCGCTGCGCCGGCCGAGCCGGCGAGCGTCGTGGTTGCGGCTGGCCAGTCGATGGTCGAACTGAAGGTCAAGCAGGATTGCTGGTTCAGCGTGCGCGACAAGAACGGCAAGGAGCTGTTCTCGGCACTGGTGCGGGCCGGCGAGACGAAGCAGGTCGCTGGCGACGGGCCGTTCAAGGTCACGATCGGCAACAAGGCAGGCCTCGATGCGGTCGCGTTCGACGGAAAACCTGTCGATCCGGCAAAATATTCGGCAGCGCGGGGTAATGTGGCGCGGTTCACGTTGCCCTGACGTCAAGCGCCGTGGCGAAGGCCTGTCGTCGATATCGGCAGGCCGTGAGGACACGGCGCTTTTTCAATTCATGCGCCGCGTTGCGGCGCATTCCGCGTAAATGGATCTATCGATGCAATCCGAAGCTCAATCCCCACGCAGCAGTCAGATTTGTTCAACCGAGCCGGTGTTCGGCGGGCATCAGCCCCGCCGCGTGTCGCATGCGGTGGATGTCCGCTGGGGCGGGCAGCTCGTGACGATCGGCGGCGACGCGCCGGTGCGCGTGCAGTCGATGACGAATACCGACACGGCCGACGCGATCGGCACGGCAATCCAGATCAAGGAGCTCGCGAACGCGGGCTCGGAACTGGTGCGCATCACGGTCAACACGCCCGAGGCCGCGGCTGCCGTGCCGGCGGTCCGCGAGCAGCTCGACCGGATGGGCGTGACCGTACCGCTCGTCGGCGATTTCCACTACAACGGCCACTTGCTGCTGCGCGACTACCCGGGCTGCGCGGAGTCGCTGTCGAAGTACCGGATCAACCCCGGCAACGTCGGTCAGGGCGCGAAGCGCGATACGCAGTTCGCGCAGATGATCGAGGCCGCGGCCAAGTACGACAAGCCGGTGCGGATCGGCGTGAACTGGGGCAGTCTCGACCAGGACCTGCTCGCGCGCATGATGGACGAGAACGGCGCGCGCTCGCAGCCGTGGGACGCGCAAAGCGTGATGTACGAGGCGCTGATCCAGTCGGCGATCGGCTCGGCCGAGCGTGCAGTCGAGCTGGGTCTCGGCCGCGACCGCATCGTGCTGTCGTGCAAGGTCAGCGGCGTGCAGGACCTGATTGCCGTGTACCGCGAACTCGGCCGCCGCTGCGGCTTCGCGTTGCACCTCGGGCTGACCGAGGCCGGCATGGGCTCGAAGGGCATCGTCGCATCGACGGCTGCGCTCGGCGTGCTGCTGCAGGAAGGGATCGGCGACACGATCCGCATCTCGCTGACGCCGGAACCGGGCGCGTCGCGCACGGGCGAGGTGATCGTCGGCCAGGAAATCCTGCAGACGATGGGCCTGCGCTCGTTCGCGCCGATGGTGATCGCGTGCCCGGGCTGCGGCCGTACGACGAGCACGCTGTTCCAGGAACTCGCGATGCAGATCCAGACCTACCTGCGCGAGCAGATGCCGGTCTGGCGCAAGGAGTACCCGGGCGTCGAGAAGATGAACGTCGCGGTGATGGGCTGCATCGTCAACGGCCCGGGCGAATCGAAGCACGCGAACATCGGCATCAGCCTGCCGGGTTCGGGCGAAAACCCGGCCGCGCCCGTCTTCGTCGACGGCGAGAAGGTCAAGACGCTGCGCGGCGAGCGGATCGCCGAGGAATTCCAGCAGATCGTCAGCGACTACGTCGCACGCAACTATGGCCGCGCCGACGCGGCAGTGAACTAATTCGTCAACACACACGATGACTGAACAGAAACGCAAGATCGAGAAGCTCACCGGCGTCAAGGGCATGAACGACATCCTTCCGCAGGATGCCGGCCTGTGGGAATTCTTCGAAGCCACCGTGAAATCGCTGCTGCGCGCATACGGCTACCAGAACATCCGCACGCCGATCGTCGAACACACGCAGCTCTTCACGCGCGGCATCGGCGAAGTTACCGACATCGTCGAGAAGGAGATGTACAGCTTCACCGACGCGCTGAACGGCGAGAACCTGACGATGCGCCCGGAAAACACCGCGGCCGTCGTGCGCGCGTCGATCGAGCACAACATGCTGTACGACGGCCCGAAGCGCCTGTGGTACATCGGCCCGATGTTCCGCCACGAGCGTCCGCAGCGCGGCCGCTACCGCCAGTTCCACCAGGTCGGCGTCGAGGCGCTCGGCTTCGCGGGGCCCGATGCGGATGCCGAGATCATCATGATGTGTCAGCGCCTGTGGGACGACCTCGGCCTGACCGGCATCAAGCTCGAGATCAACTCGCTCGGCCTCGCCGAAGAACGCGCCGCGCACCGCGTCGAGCTGATCAAGTATCTCGAGCAGCACGTCGACGCGCTCGACGCCGAAGCGCAGCGCCGCCTGTATACGAACCCGCTGCGCGTGCTCGACACGAAGAATCCCGCGCTGCAGGAGATCGCGCAGAATGCGCCGAAGCTGATCGACTTCCTCGGCGACGAATCGCGCGCGCACTTCGAGGGGCTGCAGCGCCTGCTGCTCGCGAACAACATTCCGTTCAAGATCAACCCGCGTCTCGTGCGCGGCCTCGACTACTACAACCTGACCGTGTTCGAGTGGGTGACGGACAAGCTCGGCGCGCAGGGCACGGTCGCGGCCGGCGGCCGCTACGATCCGCTGATCGAGCAGCTCGGCGGCAAGCCGACCGCCGCGTGCGGCTGGGCGATGGGCATCGAGCGCATCCTCGAACTGCTGAAGGAAGAGGATCTGGCGCCCGAGCAGGAAGGCGTCGACGTGTACGTCGTGCACCAGGGCGAGACCGCCCGCGAACAGGCGTTCATCGCGGCGGAGCGCCTGCGCGACACGGGCCTCGACGTGATCTTCCACTGCAGCGCCGACGGCGCGCCGGCGAGCTTCAAGTCGCAGATGAAGCGGGCCGATGCAAGCGGCGCGGCATTCGCGGTGATCTTCGGCGAAGAAGAGGTCGCGAACGGCACGGTGGGCGTGAAAGCACTGCGCGGTGCAGGCGAAGACGGGGAAAAGAACGTTCAGCAGACCGTACCGGTCGAAAGCTTGACCGAATTCCTAATCAATGCGATGGTTGCATCCGCCGAAGACGGCGACGACTGATCGCGCTGGCAATCGCTCGACAAGAAAGGCCTGAACAGGAAGGAATCGCTCGCCGATGAGTTATCACGACGAACAAGAATCGATTGAAAGTGTCAAGGCGTGGTGGGCCCGCTGGGGCAACCTGACCACGTGGATCGTGCTCGCGGCGCTCGTCGTCGCGGCCGGTTTCAACGGCTGGAACTACTGGCAGCGCCGTCAGGCTGCCGAGGCGTCCGGGCTGTACGAGCAAGTCCAGAAGGCCGCCGCCGCGAACGACAAGGCGACGATGGCTCGCGCGGCCGCCGACATGGAAGACAAGTTCGGCAGCACGCCGTATGCGCAGATGACGGCGCTCGCGGCCGCGAAGGTGCTGTACGCGGCCGGCGACTCCGCAGGCGCGAAGGCGCAGCTGCAATGGGCCGTCGATCACGCCAAGGACGACGAGTACAAGCAGATCGCGAAGCTGCGTCTCGCATCGCTGCTGCTCGACGAGAAGGCATACGACGCGGGCCTCGCGCTGCTGTCGGGTACGCCGCTCGATGCATTCAAGGGCCTCGTGGCCGATCGCCGCGGCGATCTGCTTGCCACGCAAGGCAAGATCGACGATGCGCGCGCCGCTTACAAGCTGGCGCTCGACGGCCTGTCGAAGGACGACCAGTCCGCGCGCCAGCTCGTGCAGTTCAAGCTGGACGCGCTCGGCGGCTGAACCCCGGTCCCCTCAACCTCTTAACTCTGCTTCGCTAACCGATGAATTTGCTGAAACGTTACGCTGTGCCCGTTGCCTGCGCGGCGGCTGTCCTGGCATTGGCGGCCTGCTCGTCGTCGAAGGATGCGCGCCGCGTGCCGACGCCGCTCACCGAGTTCAAGCCCGTGATGGACGTGCAACAGGTCTGGAAGGCGAGCGTCGGCAAGGGCGGACGCTACCTGTTCTCGCCGGTGGCCGTTGGCGACGCCGTCTATGCGGCGGGCGAAAACGGTTCGGTCGAGAAGATCGACGCGAAGACGGGCCAGACGGTCTGGCGCTCGAAGGTCGATTCGGACCTGTCGGCCGGTGTCGGCAGCGACGGCAACCTGACCGCGGTCGGCGCACTGAAGGGCGGCGTGTTCGTGCTGGGCCCGGACGGCAAGCAACTGTGGAAGACCAGCGTGCAGGGCGAGATCTTCTCGCCGCCGCTCGTCGGCAACGGCCTCGTGGTCGTCCGCACGATCGACGGGCAGGTGATCGCCTTCAACGCGCAGACGGGCGAGCAGAAGTGGAACTACCGCAACCGCGCGGTGCCGCTGAACCTGCGCGTGTCGGCCGGCATGACGTTCGCGGGCGACGCGGCGGTGCTGGCGGGCTTCCCGGGCGGCGGTCTCGTCGCGATCAACCTGCAGACGGGCGAGCCGTTCTGGCAGACGCCCGTGTCGTTTCCGAAGGGCGTGACCGAAGTCGAGCGCATCAACGACGTCAGCGGTCCGCCGACGCTCGTGGGCGCGGAAGCCTGCGCGGTGACGTTCCAGGGTCAGCTCGGCTGCTTCGATGCAAACTCGGGCCGCCCGCTGTGGGAAAAGGCGTTCTCGAGCCGCAGCGGCCTCGCACAGGACGATTCGGTGGTCGCCGGCGGCGACGACTGGTCGGTCGTGACGGCGTACGACGCGGCGTCGGGCAACCAGCTCTGGCGCAACGACAAGCTGAAGAGCCGTGACGTCGGCGTGCCGTACCTGCTCGGGCATGCGCTCGTGATGGGCGACTACCAGGGCGTCGTGCACTTCCTGTCGCGCGAAGACGGCAGCTTCATCGCGCGAATGAAGACCGACGGCAGCGCGATTACGGCTGCACCGGTCCTCGCGGGCAATACGCTCGTCGTGCAGACGAAGGACGGCGGCCTGTACGGATTCCGTCCGCGCTGACGCGCACGAAACATGCGCGGCCGCGGTGCGGCGGGCTTGTCCCGCGCGCCCTTGCCGCGCGACATGAAGGCGGCCGGTGTTCCCGGCCGCTCGGTATTTGAAAGGCAGTTCGAGACGAAAGACGACGGCGCGCAACGCGCGCCCGGCGCGCGCATCCGGCGCGGCGCGAATTCGTGATATTTTCATTCAGCGCAGCCGCCCGCAGCAGCGGGCCTCCCGCTGCTGCGCTTCACCGTAGAAAACATAGATGAAACCGGTCATTGCCCTCGTTGGGCGCCCCAATGTGGGGAAATCCACGCTGTTCAACCGGCTCACGCGCTCGCGCGATGCGCTGGTTGCCGACCTGCCGGGCCTGACGCGCGATCGCCATTACGGCGAAGGGCGCGTCGGCGAGCGGCCGTACCTGGTCGTCGATACGGGCGGCTTCGAACCCGTCGCGAAGGACGGCATCCTGCACGAGATGGCGCGCCAGACGCGGCAGGCGGTTGAAGAGGCCGACGTCGTCGTGTTCATCGTCGACGGCCGCAACGGGCTCGCGCCGCAGGACAAGTCGATCGCCGACTACCTGCGCAAGACCGGCCGGCCGATCTTTCTCGTCGTCAACAAGGCCGAGGGGATGAAGTACACGGCGGTCGCGACAGACTTCTACGAGCTCGGGCTCGGCGACCCGCGCGCGATCTCGGCCGCGCACGGCGACGGCGTGACCGACATGATCAACGAGGCGCTGGAAGTCGCATACAGGGACCAGCCCGAAGAGGAAGACGAGAACGACCCGTCGCGCGGCATCAAGATCGCGATCGTCGGCCGGCCGAACGTCGGCAAGTCGACGCTCGTGAACGCGCTGATCGGCGAGGACCGCGTGATCGCGTTCGACATGCCGGGCACCACGCGCGATTCGATCTACGTCGACTTCGAGCGCAACGGCAAGAAATACACGTTGATCGACACGGCCGGCCTGCGGCGCCGCGGCAAGGTGTTCGAAGCGATCGAAAAGTTCTCGGTCGTGAAGACGCTGCAGTCGATTTCCGACGCTAATGTCGTCATTCTTCTGCTGGATGCGCAGCAGGACATTTCCGACCAGGACGCGCACATCGCCGGCTTCGTCGTCGAGCAGGGCCGCGCGCTCGTGATCGGCGTCAACAAGTGGGACGGGCTCGACGAGCACGCACGCGATCGTGCGAAAGCGGATTTGACCCGCAAGCTGAAATTCCTCGACTTCGCGAAATCGCACTTCATTTCGGCCGCGAAGAAGACGGGCATCGGCACGCTGATGCGCTCGGTCGACGACGCGTACGCGGCGGCGATGGCGAAGCTGCCGACGCCGAAGCTCACGCGCGCGCTGATCGAGGCCGTCGAGTTCCAGCAGCCGCGCCGTCGCGGCCCGGTGCGTCCGAAGCTGCGCTACGCGCACCAGGGCGGCCAGAATCCGCCGATCATCGTGATCCACGGCAACGCGCTCGACGCCGTGACGGAAACGTACAAGCGCTACCTGGAAAACCGGTTCCGCGAAACTTTCTCGCTGACCGGGACTCCATTGCGCATAGAGTTCCGTTCGTCGAACAATCCGTACGCGGACAAGGGCTGAAGCACGCCTGTTACACGCGTCCCGCAAGGGATAGGCCGCAAGGCCTATGCCACGGGCGGGGCAGGCAAAATCGGCTATAGTGTAGCGATTGGCGCCGGATCTCTTTTTCTTCCCCGCCAATCCAGATCAACCTGCAAAAAAAGATGGAGTACGCCATGAGCAACAAAGGGCAATTGTTACAAGACCCGTTTTTGAACGCACTGCGCAAAGAGCACGTTCCCGTTTCGATCTACCTCGTCAACGGCATCAAGCTCCAAGGGAACATTGAATCGTTCGACCAGTACGTCGTGTTGCTCCGTAATACGGTGACCCAGATGGTCTACAAGCACGCCATCTCGACGGTCGTGCCGGCGCGCCCGGTGAATTTCCACCCGGACGCGGAAGCTTCGTCCTAACCTATCGCAGCGGCCGGCATCCGGTCGCCGCGAGCGACCGATGCCAGCCGCCTTATCTTGACACCCGATAATTTGATCAACGCAGCGCTCGTCGGCATCGATTTCGGCAAGACCGATTTCGAAGCCAGTCTCGAAGAACTCAGTCTTCTCGCCTCCAGCGCGGGGGCCCGTCCCGCCGTCACCCTCACAGGTCGTCGCGCCAGTCCCGATGCCGCGATGTTCATCGGCAGCGGCAAAGCCGATGAACTGCGGCTTGCCTGCGACACGCACAACGTCGAAATCGTCATCTTCAACCACGCACTGGCGCCGGCCCAGCAACGTAATCTGGAGCGGGCACTTAACAGGCGGGTCGTCGATCGCACGAGCCTCATCCTCGATATCTTCGCGCAGCGCGCCCGCAGCCATGAAGGCAAGCTGCAGGTCGAGCTCGCGCAGCTTCAATACCTGTCGACGCGGCTGATTCGCGCCTGGACCCACCTCGAACGGCAAAAGGGTGGTATCGGCCTGCGCGGCCCCGGCGAAACCCAGCTCGAAACCGACCGCCGGCTGATCGGCGAGCGCATCAAGATGCTGAAGTCGCGGCTCGACCGGCTGCGCCGGCAACACAGCACGCAACGCAGGCAGCGCGCGCGCAGCGGCACGATGTCGGTGTCGCTGGTCGGCTATACGAACGCGGGCAAGTCGACGCTGTTCAATGCGCTGACGAAAGCGCAGGCCTACGCGGCCGACCAGCTGTTCGCCACGCTCGATACGACGTCGCGGCGCGTGTACCTCGGCGACCAGGTCGGCCAGATCGTCGTGTCGGATACGGTCGGGTTCATCCGCGAGCTGCCTCACCAGCTCGTCGCGGCGTTTCGCGCGACCCTCGAGGAAACGATCCACGCGGATCTGCTGCTGCACGTGGTCGATGCATCGAGTGCGGTCAGGCTCGAGCAGATCGAGCAGGTTAACGGCGTGCTGCACGAGATCGGCGCGGACACGATCCGGCAGGTGCTGGTGTTCAACAAGATCGACGCCGTGCCCGAGCTGGCGGCCCGCGGCGACGCGGTCGAGCGGGACGAATATGGTAATATTTCGCGCGTCTTTTTGAGCGCACGCACCGGTCAGGGTCTTGACGCGTTGCGTGCCGCCATCGCAGAGATTGCCTCCGCGGAACACCTTCCCAGCGCGATGTTACCCAACGGCGCACTCGACGGCGCGTCCGCTGAATCACACGAAGACCGCACGATTTCCGAACACGGGCGCTAACCGGTCCCGGCCGGTTCGCCGGCGTCTAATCTGGTGAACAAACTCTGGTGAACGAATACAACGAGCGGAGTACCTGGCGGCGGATGCGCGCCTTGCTGTCGATCAACGATCCCCGCTGGGGACGCGGCGAAGGCAATGGCAAAGACGGATCCCGTCCCCGTGCGAACGAATCGAAGCGTCCGCAAGGCGGCGACGGCGAAGGTCCGCCCGATCTCGACGAGATGTGGCGCAACTTCAACCGCCGCCTGAGCGGCCTCTTCGGAGGCAAAGGCGGCAATGGCTTCCGTCCCGACAACGGACGGGCTGCGCGGGTCGGCGTCGGCATCGTGATCGGCGTGCTGGTCGCGGTCTACGCGGGCAGCGGGCTGTTCGTCGTGCAGGACGGCCAGACGGGCGTCGTACTGCAGCTCGGCAAGCTGTCGGGCACGGTCGGCCAGGGCGTGCACTGGCGCGCGCCGTATCCGTTCGCGTCGCACGAGATCGTCGATACGTCGCAGGTCCGATCGATCGAGATCGGCCGCAACAACGTCGTGCGTCTCGCGAACGTGAAGGAAGCGGCGATGCTGACGCGCGATGCCGACATCGTCGACGTGCGCTTCATCGTCCAGTACCGGATTCGTTCGGCAACCGATTACCTGTTCCGCAGCGTCGATCCCGAGCGCAGCGTGTCGCAGGCCGCGCAGGCCGCGGTGCGTGCGATCGTCGGTACGCGCAGCGCGGCCGACGTGCTGAACCAGGATCGCGACGCGCTGCGCGGGCAGCTTTCCGCCGCGATTCAGCGCGATCTCGACCGCTACCAGTCGGGGCTCGAGGTGACGGCCGTCACGATGCAGAGCGTCGCGGCGCCGGAGCAGACGCAGGCCGCCTACGGTGAAGTCGCGAAGGCGCGCGACGAGCGCGAGGCCGCGAAGCGCGCCGCGCAAGCATACGCAAACGACCTGCTGCCGAAGGCGCAGGGCGATGCCGCGAAGCTCGTCGACGAAGCGAAGGCGTATTCCGATCGCGTGGTCACGGAAGCCGAAGGCGATGCCGATCGGTTCAAGCAGGTCTACGCGCAGTACTCGAAGGCGCCGGCGGTGATCCGCGAGCGGATGTACCTCGATACGATGCAGGAAATCTATTCGAACGCGACGAAGGTGTTCGTCGGCAACAAGGGCGGCAACAGCGTCGTGTATCTGCCGCTCGACAAGCTCGTCGAGCAGGGGCGGCAAAACGCCGCGACGTCCACCGGCGCAACCGCGCCCGATGCGGCGTCCGCACCGGCGGCGGTCGCGCCGTCGGCGGCCGTACCCGCGAGCGCGGCACCGGCCGCCGCCGCGTCGGGCACCGACGTGCTGCGATCATCGCGCGAAGCGTTCCGCAGCCGGTCGCGTGAAGACGATCTGAAGTAACGGGAGCGCAGAACATGAACCGAATCATTGCGCTCGTCGTCGCAATCGTGATCGTTGCCTTCGCGGCGTCCTCGACGGTCCTGACCGTCGATCCGCGCCATACGGCCGTGCTGTCGGGCCGCGACGGCGCGCAGCCCGAACTCGCCGGCCCCGGTATCCATTTCAAGCTGCCGCCGCCACTGCAGACGGCCACGCTGATCGACACGCGCCTGCAATCGCTCGAGTCGTCCGATCCGCTGCAACTGGCAACGGAAGACAAGCACGACCTGCTCGTCGCGTATGCGGTGAAGTACCGGATCAGCGATCCGCTGAAATATTTCACGGCGACGGGCGGCGATCCGGCGGCGGCTACCGAACGCCTGGCCGGTGTGCTGAAGAGCGCGCTCGGCGACGCGTTCGGCAAGCGTGCGCTCGACGATGCCCTCGGCGGCCAGCGCGCGATCGCCGACGCAGCCCGCGACGCGGCGAAGGCGAAAGCGTCCGGTTTCGGCGTCGACGTGGTCGACGTCCAGTTGACGCGCGTCGACTTGCCGGCTGCGCAGACGGATGCCGTCTATCAGCGGATGATCGGCGCGCTGCGCGATCAGGCGGCACAGGTGCGTGCGGAAGGCGCGTCCGACGTCGAGCAGATCAAGGCCGACGCCGAACGCGAACAGCAGGCCGTGCTCGCGAACGCGTACAAATCCGCGCAGACGATCAAGGGCGAGGGCGACGCGAAGGCCGCGACGATTGCCGCCGACGCGTTCGGCCGCGATCCGCAGTTCTATCAGTTCTACGCGAGCCTGCAGGCCTACCGGAAGACGTTCAAGCGCAACGACATCATCGTCGTCGATCCCGACAGCGAGTTCTTCCGCTTCATGCGCAGCCCGACGGGCGGTGCCGCACCGTCGGCGCCTGCTCCCCGCAAACACTGACCTTGGGGCGCCGCGTCGAGCGGCGCCGTCGCTCGCATGGACCTGGCTGGCTCGTTGTTGCTCGCAGTAGCGCTGATGCTGATCATCGAGGGAGCGTTTCCCTTCGTGTTTCCCGTCGCCTGGCGCGACACGTTTCGTAGAATAGCTGAGCGGCCGCCGCATCATATCCGGATCGGCGGGCTGATCGTGATGGTGCTCGGGCTCGTACTGCTGCTGCTCGCCACTTGATCCGGACGGCGCGTCCGCCGTTCGTCCCGCCCGATTCCGAATTTTCGATTCATATTGCGGCGCGCGTGTCGCGCGCTGTTTCCCGTCGTAGGACCGTACCGATGTCGACCTGGTTACTTCCCGAGAATATCGCCGACGTACTGCCGTCGGAAGCGCGCAAGATCGAGGAGCTGCGCCGCAGGCTGCTCGACCGTTTCCGTTCGTACGGCTACGAAATGGTGATGCCGCCGCTGCTCGAGTATCTCGAGTCGCTGCTGACGAGCGGCGGCGCCGATCTGCGCCTGCGCACCTTCAAGCTGGTCGACCAGCTGTCGGGTCGCACGCTCGGCCTGCGCGCGGACATCACGCCGCAGGTCGCGCGGATCGACGCGCACCTGTTGAACCGTCAGGGCGTGACGCGCCTCTGCTATGCGGGCCACGTGATGCATACGCGTCCGCGCGGCCTGCACGCGACGCGCGAGCAGATCCAGATCGGTGCCGAAATCTACGGGCATGCCGGGCTGGAAGCCGATCTCGAGATCCAGCAACTGATGCTCGACGCACTGCATCTCGCGGGCCTGTCGCGCATCCGTCTCGACCTCGGCCATGCGGGCGTGCTCGCGGCGCTGCTGGCGCGCGATGCACAGGCCGCCGAGCGCGGCGAGTCGCTGTACGACGCGCTGTCGGGCAAGGACGTGCCGCTGCTGAACGAACTCACCGACGATCTCGGTGCCGATACGCGCGCAGCGCTGCGCGCGCTGCCGAGCCTTTACGGCGACGCGAGCGTGCTCGCCGAGGCGCGTGCACGGCTGCCGGTGCTGCCCGAAATCACGCGGGCGCTCGACGATCTGGCGCAGCTCGCCGCGCAGGCGAAGGGCGCCGAAGTGGCGATCGATCTCGCCGACCTGCGCGGCTACGCGTACCACAGCGGCGCGATGTTCAGCGCGTACATCGACGGCGTGCCGAACGCGATCGCACGCGGCGGCCGCTACGACCACGTGGGTCAGGCATATGGCCGTGCCCGTCCGGCCACGGGCTTCTCGCTCGACCTGCGCGAGCTCGCGCGGATTTCGCCGGTCGAGGCGCGCGGCACCGCGATTCTCGCGCCGTGGGCGCAGGACGACGCGCTGGGCGCGGCCGTCGCGGCGCTGCGCGATGCGGGCGAGGTCGTGATCCAGGCACTGCCGGGCCACGACCACGTGCTCGACGAGTTCGCATGCGACCGTTCGCTCGTCGAGCGCAACGGCGCATGGGTGGTCGAACCCCGATAAACAGGCGTTCGCGGGCCGTGCTTCGGCGTGCATATCGTTGAAGCGAAACGGAAAAATTCGGAAACGCCCGCGAACATAGGTAGAATACGTTTTTAACCAGCTAACGAATCAACATGTCTGCCAGCGCAGTGAACGTGACTCCCGGGCGCAATGTCGTCGTTGTGGGAACTCAATGGGGTGATGAAGGCAAGGGCAAGATCGTCGACTGGCTGACGGACCACGCTCAGGGCGTCGTGCGTTTCCAGGGCGGTCACAACGCCGGCCACACCCTCATCATCGGCGGCAAGAAAACGATCTTGCGCCTCATTCCGTCGGGCATCATGCGTGAAGGCGTCGCCTGCTACATCGGCAACGGCGTCGTCCTGTCCCCCGAAGCACTGTTCAAGGAAATCGGCGAGCTCGAAGAAGCCGGCGTGAACGTGCGCGACCGTCTGTTCATTTCCGAAGCCGCGACGCTGATCCTGCCGTACCACATCGCGATCGACCAGGCGCGCGAAGCGCGCAAGGGCGCGGGCAAGATCGGCACGACGGGCCGCGGCATCGGCCCCGCGTACGAAGACAAGGTCGGCCGCCGCGCGCTGCGCGTGCAGGACCTGTTCGACGCGAAGACCTTCGCCGACCGCCTGCGCGAAAACCTCGATTTCCACAACTTCGTGCTGACCCAGTACCTGGGTGGCGCGGCCGTCGACTTCCAGGCCACGCTCGACACGATGCTCGGCTATGCCGACCGCCTGAAGCCGATGGTGGCCGACGTGTCGCGCCGCCTGTACGACGCGAACAACGCGGGCCAGAACCTGCTGTTCGAAGGCGCGCAAGGCACGCTGCTCGACATCGATCATGGCACCTATCCGTTCGTCACGTCGAGCAACTGCGTCGCGGGTGCGGCGTCGGCCGGCGCGGGCGTCGGTCCGCAGAAGCTCAACTACATCCTCGGCATCACGAAGGCGTATTGCACGCGCGTCGGTTCGGGCCCGTTCCCGAGCGAACTGTACGATGCGGACAACCCGCAGCGTCAGGACCAGGTCGGCGTCACGCTCGCGAACGTCGGCAAGGAATTCGGTTCCGTCACCGGCCGTCCGCGCCGCACGGGCTGGCTCGATGCGGCCGCGCTGCGCCGCTCGATCCAGATCAACGGCGTGTCGGGCCTGTGCATGACGAAGCTCGACGTGCTCGACGGCCTCGACGAAGTCAAGCTGTGCGTCGGCTACAAGATCGACGGCAAGGATGTGGACATCCTGCCGCGCGGCGCGGCCGATGTGGCCCGTTGCGAGCCCGTGTACGAAACGTTCTCCGGCTGGAAGGAAAGCACGGTCGGCATCAAGACGTGGGAAGCACTGCCGGCGAACGCGCAGGCCTACCTGAGCCGCGTCCAGGAAGTGGCTGGCGTGCCGGTCGACATGGTGTCGACGGGCCCGGACCGCGACGAAACGATCCTGCTCCGCCATCCGTTCAAGGTGTAACCCCAGATGACGCAGCAAATCACGATGACGGCGGCAGACTTGATGACCGATCCGCGCAACGATGACAAGAACCTGTGGGTAGGCTGGGACGAATATCATCGTCTGATCGAGCTGCTCGCGCTCGAGGTGCATGCATCGGGCTGGAAGTTCGACCAGATCCTGTGTCTCGCGCGCGGCGGCCTGCGCGTCGGCGATCAACTGTCGCGCATCTACGACGTGCCGCTCGCGATCCTCGCGACGAGTTCGTACCGGGAAGCGGCCGGCACCGAGCAGGGCGACCTCGACATCGCGCAGTACATCACGATGACGCGCGGCAACCTCGCGGGCAACGTGCTGCTGGTCGACGATCTCGTCGATTCGGGCGTCACGCTCGCGCGCGTGCAGGAGCACCTGAAGGAGCGTTATCCGGCCGTGACGGCCGTGCGTTCGGCCGTGCTCTGGTACAAGGGTTGCTCGAAGGTCAAGCCCGACTATCACACGCAATATCTGCCGACGAATCCGTGGATTCATCAGCCGTTCGAAGAATGGGACACGGTTCGCCCGCACAACCTCGAGGCATGGATCAAGCGCGGTCGCGCGCAGCGCGACGGTTCGGGCGCGTAAGCGGCCGGCCGATCGAAGGAAAGCCTTGTACGGCGCCGCTTGCGGCGCCGTTTTTCGTTGCGGCACCGTTTGTGCGGCGCGGTGTGCGCTGCGTATCCGGTAGGCAGACGGCGCCGCCCCGGCTATGATGGCAGCCCTGCCACAGCTCGCGCCGGATTGCATGCGCAGCGTGGATCACGTGGTTTCACGGCAACAGAGCAGGGCGGCGTTTCACGGGGGCGCGAGTAGAATAGCGCTCGTTTTGTCCGACCCGGACCCGATTATTACGCTTCATATGAACGACACGATCCACGCGACCGACGCAGCACACGCGCCGCACTCGACGCAACAACACTCGATGCGGGCGCTAGCGATAGCAGCCATCGGCGTCGTGTTCGGCGACATCGGCACCAGCCCGCTGTATTCGCTCAAGGAGGCGTTCAGCCCCGCGCACGGCATTCCGCTGACCGAAAGCTCGATTCTCGGTGTGATCTCGCTGCTGTTCTGGGCGATCATCCTGGTGGTCGGCGTCAAGTACCTGCTGTTCGTGATGCGGGCAGACAACAACGGCGAAGGCGGCGTGCTCGCGCTGATGGCGCTGTCGCTGCGGCCGCTCGACTCGAAAACCCGCGTCGCGGGTGCGCTGATGGCGCTCGGGATATTCGGCGCATGCATGTTCTACGGGGACGCGGTGATCACGCCGGCGATCTCGGTGATGTCGGCCGTCGAAGGTCTCGAAATCGCGACGCCGCACCTGTCGCACCTCGTGCTGCCGATCACGATCGTGATCCTGATCGCGCTGTTCTGGATCCAGCGCCACGGCACCGCGTTGGTCGGCAAGCTGTTCGGTCCGATCATGGTGCTGTGGTTCGTCGTGATCGCGGCGCTCGGCGTGTACCACATCGTGCGCGTGCCGGGCATCATCGCGGCAATCAATCCGTACTACGCAGCGTCGTTCATGGCCGATCACCTGCTGCAGGCCTACGTCGTGCTCGGCTCGGTCGTGCTGGTGCTGACCGGTGCGGAAGCGCTCTACGCGGACATGGGTCACTTCGGCGCGAAGCCGATTCGCCTCGCTGCATACGGGCTCGTGATGCCGTCGCTCGTGCTGAACTACTTTGGCCAGGGCGCGCTGCTGATCCAGAACCCGAAGGCGATCGAGAACCCGTTCTTCCTGCTGGCGCCCGAATGGGGGCTGCTGCCGCTCGTCGTGCTGTCGACGGTTGCGACCGTGATCGCGTCGCAGGCCGTGATCTCGGGTGCATATTCGCTGACGTCGCAGGCGATCCAGCTCGGCTACGTGCCGCGCATGAAGGTGCTGCATACGTCGGAACTCGCGATCGGCCAGATCTACGTGCCGGTCGTGAACTGGCTGCTGCTGTTCGTGATCCTCTGCATCGTGGTCGGCTTCAAGAGCTCCGACAACCTCGCGGCCGCGTACGGCATTGCGGTGACGGCGACGATGGTGATCACAACCGTGCTCGCATGCGTCGTGATGGTGAAGGTGTGGAACTGGAACCGGTTGCTGGTCGGCGCGATCATCGCGGTGTTCCTCGCGATCGACCTCGGCTTTTTCGGCGCGAACCTGCTGAAGGTCGCGCAGGGCGGCTGGCTGCCGCTCGGCATCGGCGCGTTGCTGTTCTTCCTGCTGATGACCTGGTACAAGGGGCGCCACATCGTCAAGGAGCGCACGGCGGCCGACGGCATTCCGCTCGAGCCGTTCCTGCAGGGGCTGCTCGCGCATCCGCCGCATCGCGTGTCGGGCACCGCGATCTACCTGACCGGCAACGACAAGCTCGTGCCAGTCAGCCTGCTGCACAACCTGAAGCACAACAAGGTGCTGCACGAGCGCACCATTTTCCTGACGTTCGTCACGCGCGATTTTCCTTACGTGCGCGACGACAAGCGCCTGAGCTCGCGCGATGCGGGCGGCGGGCTGTACATCGTCAAGGCCGAGTACGGTTTCAACGAGACGCCGGACGTGAAGGCCGTGCTCGAGGAATTCGGCCGCGCGCACGACATGACGTTCGAGCTGATGGATACGTCGTTCTTCCTCGCGCGCGAAACGGTCGTGCCGACGCATCTGCCCGGTATGTCGATCTGGCGCGAGCGCGTGTTCGCGTGGATGCATCAGAACGCCGCGAAGCCGACCGACTTCTTCTCGATTCCGGCGAATCGCGTCGTCGAGCTCGGCACGAAGATCGAGATCTGAGCGGGCGCGGCGCGCGGGCTTCCTGGCCGCGCGCCGCGTCTGTCGACCGCCGAGGCCTGCCGCGATCGTTCGCATCGCGCCGGCTGCAAACGCAAAGCAAACGCAGCCGCCTCGCGCTGCGTGTTCCGCACAAGCCAAACCATCCAGTCAGATAGCCGAATGCGTGCGCGCAGGCGCCAGCGAGCGTCGAGTCGTGTGCGTTCGCGGCAGCAATAAAAAAGCCCGCCTTGCGGCGGGCTTTGCGTGCGTCGACGGCTTTCGCGTGCTCAGCGCTTCAGCTTCGCGAATGCCGCGGCCATCGCGCCGGCCGGTTCCGGCTCGCGCGAACGCGGCGGGCGGGCGGCACCGCGCCCCGCGTTGCCGCGATCCTGGCTGCCGCGCGACGACATGCCGGGTGCTGCCGCATCGTCGTCGAGGCGCATCGTCAGCGCAATGCGCTGGCGCTTCACGTCGACGTCGATCACCTTCACCTTGACGACCTGGCCGGCCTTCACGACTTCGTGCGGGTCCTTGATGAACTTCGTCGACATCGCGGACACGTGGACGAGGCCGTCCTGATGGACGCCGATATCCACGAACGCGCCGAACGCGGCGACGTTCGTCACGACGCCTTCGAGCGTCATGCCCGGCACGAGATCCGATACCTTCTCGACGCCTTCGCGGAACGTCGCCGTCTTGAATTCCGGGCGCGGATCGCGGCCCGGCTTCTCCAGTTCGGACAGGATGTCGCGCACGGTCGGCAAGCCGAAACGTTCGTCGACAAATTCCGCAGGGGACAGGCCCGACAGCGCCTCGCGGTTGCCGAGCACGTCGTCGATGCGCTTGCTGATCTTCGCGAGCATCCGCTCGACGACAGGATAGGCTTCCGGGTGCACCGACGAGCGGTCGAGCGGATTTTCGCCGCCGTTGATGCGCAGGAAGCCGGCGGCCTGCTCGAACGTCTTGTCGCCGAGGCGCGGCACCTTGCGCAGGTGCTCGCGCGACGGGAACGGGCCGTTCGCATCGCGGTAGTCGACGATGTTGCGCGCGAGCGTCGCGTTCAGGCCCGACACGCGTGCGAGCAGCGGGGCCGATGCCGTGTTCGCGTCGACGCCGACCGCGTTCACGCAATCCTCGACGACCGCGTCGAGCGAGCGGGCGAGTTCGCGCTGGTTCACGTCGTGCTGGTACTGGCCGACGCCGATCGCCTTCGGCTCGATCTTCACGAGCTCGGCGAGCGGGTCCTGCAGGCGGCGCGCGATCGACACGGCGCCGCGCAGCGACACGTCGAGCTCCGGGAATTCCTTCGCCGCGAGCTCGGACGCCGAGTAGACCGACGCGCCGGCTTCCGACACGACGATCTTCTGCAGGCGCAGCTCGGGGTGTTTCGCGATCAGTTCGCTCGCGAGCTTGTCGGTTTCGCGCGACGCGGTGCCGTTGCCGATGCTGATCAGTTCGGCCTGCGTCTGCGCGGCGATGCGCGCGAGTTTCGCGATCGAGCCGTCCCAGTCGCGGCGCGGCTCGTGCGGGTAGATCGTGTCGGTCGCGAGTACCTTGCCGGTGCGGTCGACGACCGCGACCTTCACGCCGGTGCGCAGGCCGGGGTCGAGACCGATCACGGCCTTCGGGCCGGCCGGTGCCGCGAGCAGCAGGTCGTTCAGGTTGCGCGCGAACACGCGGATCGCTTCGGTTTCGGCGGTTTCGCGCAGTTGCGTGAGCAGTTCGTTCTCGATATGCGGCTGCACCTTCACGCGCCAGCACCAGCGGCATACGTCGGACAGCCATTTGTCGGCCGGGCGGTTCTGGTTCGCGATACCGAAATGGCGCGCGATCATCGCCTCGCCGGGATGCGGCACCTGCGCGTCGAGCTCTTCGCCGAGGCCGAGCTTGACCGTCAGCACGCCCGCGTTGCGGCCGCGGAACAGTGCGAGTGCGCGGTGCGACGGCACGGTCTTGATCGTTTCCGCGTAGTCGTAATAGTCGCGGAATTTCTCGCCTTCCTCGTTTTCCTTGCCCTCGACGACAGCCGACGACACGACGCCCTGGTTGTGCAGGTAGTCGCGCAGCTTGCCGAGCAGCTCGGCCGTCTCGCCGAACTGTTCGGACAGGATGTCGCGTGCGCCGTCGAGCGCGGCCTTCACGTCGGCGACGCCCTTGTCGGCGTCGACATACGCGGCCGCCTCGGCCTGCGGGTCGAGCAGCGGGTTCGCGAGCAGCGCCTGCGCGAGCGGCTCGAGGCCGGCTTCGCGGGCGATCTGCGCGCGCGTACGGCGCTTCGGCTTGTACGGCAGATAGAGGTCTTCGAGCACCTGCTTGCTGTCGGCCGCGTCGATCGCGGCACGCAGTTCGTCGGTCAGCTTGCCCTGTTCGTCGATGCTCGACAGGATCGCCGCGCGGCGATCCTCGAGTTCGCGCAGATACAGGAGGCGTTCCTCGAGCTGGCGCAGCTGCGTGTCGTCCAGGTTGCCGGTCACTTCCTTGCGGTACCGGGCAATGAACGGAACGGTCGAGCCTTCGTCGAGGAGTTGCACGGCCGCCGCGACCTGGCGCGGCTGGACGGACAGTTCGGTGGCGATGCGCTGTACGATCTTGAGTGCTACGGTTTCCGTCATGTCGTGGATGATCTGCCTGCTGAAATCGCGGCGCGGGCCGGCAGGCCCGGAGCGGCAGGCTGCACGGCGGCCCGACGGGCCAGATGCCGCGGGTGGGTGAAGCGGGGCATTTTGCCATAAATGGCGGAGCGCCCAGCCGGGGGTGATAGAATTTGACACATGTCCCGCAGCTTTCCTACGACGTTGCCAACTTCCCGCATTTCTCTCGCCGCGCTCGGCGCAGCGCTCGCCGCGGCTTTGTCTGCCGGGCCTTCCGGTGCGTTCGCGCAGGCTTCCGACGCAACCGCGCCGGAAGCCGTCGCAGCCGCACCCGCTACGGCCACAGCCGCACCGGATTTCGACGCCCGTCAAAAAGTGCTCAATCAGCGCTCCGCGGAAAACGATTATCGTTATGCGGTGGCCGAGCACGATTGCTACAGCAAGTTCTTCGTCAATCACTGTCTCGGCAAGGCTCGCGACCAGATGCGCGACGAGCGGGCGAGCATCCGCCAGGAGCAGCTTGCGCTGAACGACGAGCAGCGCGCGGTGCGCGCGCAGCAGCGCGACCAGCAACAGGCGCTGAAGCAGGCGCAGAATGCGGCGGAAGCGCCGCAGCGCGCGGCGAACGACGCGGCGAACGCGGCTGCGTTCCGCGACAAGCAGGAGCAGAATGCGCTGAAGCAGGCACAGCGCGGCGCGGAAGGGCCGCAGCGCGCGGCGAGCAAGCAGGCATACGACCAGAAGCAGGCCGACTTCCAGCGCAAGCTCGACCAGGCGCACCAGCAGGCGGCGCAGAAGGCGCAGGAGCGGGCGGACAACGCTGTGCGCTACGAGCAGAAGCAGAAGGAAGCCGCGCAGCACAAGGCCGATGTCGAGCGGCGTCAGCAGGAAGCGGCCGAGAAGGCCAAGCAGCAGCAACAGCAGGGGCAGTAACGTGTTGGATTGATCGGGATCAGTCTCGTGCGCGTTGGCACGCCAGCCGGCGCGCTGCTTCGATGAGGAGGCAAACATGCAAAACCGTCTCACGGAACAGCAGCAGGAATTGCACAACCGTTTGGCTGCATTGCAGGAGCAGCACCAGCAGCTCGCTCGGGAGATCGAGCTGAAGGAAGGACACTCCGACATCGACGACATCACGCTGCACCGGCTGAAGAAGGAAAAGCTGGCAGCCAAGGACAAAATCATTTTGCTGCAATCGCAGCTGGAACCGGATAAGCGCGCCTGAGCGCGGCCTGGCAAGCGCCGGCGCCGCTCGGGCGCTGGACACAGGAACGCTTGCCTTGAATTCACCGCTTGAAGCCACCCCCGATGCCCGGCGAGACGCGTCGTCCGCCGGGCGCGTTCGTGCGCCCGAAGGCACCTTCGAGCTGAGCCGCAAGCGCGTCGACGAACTCGACACGATCTTCGGCGAAGGCGGGTTGCTGGCGCGCGCGCTCGACGGCTATCGGCCGCGTACGTCGCAGATCGAGATGGCGCGTGCGGTTGCGTCCGCGATGGAAGCGTCCGCGCGCCGGATGCCCGAACCCGAGATCTTCGAAACCCGCAAGCGGCCGGCGCGCCGCCTCGGCGACGGCGACAAGACGGCCGGGCCGGCGGCGGACGATGCCGCGGCCGCCGAGTCCGACAGCGACGCAGGCGACAACACGCTGATCGTCGAGGCCGGTACGGGTACCGGCAAGACCTACGCGTATCTCGTGCCCGCGATGCTGTGGGGCGGCAAGGTGATCGTGTCGACCGGCACGAAGCACCTGCAGGACCAGTTGTTCCAGCGCGACATCCCGACCGTGCGCAACGCGCTCGCGGTGCCGGTGACGGTCGCGATGCTCAAGGGTCGCGCAAACTACTTGTGCCACTACTACCTGCAACGCACGGCCGACAACGGCCGCCTGCCGTCGCGGCAGGACACGGCCTACCTGCAGGAAATCGTCCGCTTCGCGAAGCTCACGAAGAGCGGCGACAAGGCCGAACTCGCGAGCGTGCCGGAAACGGCACCCGTGTGGTCGATGGTCACGTCGACGCGCGACAACTGCCTCGGCCAGGAGTGCCCGCACTACAAGGAGTGCTTCGTGATGCAGGCACGGCGCGAGGCACAGCAGGCCGACGTCGTCGTCGTCAACCACCACCTGTTCTTCGCGGACATCATGCTGCGCGACACGGGGATGGCCGAACTGCTGCCGAACGCGAACACGATCATCTTCGACGAAGCGCACCAGTTGCCGGAGACGGCGACGCTGTTCTTCGGCGAGACGCTGTCGACGACGCAGATCCTCGAGCTCGCGCGCGACACGGTGGCCGAAGGCCTGAGCCATGCGCGCGACGCGGTCGAGTGGGTGAAGCTCGGCGGCGATCTCGAACGGGCGGCGCGCGACTTGCGCCTCGCGTTCGCGAACGACCAGATCGTCCGCATGTCGCTCGCCCAGCTCGGCGACGATCATCCGATGTTCGGCGCGCTCGACGCGCTCGAGGCGGCGCTCGATGCGCTCGCGTCGGCGCTCGCGAGCCAGGCCGAACGGGCGGAGTCGCTCGGTGCATGCCTGCGGCGCGCACGCGAATTGCAGGACCTGCTGGCCGGCTGGGTCGCGCCCGGCGCGGCGGAGGCGGCCGCGAAGGCCGATGCGGCAGCGGCCGGCGACAAGGTGGCGTCCGACGGCGATCCGAACGAGAAGGTGCGCTGGGTCGAGGTGTTCGCGCATACCGTCCAGTTGCACGAAACGCCGCTGTCGGTTGCGCCGATCTTTGCGAAGCAGCGCGCGGGCGTGCCGCGTGCATGGGTGTTCACGTCGGCCACGTTGTCGGTGCGCGGCGATTTCACGCACTACGCGGCGCAGATGGGCCTCAGCTCGCGTCGTTCGATGACGCTCGCGAGCCCGTTCGACTACCAGTCGCAGGGGCTGCTGTACGTGCCTCGCAACCTGCCGCAGCCGTCTTCGCCCGCATTTACCGATGCCGTCTTCGATGCCGCGCTGCCGGCGATCGAGGCGTCCGGCGGCGGCGTGTTCATGCTGTGCACGACGTTGCGCGCGGTCGACCGGATCGCGTCGAAGCTGCGCGACGTGATCGAATCGCGCGGCTGGAATACGCCGCTGCTCGTGCAGGGCGATGCGAGCCGCACCGAGCTGCTCGATCGCTTCCGCGCGTATGGCAACGCGATCCTGGTCGGCAGCCAGAGTTTCTGGGAAGGCGTCGACGTGCGCGGCGACGCGCTGTCGCTCGTCGTGATCGACAAGCTGCCGTTCGCACCGCCCGACGATCCGGTGCTGGCCGCGCGGCTCGACGCGCTGACGAAGAAGGGCTTGAGCCCGTTCGCCGTGCACCAGTTGCCGCAGGCCGTGATTACGCTGAAGCAGGGCGCGGGCCGGCTGATTCGTGCGGAGACGGATCGCGGCGTGCTGATGATCTGCGACACGCGGCTCGTCGACAAGCCTTACGGGCGCCGGATCTGGCAGAGCTTGCCGCCGTTCAAGCGGACCCGCGAGATCGCGGTCGTCCAGGACTTCTTCGACGAGCACCGCTCGGAAAAACGCATGTGACGGCGCGCGCGGCGACCGCCGCGCGACCGCGCCTGTGCCGCCGCAATGCGGCGCCAACAAAAAACCCGGCTCGATGGCCGGGTTTTTTGTTCGTGCAACTGGCGTTGCGTCGCGCAGCGCTTTAGAACTGCCACCACGACTTCTTCGCACCGGGGCGCGAATGGCCGGTCACATACGGGCTGTCGGGGAACGTGCCCGCGAGCACGCGCTTCGTGTCCTCGGCGAGTTGCGGCTGGTTCAGCTTGCCGTACGACAGGATCATGATGTGCAGCGCGTCCTCGATCGCCGGCGCGCCCTTGTAGTCCTTGATCGCGAGCTGCGCGCGGTTGATGGCCGCGACATACGCGCCACGACGGTAGTAGTAGTCGGCCGCGTGCACTTCGTGCGACGCGAGCGCGTTGACGATGTAGCGCATCCGTGCAGCCGCGTCGGGCGCGTACTTGCTCTTCGGGAAGCGGTCGACGACGACCTTGAACGCATCGTACGATTCGCGCAGCGCCTGCGGATCGCGTTCGCTCATGTCCTGGCCGGAGAAGCGGCCGAACAGGCCCAGATCGTCGTTGAAGTGGATCATCCCCTTCAGGTAGTACGCGTACGGGATATCCGGATGATCGGGGTGGAGCTGGATGAAGCGGTCGACGGCCTGGTCGGCGGCTGCCGCTTCGTTATCCTTCCAGTTGCAGTATGCAACGTTGATCTGCGCCTGTTGCGCGAAATGGCCGAACGGATCGCGACCTTGCAGCGATTCGAAATATTTCGCGCACTTGCCCCAGTCGCCGCCGGACAGTGCGTCCTGGGCCTCTGAGTATAATTTGTTGTTCGACCAGGTAGCCGTCTCGTCCTGCTTCTGCGGCAAGCCGTGGCAGCCGGCGATGAGGGCCGCGGCCGCTACCGCCGCAGCCCGGGCGGCGACGGTTCTGGCCGTACGTTTGGTCGAATTCATCATGCTCGCATGTCCTAGCTTCAAGTCTCGGTGACCCAGTCTAAATGACCCGTTCAAGTTCGCAGAATGCCCAGCCGGGCACACCAAATCGCGAAGATTATAGCCCAAGCGGTCGGCCCGCCGACGCTGCCTCGGGGGATTCCCTCGATGACGATCTGACCGGCGACGTATTGCAACCGCCCGTGGCGCCGTCCGCGGCGGGTGATGACGCGCCGCGCGTCGTCGAAGTGCCGCTGTCGCTCGCGGGCGAACGCCTCGACAAGGCGCTCGCCCAGCTGTTCCCCGAATTCTCCCGCAGCCGCCTGCAGAGCTGGATCGAGGCGCAGCGCGTGCTGCTCGACGGCGCGCCCGCGAAGATCCGTCAGCCGGTGCCGCTCGGCGCGAAGATCGAGCTCGTGCCCGACCTGCTTCCCGAGCAGCTCGCGTTCACGCCGGAACCCGTGCCGCTCGACGTCATCTACGAGGACGACGCGCTCGTCGTCATCAACAAGCCGGCCGGCCTCGTCGTGCACCCGGCGGCCGGCAACTGGAGCGGCACGATCCTGAACGGCCTGCTGCATCGCTACGGCGACGCGGCGGCCGGCCTGCCGCGCGCGGGGATCGTCCACCGGCTCGACAAGGAGACCTCCGGCCTGATGGTGGTGGCACGCACGCTGGCCGCGCAGACGGACCTCGTGCGCCAGCTGCAGGCCCGCACGGTGAAGCGCCGCTATTTCGCGCTCGTGTGGGGCACGATGCCCGAGGAAGGCACGATCGACGCGCCGATCGGCCGCGATCCGCGCGAGCGTACGCGCATGGCTGTCGTCACGGGCGCGTCGGGCAAGCCCGCGCGCACGCATTTCCGCACGGTTGACACATGCGTGTGGCAACGTCAGCCGGTTTCGGCGATCCAGTGCGACCTCGAAACCGGCCGCACGCATCAGATCCGCGTGCACTGCGCGCATGCCGGGCACCCGTTGCTCGGCGATCCCGTCTACGGACGCGCGCGCGGCAAGCGCTCGGTCGCGCCGCTGCCGGACGGGTTCGCGCGACAGGCGCTGCATGCATGGCGGCTCGGCCTCGTGCATCCGGTCACCGGCAAGGCGATGCAGTGGCGCTGCCCGTTGCCGGACGACATGAACGCACTCGTCGCGGCGCTCGGCTTCGGGCAGGGCGACGAGGAATTCGACGACGACGACGGTGTCTACGACGATGACGATTTCGGCGGCGAGTATCACGACGATGAGCCGTACCTGGACGATGAGGAGGAGTGAGTGCCGATGACGAACCTGGCGCCGTTGACGTGGCAGGACTGCGTGCAGCCCGACTGGCAGGTGTCGCCGCGCGTGCGCGCGCTGATCACGACGCGCGACGGCGGCGTGAGCGAAGGCCCGTACGGGCGCTGGCAGGACGGTGCCGCGTTGGCGGGCGGGATGAATCTCGGCCTGCATACCGGTGACGATCCCGTCCATGTCGCCGCGAATCGCGCGCGCTTGCTCGCGCTGGCGGGCCAGTCGAGCGCGGCATGGCTCGAGCAGGTTCACGGCGCGCAGATCGTGCGCGCGGACGAAGTGATCGCGGCGGCGCCCGCGGCTGCGGCGCCGGTGCGGGCCGACGCGAGCGTCACGGACCGGATGGGCGCCGTCTGCGTCGTGATGGTGGCCGACTGCCTGCCCGTGCTGCTGTGCGACGCGCAGGGCCGCGCGGTCGGCGCCGCGCATGCGGGCTGGCGCGGGCTCGCGGCCGGCATCGTCGAGCAGACCGCGGCGCGCGTCGCGGCACTCGCGGGCGGCGCGACGGACACGCTTCATGCGTACCTCGGGCCGGCGATCGGCCCGCAGGCGTTCGAGGTCGGCGCCGACGTGCGCGACGCGTTTCTCGACACGGCCCCGCAGTCGGAGCATGATGAAACCCGTCGTGCGTTCGTCGCGATCGACGGCGCGCCCGGCAAGTTTCTCGCCGATCTCCATGCGCTCGCGCGCCTGCGCCTCGCGCGTGCCGGCGTGGCGCACGTGAGCGGCGGGACCGCCTGTACGGTCACCGAACGCGCGCGCTTCTATTCGTACCGGCGCGACCGCGTGACGGGCCGCATGGCGGCGGCGATCTGGCTGGCCGATTGACGCATGCGCATGCGCGCATGGTTTTGTTGCGTCGCGAAATCGGTTATCTCGATATTTAGACGGCAATGCGGCGTTGCATGCGCAGCCGAATGAAAAATCCCGAAGTCAAGTCGACCAAAATGTTTTATGTTTCGCCGAAACCCTTGTCCCGTCTGTTGCGCACGGATTATCTCTGTGCGGAAATGTTCAGCGGTTTGACATGGCGCTTCACATGGGGAAAACGATAATGATAAAAATACCGCACTGCGGCAGAATCTGGAGACGCCTCTCCAGAGCATGACGGCCCGGCTCGCAGCCGGCACGCCGCGCGCGAGCAGGATTTCACGATAGACGCTCACGAATCACCGGTAAGGCAGGTAATGACAGCATCGAAAAATTCGTCGACGTCCGCTCAGGCGGGCACTTCCACGGGCAGCACCGGCTTCGATCCGGCCGCCCAGCCGATGCAGCAGATGTTCGAATCGTGGTTGAGCGCGTGGCGCGGTTTTGCAGATCCGGCGCGCGCCGCGACTGCGTCGGCCACCGTCAATCCGTTCGCGACATTCCAGTTCCCGACTTCGTTTCCGTTCCAGGTGCCGTCGATGCCCGATCTGGGCAGCATGGCGTCGCCGTTCGCGGGGCTGAAGCTGCCGGTTGCGGCGATTCCGCCCGAACGGCTGCAGACGCTGCAGGCCGACTACGCGCGCGATTGCATGACGCTGATGCAGCAGGCGGCCGCCGCGAAGCTCGAATCGCCCGAACTGAAGGACCGCCGCTTCAGCGGCGATGCATGGAAGGCGTCGCCGGCGCATGCGTTCGCGGCTGCCTGGTATCTGCTCAACGCGCGCTATCTGCAGGAACTGGCCGACGCGCTTCAGACCGATCCGAAGACGCGCGAGCGCATTCGGTTCACGGTCCAGCAATGGACGGCTGCCGCCGCGCCGAGCAACTTCCTCGCACTCAATCCCGACGCGCAGAAATCGATTCTCGAGACGCAGGGCGAAAGCCTGCGGCAGGGGATGATGAACCTGCTCGGCGACCTGCAGCGCGGCAAGATTTCGCAGACCGACGAATCGCAGTTCGTGGTCGGCAAGAACCTCGGGTGTACTGAAGGCGCGGTCGTCTACGAGAACGACCTGATCCAGTTGATCCAGTACACGCCGAAGACGGACAAGGTGTTCGAGCGGCCGCTGCTGATCGTTCCGCCGTGCATCAACAAGTTCTACATCCTCGACCTGCAGCCCGAGAATTCGCTCGTCGCGCACGCGCTGTCGAGCGGCCATCAGGTGTTCCTCGTGTCGTGGCGCAATGCGGATGCATCGGTCGCGCACAAGACGTGGGACGACTACATGAACGAAGGGCTGCTCGCGGCGATCGATGCCGTGCAGCAGGTCAGCGGCCGCGAACAGATCAACACGCTCGGCTTCTGCGTCGGCGGCACGATGCTCGCGACCGCGCTGGCGGTGCTCGCCGCGCGCGGCGAACACCCGGCCGCGTCGATGACGCTGCTCACCGCGATGCTCGACTTCACCGACACGGGCATTCTCGACGTGTTCGTCGACGAGGCGCACGTGCAGATGCGCGAGCAGACCATCGGCGGCAAGAACGGCACGCAACCGGGGCTGATGCGCGGCGTCGAGTTCGCGAACACGTTCTCGTTCCTGAGGCCGAACGACCTCGTGTGGAACTACGTCGTCGACAACTACCTGAAGGGCCGCACGCCCGCGCCGTTCGATCTGCTGTACTGGAACAGCGACTCGACGAGCCTGCCGGGCCCGATGTACGCGTGGTACCTGCGCAATACCTATCTCGAGAACAAGCTGCGCGAGCCGGGCGCGCTGACCGTGTGCGGCGAATCCGTCGACCTGTCGCTGATCGACGTGCCGACCTTCATCTATGGCTCGCGCGAGGATCACATCGTGCCGTGGCAGACGGCTTACGCGTCGACGTCGATCCTGTCGGGCCCGCTGAAGTTCGTGCTCGGCGCGTCGGGTCACATCGCGGGCGTGATCAATCCGCCGGCGAAGAAGAAGCGCAGCTACTGGGTCAACGACAGCGACCTGCCCGAAGCCGCGGACGACTGGTTTGCCGGTGCGGCCGAGCAGCCGGGAAGCTGGTGGACGACCTGGGTCGAGTGGCTCGACCAGTACGGCGGCCGCAAGGTGGCGCCGCCCGCCAAGCCGGGTTCCGCGCAGTTCCCGGTGATTGAGCCGGCGCCGGGACGCTACGTATTGCAGCGCGATTGACGAAAACCGGACAGCGGCGCACGCTGTCCGATGCACCGCAGTTTTTTTAACAGGGCCGGTAACGATGCGCCGTGTCGTGCGGGCCTGGAGGACAGGGAAATGACGGACGTAGTGATCGTATCGGCCGCGCGGACCGCGGTCGGCAAATTCGGCGGCTCGCTTGCGAAGATTGCGGCGCCTGAGCTGGGCGCGACGGTGATCCGCGCGGTGCTGGAGCGCGCGGGCGTGAAGCCCGAGCAGGTCAGCGAAGTGATCATGGGCCAGGTGTTGACGGCCGGCTCGGGGCAGAACCCGGCGCGGCAGTCGCTGATCAAGGCCGGGCTGCCGGCGGCAGTGCCCGGGATGACGATCAACAAGGTGTGCGGCTCGGGCCTGAAGGCCGTGATGCTGGCGGC
>NZ_CATKIF010000015.1:0-97385 GCF_949752865.1 Burkholderia sp. IT-111MI5 | reverse complement strand
GTTTGGATCCCCTCTAAAGAGGGAGAGGACATTGGCCATCGGATTGACTATGGTGCGGTGGAACGACTGCGATTCCTCGCGGAATTCTGCAATGTCGAGCATGCAGAGCCGGGCCTCGATCAGCTATATGACACCATGGAGCGGCTGATTGCCGATTGGCGTCCGCAGTGGGTCACTCTTTGGGATACGCCAGCACTTGTGCAGGAGATGGCGACGCTGGACCGGTTCGTTGCGGGCCGCGGAGCGACCATTCGGATGCTCGTCCTGGAGAAGCTGCTCGATGCGCTACCACATGCCCGGTCCAGCCACTGGCGACAGCTGATCGACCTCCCCGAGGCCACCTGGGGCTGGCAGCAACGCAACGGGCAGAAGTTCTTTGAGGGCCTACGTTCGTACATGAACGGAGGCTGGCGAAATGATCTTGATAGCTGCGAAGATTTGTACGACAGGCAGCAGCTGGTTGAAAATTTGTCCGAGCTGGCGCAGCGCAAGCAGCGGTCACGATTCTTCGCGGCGCCGCTACGTGAAGCTCGCGACGAGATTGCCGCCATTGCGGATCAAGCAGAAGAACCCACACGCGGGACTGGATCGCCTAACCAGAATCTCCCCCGAAGTTCGCTAAACGAGAGTGAAGTCAAAAGCATGTTCCAGACACTGCTGTTGGACGGATCATGAGCACAACGATTGGACATGTCGTTTTCAGCCCGAACGAGTGCTCGTGCGTGAGCGCATCTCGCTGCTCTGAACTGGTTATCAAATGGATATAAAATTCATCGCGCTCGTGACCAGCATACGCCTCATAGAAAGAGGCTGGCACCCTAGTTTGCCAGTCGCAGCCCACGGAGCGGTCGCTTCGGGGCTTGATTCTGCTTCTGGTTGTGGGACTGTAGTGCCATCCGAGGATGACACGCGATTAGGCCTGCAAAAGCACAACGCAATGACGATAGCGATCAGGACGCGCCCTTCACCAGAAGCTGCATGTTCAGCGAGCGGGTGCTCAGGCCGGCCTTGTTAAAGCGGTACCGCATATAGGATGAAATGTCTTCCTCATGCGACGATACGATGAGTTGACGCGATTTAAGCTCGCAGCGAAGCAGATCAGTGAGTGAGGCTACATTGACCTCATCCAGAGACTGGGAAGGATCATCAATCAGGATCAGAGGGACACCGGCGTAGACCTTGTTGAGAGAAAGGAAGAACGCCAAACTCAGGGCCGAAATCTGCCCTGAACTCATGGCAAGGACCGCATCATGGTCCGACTTTTCGGCCGTGACGAATCTTAGCTGCTTGCCATCGCGACTTTCGATAAAGAGGCCCAGACCACGCTGGTAGTTCTGGATAAGGCGCCCACTGTAAATATGGAAGATCAGCTCAATTTCCGAGATGGTATGGTCCGCATAGGTACGCTCCACCTCTTCGAGCGTGTTACGCAGCCTGCGCATCTTTTCGCTAGCCCGGGCAGCAGCGCTATTCTCACTCTGGATTTGTTTCAACGACTCAAGAGACTTCTGCAATCTGGCATTTCTTGCTTCGTTGGCCTTGATGGAAACGTAGCGACGCTTGTCTGCCAGTGCCTGCTGCTCGACAAGGTAAAAATCCTGAACGTCACCGAAGCTACCAGTGAGGATTCGCTGCCAGTCCTCGGGCAAGGATTCGGTCTCCGCGGTTCTTTTGCTGCGCATGGACGTGAGCAAATCCTGCAGACGAGTGTCCACCTCTTCCGCATTCGCGGTGAACGCATAGCTGGCCGACGTGCCGGCACCCAGAAGTCTCTCAGCCAGTTGCTCAATGACGGGCAGGCGAACCCGCTCTCGGGTTAGGGCCGTGTGCAGCGCCTCATTGTAGCCACTAGACAATAAGGATTCCTGGGTGCTCACGTGCGTGGCGATCGACGCCAGCGCTTCGGTCATCCGGGTGGTCAACTCGACCAGGGCCTTCCCATTGACGCTCAATGTATTGGCGACCGCCTGAGACCTGCCCTCAATGGCCTGCACCATCGCGAGGTGCGCCTTCCAGTCGGCACCACACAGTGGACAAGCCTGATCTTCGGGATAGATCTTGGCATGCTCCTCGAGCAGTTCAGCTTTCAGGCGAGTCAGTTCAGCCGCGACAGCAGCATTTGCCTGATCCAGCTGGCGTAAGCTATCACGCGCGGCAATTTGCTCGTCGAACACTCTCAAGCGCTCCGCGTCCCAGCCCGGGAGTCTCTGCGCCTCTCCGCGCGTGATAACCGTCGCGCCACGCTGGAGAACAGCTTTCGCATTGGCTAACAGATCGAGTTCCTTCCGCACGTTGTCCAGCGCATCCAGCTTTTTGATATCCGTTCCGAATTGGGCAAGACTTCGCAAGGAAGTCATGTTCTGCGCCACATCCGCCTCGATCTGCTCATTTTGCACCCTCACCCGGACAGCGTTTTTGAGGGGAAGGAGCTCATGCAGCTTCCGGATGGATTCCTGATACTGGTCAAAGAGATCGGACGAATAGGCCGGAAAGGGATTCTCCGCGTCCCAGCCAGGCTGCGGGGAAGCCGTCGACAGCTTCCTGTATTCGACGTTGCCCTGATCAGCGTGATTGATGGCTTTGAGCGCTTCACATTCAGCGGTTAGCTCACGCTCCCGGTCCTGACGCGTTGAATCCTTGAGATACCTGACAAATCCGCGCTCAAATTCCTTGCAGTTCGCAATCTCCGTCTGGATATCGGTGATGTTGAATAGACTCCCCAACACATCCCTTCTTTGATCTACCCGTGTGAACAACAGCTGGTTCTGCCCTTGCTCAAGGTAGTTCAGAAAGCCAAAATTTTCCCTAAAATTTCTTCCAAAAAGTTCATCGATATATTTATCGTCACGCTGATTTTCTGAAGAAAAATCAGATGACGAAAAATCTGACAATTCGAACAAACCGAACTGGGAGAAGCTATCCGCACGGTTGAGTTCCTGATCCTTTAACGATTGGGCGGCAGCATATCTTGCCAGCACGAGCGTGCGATCATCGTTCAGGAACTCAATCTTGATGAGCAGATCGCTCTCCCCGGTCCGGACGTTCCAGAAGAGATTGTCTTCGTATTTTTTCTTGTAGGCGGTCATCAGCCTCAAGAAAAGATTGTTGATCCTTTTGATCTTCCCCGTGAGCAGCAGCTCGATCGCATCAAAAATGCTGGTCTTGCCAAACCCATTTGGACCATCGAGCGTCACGAGCGATGAGCCGTCGATGTCCAGCAAAATGTGCTTGAACGCCTTGAAACTCGAAACTTCAATCCTTGATATTTGCCAGCTCATCGTCAATCATTCCCTTGATCAAACTTTCCAGATTATTTTTGTTCAATTTCTGGATGCTCTCGTAGGTTGCTGTCAAACCAACCTCACTCACCGCTCCCTGTGCCTGCATTCGCAACGGGACAAGTTCGCGTTTGACGAATGGCAGTTCAAGGAAAGGCAATTTGATAAAAATTTTGGCCGCCACGCTATACTGCGTCGCAGTCAGTGGTTGGTCCTTATACTGGTCGAACAGTGCCTTATCGGCAATGGTCGCCTGAATGTCCTTATAGGATTGATCGCGCAGCGTACCGTCCTCAGCATCACTGTAATAAAGCACATATTTCTTGAAGAAGTGGGGATCTTCCTCGATGGCAAATATTTTTTCTTCGTGATTTTTAAAATCAGCCAGTTGCTTCAGATGATGCACACATATCAGATCGCAATTCTTCCTGAATGAAGGATTGCTTGAAAAGACCTCGGGCACCAACTGGTTCATCGCTGCATTAAGCCTGGACGGATCTATAAGCTCCTCCAGCTCGTGCAGTATTACGAACCGGACGGCCGAGCTTGATTCCCGACAATAAAATCGGGCGGATGGGGTTTCCAGTACGTTGATGAAGTGATGTGCGATGAGAGCCTCATGAATAAGTTCAATGATCATTGAGCCTGGCCTCCGCATCCTGCTTTGTCACAATACTGATACATAGCGTTTTGGTGATATTACTGTCGATGCGCTCCTGCGTCTCCTGTTCATCGAGGTCCGCGCTGACAGTGTATTTTGTGTCGACCAAAAATGTTCTTTGCGCCATCGCGGCTATAAGGTTGTTGTACTCATATAGCAGTTTGAGCAGATGATCATTGCTCTTCATCTCCCCGCGAATGTTCACGGCGCATTCGTCATGCTCCTCGCTTTCGTGCAGGTTCAGCGCGGTAGGGACATAGAACTTGTTTTGTTTGTCCCGGTAGTGAGGAAGCGTTTCGAGAATCGGCTCGACACCCATCTTCTGGATGAGGTCCGCGTAACGCCGGATATCTTCCTTCTGTATGTGCGAAAAGCGCTCTGATGGCTTCATCATCTGGCACAGAGTTTTCAGCTCATCGGCCCTGGTATCCCGGATGTGCTCATACAGCCGCCTTGCCCGTTGATAGGCTACGTCGGTCATATCAGGAAGGGCCTTCTCCAGCCTCGCTTCCAAATGAGCATGAAGCCGGCTCTTCAATTCGATCGCGTAGTACACGGTGTCATCGTACGGATTCCTGTTCAGGATATCCTGAAGGATGCTTTCCCCGGATATCCGGTTCGTATATGCGGCCTTTCGTTCCGAGTCGCCATCGACCTGAATTTTCTTGTGAATCTCGATGGCCTTGGAACTGATCCTCTCCGACAGCACGCAGTAATTGGAATCGAGTAGATTATCGCTTAATTCAATCGATCTGCTTGCGCAGATTTTTGAAATCAATGCCTTGGTTAATGTTTCAATACCATCCAGCGCACAATATTTGTCGCCACCGTACGAATAGAACTTGACAATTTCACCATTCGCATCCACGTGATCAGTCGTGTCTGAGATTGCGACCGAGACATGAAAATAGCGCACAGTCCCCGCGATTCGATCAAGTTCGATTTTTGCCGATTTTTCGAGCGCTGTTGCGTAGCTTGACCGATAAATTCCCACCTTCGCTTTGACCTGGTGAGCGCTGGACAATGTTCCCTGCCTGTAGATTGCGAAATCATCAGTACTGTCGAGCTGAAGCTCAAAGTCAACGCATCCTTGGAGGATGAGGGTAAGACAGTGATAAAGCGCAATCTTCCCTTGATATACAAAACCACTCCAGGATGAAATGGCACTATCTGGATAGTTTTCGTCTTTTTCGTTCATACCGGCCCCGTGCATGCCGCCATATACCCCTTTACCATATGAAAATATCACGAACCGGAAGTGTTTTTCAGCCTTGATATCCCGATCCTCGCTGGCTAGCAGATCAAGCACTGCATCGCCGTCACATCGTCCAAGTAAGCCGTGCGTGATACGACTTCGCCCAGATCGGAGAGAAGCCCTTTTTATGGACCCGGCGCCTGAAGCAGGAGGCGGAAACCGGTTGAAGTGCTTGCGCAATCGCGATCAAGGTGCGGTTATGCCAGGTTCTTCCGTGCCAGCGCTCTTCCGTCCGATCTGCGGGCAGCAGCCCGGCGCACCTAGTCCCGGGAGCAAGCACCGCAGGCAACGTACTTCCGGAGGGATCGCCGCGGCGGGCCGCCCCCGCTGCCTGGCCTGCAGTGTGCTGCCGCGCTCAACCCAGATGGCACCGCGCGACGGTATGAGACCGGAGCACGGGTCGCACTCCCGCCCGCTCAGATGAGGATAGGCCCGACGAAAACTCGCTTACATCATGGCACTGTTTACTAGGGGCCGCTCAAAAGGGACTTTGCTAGAAGCCCATTGGCTCTATTGAAGGGGGCAGGTCACGCGCAGCACGGCTGTTGGCTGGTGCTCGTGCGTGCATTGCTTTAACCTCCACTTGCTGTCGCCGGTGTCTTCTCTCTGTCTTGTTCTAGGATTGGCGAGTGTAACAAGATGTTTCTGCCCATCGCAACGACAGTTTCCATTGTGCTTTCCTCGTGCCGACATGGAAGCCCGATTTGTTGACGGCTCGGGCGCAGCGCTCGCCCCCCCTTACCCAGGCTTCAGGTAAATAGGGACACTTAATGTGCATTACCTTAGCCCGTCCACCTTTCTTAGCTGTGCAGCTAAATTGGCTAATTTTGCTAAAGTATAGCCTTTGTTCTATGCTATGCTGATCAGCAAAATTACCATCCCTGCTTACGCCCATGGAAAAGCCCGCTCAGAGTCAGAAGGTGACGGCCCGCCTCACCTACGAGGCCGAGGTCGCGGACGAGCTCTGCGCCGCTCTCGCAGAGGCCACAGATGGGCAGATCGTCACCCGCCAAGCCGAACAGCCGACCGGTGACGGATTGAGGCTCGATCTCCTGATCACGCTTCTTGCCGGCGGCAAATCGGCCGATATCGCCGTGGAAACGCTTCGCCACGCCTATCCGCGGGATATCCGAGAGGCGATCTGGAGGCTCGACGAATACAAGCTCGCGTCCGAGCGCCCGCAGGACTTGCTGACCATGGTTGCTGCTGAGTCGCTGAGCCCTGGCGCAAGGGACATGCTCCGAAAGCGCGGGATTGGCTATTTCGAGCGGAATGGCAACCTGTTTCTGCGTTGGCGCAATTGGTTCATCAACATCGAGCGCCCGGAGCAGGCGTCGGCAAGGAAGGCGGTCACCGCACTGTTCACCGACGCACGTGAAATGGTCGTTCACGCGCTGCTGGAGCACCGAAACGAATGGATTACCGGGGGCGACCTCGCCTATATGACTAAGAGCTCCTCCTATACGTGCTCCGTGGTGCTGCAGGAGTTGGAGCGGCGTGAATGGTGCGAGTCCGTTGGTGCTGGCCGCACGATTCGACGACGATTGATTAGACCGAGGCAACTGCTGGACGCATGGGCCGAGCACTGGACAAAGCGCGAGGAGCAACGCACCCGCTGGTACTCTTTTGCGGATCGCCCCGAGGTGCTGCTTACGCACTTGTCGCACAAGCTCAGCAAGAGCGGGGTCTCGTTCGACTACGCATTTACTGGCACGGCCGCCGCAAACCTCTACGCTCCGTTGCTTACCAGCGTAGATACCGCCGAGATCATTGTCTCGCCGGGACACGCTGAGCAGCTTGCGAAAACGCTTCAGCTCAAGCCAGCCGACAAGGGCGCAAATGTCACTCTGGTCGAGCGCACCGGCGCGAGCTTGTTGTTTCGCGACTTACGCGGCGTACGTCCCGATGAGTATCCGTCCTATTTCGCCAGTCCTTTCATCCTCTACCTCGACCTGCTCGACGGCCGCGGCAGAAACAAGGAGTTGGCCCAACACGTTCTAGAACGACTGGAGTTATAAATGGCCAATGGAGCCAAACCAGCCAACGCCATCGGCTACGATGCAGACGTGACAACCGCATGCGAGCGCACCTTGCTCACCCTGCTCGGCGCATTCGGCAGCCTCAAGAATACGTTGCGACTCGTGGGCGGTCTGGTGCCACGGTACCTTACGCCTGAAGCGCCGCCTGACGTGCCCGCACACGCTGGAACCTCTGACGTCGACGTCGTCCTCAACATTCAAGTGATCGCCCAGGGCGATGGCTACGCTGCGTTGGCCGACCAGCTTGCTGCGCGTCGATTCGAGCGGCACGTGAATCCTGAAAACGGTAAGCCGTCTTCGTGGCGGTGGCAGCGGCGAGTGAACGAGCATATGTTTGTGCTCGTTGAGTTCCTTCGCGACGCTGGCGACGCGCAGCCCGGGAAACCGGTAAACGTCGACGGTGAACGTGTCTCCGCGCTAGCCGTAAAGTACGCCGGCATCGTGCATGAATGGTTTCAGGAACGGGAGATCACGGGCAAATTGTTGGACGGTGGAGGTATCTCTACTGAGCTGGTTCGCTTTGCCGACGTGCCTGCCTTCGTCATTCTGAAGGCCTTGGCGCTAGACGACCGCATGGAAAACAAGGATGCGGCCGACCTCATCCATGTGCTGCGGTACGCGGGGAAGATCGACGAGGTTGCCGAACAGTTCGTGCAGCGCGCGTTGTCGCAGACCCATCCCGGCGCGATCGAAGCAGGACTCTCGGCCCTGCACCGCCGCTTCTGCGATGACGAACATGGCGAGGGATACGAAAAGGTCGGATCAGTCGGTTACGCGAAATTCCACTACCAGGCCGACGATGATGCCTTGGTGCGAGACCAGCGCTTTGCGTCGGGCCTCGTTCAAGCGCTCCTTGATGAATTCAACGCCAAGCTCGCCGAACGCCAGCCAAAGACTTGACGCCGTTCGCTTTCTAGGGGAATCACCCGAACTTCGCGGGCGATGCAGGAAACCGACTACCCGCCCACGGCAGGCGATGTGTAAGGCGTAGCTGCGGAACTTGACGCACACAACGTTCGGTAGGCTCAGACGGCGTACCCCTCCGATCACAAACGGCACCACTATCAACCGCACCGGCATCATCGAGACGCAGGCCACGGTCCGCCCCTGCTAGCATGACGTCGAATAGATCGTGTGAAACATCTGACCAGGCACGCCGGCGCCTCTTCGCAGCCGTTCAAATAGGACTTGCTGACCACGTGGTCGAGGCCAGTGTCCAGTATCAACGCGAGGGCGCCTACCTCGGAAACGTGCGCCCGACCAGCGTTCCAGGCGGCAGAGCTCGATGCAGAAGTCGCACTTGAGCGGAACGTCGAGATACATCCGTGTCTTCAGGCGGGTCCAGCTCAATTCTCTCCGCACTGCGGAGAGAATTGGTTCGTCAGGAAAGACCTAAGCACACCCACGCATTGACGCAACTGCTGCTCGCTCCAGCCACTTCCATACTAGGCGGTCAGCGCACGGGCAAGCGCCGGAGCGGTTTGTTGCGAATTGCCGGTGCGCTCACCGCGCCGCACATCTTCCCGAACATGACGGCCGATCTGCCAGTAGAGCAACGTCAATGCAGCATCGACGGCGACCGCCGCGCCAGCCCGCGCGGCATTGACCATGCGGTGAACGTCAGCCACCAGGGAAGCAGGATCAGCTCGGTCGCCTTATCAGGATCGAAGAAATCGGTGCCGGCAGGCAGCGCCAAGCCATGGCCACGTTATCGGAATCTCGATAGCGGCGGAACCCTGGCGAGCGCGCTCCCGCATTCTCCCCGCGCCGCGGAGAGAATGCGCCCATCGTCATCTTCCGGCTGCCGGCGGCGAGATCGGGCGGGTATACGCACTTGCCGTGTCCGCAGCAGCCGCTCCCACTGCGGCAGATACAAAAGTAGTTAAACGAGTCACGAAATCAGTCGCAGGCGCATGCCTGTTCCGAAATGAAGGGTAACCTAGCCTTTACTATGTTCTCCTTCATTCCGCCGGATCCTGCCTCGAAATGGACCACTTCGGCGGAGCGCATTGCGCCCCTCTTTCACTGCACAACCGCGCACGTCCTAACTCGCCCCCTGAAGTTGCTACGAAAAAACTGTCAAACTTCCGCGTCCACACGCGCACCACACGTCGGTCGCGCTAGCTTGCAAACTCATCCGTCTATCAACGCGCATCACACGCTCGGCGTGATGCATGACCGCAGTCAAACAACGCTCGTGTCCCTGTCCGATCCGACCGGCAAGCCAAACTCCGGATTCGCCGCGCCTCTCGACGAACACTAAAAAGACACTAAAAATTGCGGCGCGAACAGGTGCTCGGTAAACATGGGCGGCTCACCCGCTCGAAGGCCCTTGCCAGCCGGAGCTTCAACGGATTCCAGCGCACCTCGACGGAACACCCAGACATCACAAATCATTTAACTTTGGATCGTGTCTGTTCCGTGAGCCAATGCCTGTAAGGCTTTCCGTTCCAGCCCCCAATACAGCTACGACAATGCGCTGGCCGAAACGATCAACGGCCTGTACAAGACGGAACTGATTCATCGGCGCGCCCCTTGGAAAACGAGGGAATCCGTCGAACTGGCAACGCTGGAATGGGTCGCCTGGTACAACCTTCATCGCCTGATGGAACCGCTCGGCTATATCCCGCCTGCTGAAGCTGAGGCAAACTACTACAGGCATCTCGGAAACGTTGATGAAGTGCCTGCATTAACTTAAACCAACTGGCCTCCACGATTCCCGGTGCGGTTCATCTGGAGATTCTCAAGCCTGGAAGAGCGCATGAACCTGCGGGCACAGCACTATGCCGCAGGACTATGGCCGCCTGACGGCGGCCCCCAGCAGATCGAGAAGGCGGCCTCGACGATTTGCCTGCCTGAAGCGTGGTCGCCGATGTGCTGAGGTCAGTGAGAGCGATGTGCAGATCCTGAGCACGTCGCTCAGCGACTATGGATAGATGGGAGCCGCATGCTGCGGAACCAGCACAGACTATTGGGACGGAACGATAGTGATGATGTCAGAAAATCCAGCGATCGCCCTCGTCGGGCCGGGGGCCATCGGCACGACTGTGGCGGCGGCCCTTCATGAGGTCGGACGCACACCGACCATTTTCGGCCGCTCAGCGCACGAACACCTGGAACTGCGCTTCGACGGCGGTCATATCGTGGTACCTGGACCTGTGCGAACCAATCCGGCCGAGGTCGAAAATACATTCGACCTGGTTTTTGTCGCGGTGAAATCAACACAGGTGGACGCGGCAGCGTCGTGGCTTTCTGCCCTGTGCGGGAAGAGAACTGTTGTCTGCGTGTTGCAAAACGGCGTTGAACAGAAAACGCTCTTCGCGCCTTACGTGCCCGACAGTCTAGTCTTACCTTCGGTGGTATGGTTCCCTGCCCAACGCGAACCTGACGCCTCGGTCTGGCTACGGGGCAAAGCGCGCCTCACATTGCCAGACACGCCGGAGAGCAGCATCGTCCTTGCGGCGTTGAGAGGCACGCGATGTTCGGTCGACGTCGTGGCCGACTTCACGTCCGTCGCGTGGCGCAAGCTTTTACAGAACGCGGTCGCCGGTTTAATGGTTCTCGCGGGTCGTCGCGCTGGCATGTATTCCCGCACCGACGTTGCCGGGCTGGCTCTAGCCTATTTGCAGGAGTGTCTTGAGGTTGCTCGGGCAGAGGGTGCGACGCTGGGCGACGAGGTCCCGCAGGCGATCGTGGATGCATTCCGTAGTTACCCGGCCGACCTGGGCACTTCGATCCTCGCCGACCGACAAGCTGGCCGTCCCCTTGAATGGGACAGCCGAAACGGAGTCGTGCAGCGTTGTGCTCGATCACACGGAATTCCTACGCCGATTAGCGATCTGGTCGTGCCACTTCTGGCAGCCGCGAGCGACGGCCCGGGCTAAGATTTCCCGTCGATCTGATTTCGATCTATCGTGCCGTGACTCGCCGCTCTGTCGGCCGCTGCGTCCATGTTGTATAAAGCAGTTCGGCGCGATTCTTTGCAGCGTCGCCCGTAAAAGTCACGCGTGGCTCGTTCGCGCCGAGACCGAACAGCAGGCTACGAGGAGTATGTCCTCGCGCGGCAATCGCTCCGATGCCGCCGATGAACATTTCTTTAGCCGCCACGCGGCGAACGCGAGACGAACTTGCGCGCACACCGGGAACCCGGCGAACGACGGCTCAGCCGTAGCACGCGACCGCTTCCCACATATCGGGTAGTGCGTTCGCTTGAGGAATCATACCGCCCGGCCAGGAGAAGCCAATTTCTCTATTTTTTTCGATTCCGGTGATTTGGAGATTTTTTTCTACTTGTTCGGTGCTCTGATCAACACATACATATCCGAAGCGCAGGGGCAGGCCGGCGCGCTCGCCTGGCACCGCGCACGGACACGAACACCGACACGAGCATCGTGAATAGTAACGACCCGCCGCTCGAGCAAAGCCCGGGGGAGCCCTCGTCGCACTTTCGCACCGCTTTCGTTGAACGCCCCAAATACTCCGATGCGTCCTTTCCGGAAGCAACGATCCTCGCGAACGCCCGTTCGCTCGTCGGTTGCCTTGGGCCGGCGGCCAGCGCGTCGCTAGCGCGAAGTCAGCAGAATCTTCAGGATTCCTGCACGGCAATCCAACCTCAGAAATTGTGGGCCAATCCGATCATGAACATGTCCTGGTCCGTGTTGTTGCCGGTCGCGACACGGTTGAAGCGGAGATTCGCAGTCCAGTCCTTGGTAAATTCATAGCCGATCTGCGCGCTGAGAAGCGCAGCAAGCTTCATCCGGTTGGACGGCGCACTCTTGTCGTATGCAAGATAGGGGCCGACTCCGGCACTGAGACTCCATCTGCTCAAGATTGGCGCAACGTACCAGAGTTGGGCTGCGGCGCCCCTTCTGGCAGCGACGTCGTTGACGCCCTCGTAAACGAAGCTTGCCGAATATGCCCAGGCATTGCCGATCGGTCGTTTGAGCTCGACCATGTACCCCTTCTGGATGGGAACCCGCGGCCGGTTCGTTTGCGAGGTTCCGGCCCAGACGCTCAGCTGAGTCCTGCCGTCGGACAGAGACGGATGAGGGTCGCCGCCGAATCCCGAGCCGATGCCGAACAGCACCATGTCGGATGAGTGGCCGCCCGCGATCTGAACACGGTTGTACTGCGCCTTGAGATAGATGCCATTGGGCGTAAGCTCGTAGCGTAACGCAGCCGACGCGCGGATTCCGAGACGCTTCTCGTTGCGCGCCCCATCACCGACGTGTGTCGTGTTCATGCTGAAGTACGGACCTGCCGCAAACTCGAGCGCCGTCCTTCCGCCAAGCGGCAAGCGCGCCGCGCCGAGCAGCGCGAAACCGTCGCGATGGTTGTCCGTCGGATGGCCTTCGTTCAGATAGGCGACGAACACCGACGCGTAATCGTTCAGTGCCTGGCCAAAGCCGACTTCGTAAGCGCGCCAGTGCATGTTGCCGCCCTCGCTCGCACGGCCATTCCCATAAACGGCGTATGCGTCGAATGTGCGTTGCCCCGGGGCGGGCCCGCTCGACGGGCCCGGCGCGCCTTCATCGGCATTCGCAAAGCCCGCGACAGCCAGGCCAACGGCGGCGACGAACGCATAACGGAAGCGAACATCAGAGTGTTTTCCCATTCCGGCACGCTCCAGCAATAACAATGGCAACAAACCAGAGGATCGAATCGCGCCGCGATCTGCAGGCGCCGGTATCCCTGGCGCCTTATAGCGCTCGCCGCGAGCGCTCACGCCTGGCCACCTCTCCGACGACAGTCGGCCATCACCGCGTGGCGGCCGGTGCCGCCGGCTCGACAGCGCGCCTGATGGATGCCGAGGTGTCCATCACGTCCATGTCGAGGTTGCTTTGGGCGACCTGGACCGCCTGTTGGCCGGTTCGCTGCAGTGTTTCGCAAAACGCGCTTGGCGGCAATCGCCGAATCCAGCGACGCGCCGGCGGGCGCACTTTTCGCGACGTCCGCCACCGGCGTCCTGACTGATTGATCCTCATTTACCGGATCGTCATTTCCAGAAACCGCGAGCGATCGCGCAGCGGATGGCCGTCAAGTGCCGGCGGCGAGACGCGGGCCCGCGCCAAGCGTAGTGAACTCGGCTTCAGGTCGTAGCGACGGCAGCGCGTGTACCCAAGGATCGATGCCCTGCTGCTGCACTTCTTCGAGAAACGCAACGCGCGTGCTCCAGTAGCTTGCTCGCAATTTCGCATCGATGACACGCTGCTCGGCAGCGAACAATTCCATGCGTGCAGTCACCAGCATCGACGCGGCGGTTTTTTCCGGCGTCGGGGCGTGACGCATCGCCCAACGGCTGATCCAGTTCACCATGCTGCCCCCCGTAAGAATGGACCCGAATTGGGCAATCGCGATCGGCCGCGCGCTTGTCACGCTGCGTTGCGGCGGCCACCGAACGTCGCCACTCGGGTTCCAGGCGCCATCGACACCTCGCATCGATGGCGATCGCCTCGGCATACGCGCGCGGCTTATCCATCCTATGAACACTTTCCGGTTTGCGCGATACGGGTTTGCATCCTTCGACACGTTTCATTCTTGAATCCGTGCATCGCACATGCGACTGTCCATTTCCATAGAAGCAGTGAATACGCTGGCCACGGACGGCACCGTGAGCCTGGTGCTGATGGAAGCAGCCGGCTTGAACGTAGCGAACGTGGTGTACGAGATGTTGTTCGACGATCACGACGTGAAGATCAACTGCGCGGTGGCCGATTTCGTGGTCACCCATGGCGCGCTCAGGACGCTGCGCGGTGTCCCGCCGCCGTTGCGCCGGCAGGCGATCGCGGTGCCGCCGCCGCGGGGTGCGCGGGCGACGGGGACGCGGCGGCACCAGGCCCGGAAGGCGGCTGCGGCGCGGACGTGTGCGCCGCGGCCGGTGGCGAAGAAGAAGACGGCGACGAGGACGGTTGGCCGGCGCCGGCCCCCCCTGCCGAGCCTGAAGCGGCGGAACCGGAAGCCGCAGGCGCCGCGCCGGGCGGCGGGCGCAGCCCGCCGTCGAGCGAGGTCCGGCGGGCGGCCAGGTCGGCCTGTTCGGCGCTGCGCTGGGCGGCGCGATCGGAGGACAGGCGCGCCGCTTCGGCATCCGGATTGATCGTGTTGACGCGGATGCGCTCGACGTCGCCCACGCCCGCCAGCCGGTTCAACGGCACGTAGTCCGTACGAAACACCAGTTCGACGCCGCTCGTCAGGTTGACGTCGGCGTGCGAACTCTCGGTCGTCTGGGTCCGGTCGGTCGACACGTAGCCGATCGTGCTCTGCACATTGGCCTCCGCGCCCCAGGGCCCGAAGCGTGCGCCCCCGCTCACGCCCACCGTGTTGCGCGTGTCGAATTGCGAGCCGCGGTCGTTGGCGGCGGCGCTGCTCGCGTCGATATGGAAATTCATCGCGGCGTTGAGCCGCCCGCTTTCGATGACGATGCGCTGCAGGCCCATCTGCACCATCGTCGCGAGCAACTGCTGGCGGTTGCGGGCCAGCACCTGCTGCGCGAGCGGCACCAGGCGCTCGGGATCGGAAGCCGGGACCGCGTCGCCCGGCCCCATTCCCAGTGCGCTGCGCAGCGCCGCTTCGGCCGGCGGGGACGCGCCCGGGCGCAACGTCAGCCGGGTCGCGGCATCGCGCTCGGCCTGCAGCTCCTGCTGGCGCTGGCGGCGCTCGTCCGGCGGCAGGCCCGCCAAGTCGTCGGTATCGTCCGCGGCATCGTCGTCGCCGGTGACCTGGTAGGCGGCGGGGAAATGCTCGGCCAGCCACTGCCGCGCGCCGGCGATGCCGACATTGCTGTCCGCGAAGCCTTCGGTGGTCTGCGCGACGTTGCGGATCAGGTCGACGAACGCGGTCAGCTGCTGCTGGTTCGAATCGTTCATCGCCTTGAAGACACCCGTGATCAGCTCGGTCACGAAGCGCGGGAACGACACCGCGTTGAGCACCGCCCGGGTGGTGCCGGCCATCCGGCCGATGGCGGTGCCCGAATAGTCCGAGCCGGCGTTCTGCGCGACGGCCATCGCCGCACCGGGACGCGCCGCGAGTGCGTCGTGGTCGAGCGCGATCGAGCCGATCCGCACCAGCCCGGACGCGAGATCGCGGCGCGTGGCCGGATCGAGGGCGCCGAAGCCCTGCTGCGCGGACAGCAGTTCGCGGACACGGTGGCGAACGTCGGGCCGCAGCACCGGCGAACGCGCAGGGCGCGCGGCCGCCGCCATCTCAACGGCTCCGCCGCGCGTCGCGCGTCCCGCGACGCATGGCGCGCGGCCGGGGTGGCGACGGCACGTCCACCGCCCTCGGCATCCCGGTTGTGCCGTCCGCATCGCGACGGCCTGAGCGACGAGGTTTCATGTCAGCGTCCGAGTGCCGCCCACGGGTTCTCCGGCGCGGCCGGCCCCAAAGCCGGCGGCACGCCGCGGCCGGCGTCAGGCGCGGCAGGCGCCTGGCCGTCGGGTTTCTCGCCGAGGCCGAGCGTTGCCTCGATCCATTCGGCGGCGGCGGCGATCACCGGGTTGTCGGCGGTCACCAGCGGCGCCGCGCCGCCCAGCGCATCCGCGACGTCCGCCAGCCACGCGATCACGGTCATCCCGGCCCTGCCGCGCCGAACATGGGCGGCGGGCTGGCGCGGCGGCTGGCGCGAGAGCCGGCCGATGCCGGCGACCACGCCCCAGATGTCGTGCGCACCGAAGCCTTGACGCATGTCGGCATGGCCGAGGATCGCGAACGCGTCCCTGAGCATGCCGACGATCTCGCCGGCCATGAACGCGGTCACGCCGGTACACGCGGCGCCGAGGTTCTGCGCGAGCGAGCGGGCGGCGTTGCGGACCCGCGCCTGGTGCCCGAGATCTCCGCGCGGGTCGGCGCCGGGCGTCTCGTCGAGTTTGTAGAGCGCCTCGCAAAGCGCGAGCATGCACTCCTCGAACTGGACGTTGCGCTCGGCATCCGCCGCCGCCGGGCCGTACGCGGTGCCGAACAAGCGCGAATAGAACGCCGCGCGTTCGCCGGCCGCCAGCTTCTCGGCGCGGTGGCGCCACCAGTTGGCGACCAGCGGCCCCGCGCCGCCGAGATCGACGCCGACGGCGCCGCTCGCGGACAAGCCGGTGAGCGCCTCGACTGCGGGGATCACGCCCGCGGGCTCGAGATCGGCCGCCAGATAGAGCGACGCGAGCGCCCGCAGCTGCGCCTTGTCGACGCGCGCGGCAACGGGATCGGGGATCGCGATGTCGCCGAGCTCGTCGAGCGCGAAGGCCAGGCCGTGCGCGGTCGCGCGCTCGACGAGCCGCTCCCCCGACCGGATCGCGACCGCGAGCCCGGCATCCGCCAGCGGGGCGATGAGCATGCGCGCCATGATTCAGTGCTGCCCGGCCGGCAAGCCGGCGGCGGGGGCCGGCTTGTTGGGGTTGTACGGCGTCGAGTTGCCCTGGATCACCGACATCATCTCGGGCGTCGCCATCTTGTCGAGCGGCAGGTAGTCGCTCTTGAAGTTGACGCGGACCTCGCCCGAGAGCTTCGCTTTCACCTCGGCCTTCGATTCGCTGGTGTCGTCGAGCGCCGACCCGACGGTGGCCACGTGTTCCTGCTGCCCCTCGAACGCTGCGTCGGCCGAATAAGGCGTGTACCAGCTACCGTAGTGGGCGCTGAGCGATTCCTTGTATTTCTGGCTCTCGCGGTCGTGCATCGACGCGGTATAGGTGCGCTTCGCGGTGTCGCTGGCGCGCATGTCGAACACCACCTTGGCGTTGATCGACCCGTCGGTGACGACAATGCGATTGATGCCGAGCATGACCATCGACGACAGCAGTTGCTGGCGCTGCTTCGCCATCTGCAGGCGCGCCGCGGTGACGAGGCGCAGCTCGGACTTGTCGTCGGACAGGTCGGTCACGGGCGGATCGAGGTTGTAGTTGCGGCTGATCTCGGCGAGCCGCTGCTGCGCGTTGTCGCCCTGCGCCACCAGCCGCGACGGAGCCGCGGCGGCCGCCGCGCCGGCGCTGTCGGCGTCGAACGCGTCGGCGCCGTCCTGCGCCTGCACCGACAGCACGTCCGGGAACGAATCGGCGAGATAGTCGCGGCCGGCCCCCTCGCTGATGTTGTCGCTCATGAACTGGGCGGTGGTCTTGGCGACATTGGCGATCAGCTCGCCATACGCGCGCATCTGCTCGATCGAGCTTTCGACGATCGCCTGGAACACGTTCTTGATGAGGCCGCCGACGAATTTCGGGAAATCGACCTTCTGCACCATCTGGCCGAACTGCTCGACGCCCTGCTTGACCGCGCCGGCCTGGAAGTCCTTGCCGGCGAAGCCGGGATCCTGCGACAACTGGCGCTTGGTCGCGGAGACGGGATCGTCGGCCAGCGCGGCGGCGGCCGGCACCGGACGCGGTGCGGCGACGGGGCGCGCGAGGCCGGTAGGCGGCAGTTCGCCGTTCGCCTCGCGCTCGGCGATCTCGGCATGCACGCCGTTGGGATCGGCCAGGTACGCGAGCACCCGCACCGTGTCGGCGGCGATGCGGCGGCGCTCGTCGTCGGGCAGGTCGAGGAACGACGGAATCGCGGTCAGCAGGCGGCGCACCTCGGGGCGCGTCGCGTCGAACGCGGCGGCGCTCGTGGGCGGCCGCACCGGGTGAAGCGCGTCGGGGGGAGCGGACAGGCGCATGGCTCAGTTTCCCCTGGCCGGAGCCGGCGCGGCAGCCGGTGCAGCGGCCGGAGCCGCTGCGGGTGCGGCGGCGGCCGGGGCGGCGCCCGCCGGCGTTTTCGGGCTGGGCAGCACGTTGGGATCGGCCGGCGTCGCGTTGCCGGTGATGGTGGCGATCATCTGCGGCGTCGCCATCTTGTCGAGCGGCAGGTAGTCGCTCTTGAAATTGACGTCGACCGCGCCGGACAGCTGGATCTTGGTCTGCATCGCCGCGTTGCTGGTTTCGGACGCGGCGGTCGACGCGGTGATGATCGGCTTGTTCTCGTATTCGTAGTCGCCCTTCGCGTAGTAGTCGGCGCTGTACTGGCGGCCGTTGTCCTTGTCGTTGCTGGAGTCGTACTTGCCGCCGCGATCGTAGGTGCCCTTGCCGGCATAGGTCGTCTGGACGTTGCCGTCCTTGTCGCGGGCCAGGTCGACCGCGGTGGCGCTACGCTGCTTGGAGAGCGTGTCTTGCGCGCGCACGTCGTAGATGATCTTCGCGGAGATCTTGCCGTCGGTGACGACGATGCGGTTGATGCCCATCAGCACGATCGAGGCCAGCATCTGCTGGCGCTGCTTGGCGAGCTGCATCTTGAAGCGGTTGACGATGGCCAGCTCCGAGGCCTCGTCGGACAGGTCGAAGGTGTCGCCGTCGCCCATCTGCAGGCGGGCGCGCACGGTCTTCGACGCTTCGTCGGGGTCGACCCCGTCGCGCACCTGCACACGCGGGCTCGGCGTATCGCCGCTGTCGTCCATGCCGATCTGGAACAGGTCGGGAAACTGGTCGACCATGTGATCGCGCGCCTGGTTCTCGGTCACGTGCTCGTCGGCGAACTGGCCGAGCGATTTCGCCACCTGCGCGATCATTTCCTGATACGCCTTCATCTGCTCGATCGAGCTGTGGGTGATCGACTGGAACACGCCGCTGATCAGGCTCGCGACGAAGGTCGGAAACTTGACCTGGTTCAGCAGCTCGCCCGCCACCGCGGCACCTTCGTGCGCGGCCGACGCGGTGAACTTCGACTTGCCGATAGCCTCGACCGCCTGGTTATGGGTCTGGAAATCCGCCTCGTGCGCCGAATGATCCGTGTTGTCGTCGAGCGCGCGCGCCGTGGCGGTGCCCAGACCGCCCGGAATCTCGTGGCCGGCAAACCCTTCGGGCCGGGCCAGATAATCGGCGATCAACGCGGTGTTGCGGGCGATGTCGCGGCGATCGGCGTCGGGCATCGCGTTGAAGGCCTGCGATCGGGTCAGCATCTGCGCGACGCCGTGGCGCACTGCGTCGGCCGGCACCGGCACCGGCGTGTGGCGCGGGGCGGCCGCGGCGGCGCGCGGGGGCGGCGCGATCGGCGTGGGACGGGCAGCTTGCGGGAACATGGCGACCTCGCGGAAAACGCGTGACGAAGCGATTCGGATTCAGCTGGCCTGGGCGAACGCGTCGACAGGCAATTCGAACTCGATGGGGCGCAGGTAGAGGCTCACCCGCGCAGGGCTTGCCGCGTCCGTGCGCAGGCTGATGATCGAGAAGCGGCCCGGCCAGTGCGCGTCCTCCGGCGTAAACGCGCCCATCCATTGCTCCAGCGCCTGCAGCCCGCGCGGACGCTCGGCGAGCCCCATCGTCAGCAGGCTGAGGAACGCGGGCGGCACGTCGGGGATCGCCGAGAGCAGCACGTAGAGCTCGAAATCCGGCCCGTCCGGTCCCAGCCCGAACGCGAGCAGCGCGCCGTGCGGCGGCAGGTCGAACCGCCCGCCGAGCACCAGCCCCAGGATCTGCATGATGCCGGGCAGGCGATGGCCGAGGCCGAGCGCGTCCATGACCGGCTGCAGATCGGCGAGCCGCAGCGCCCGGGTGCACGCGAACGTGAGCCGCTGGCCGCCGAGGTCGCGCTGGGCCGCCATCGTGGTGAACAGCGGCTTGAGCCCGGGCACCATCTGCAGCGCGGCCTGGACGATGCCGGCCAGGTCGCGCGGCAGGTTCTCGATCGTGCCGGCGTCGCCGGGCAGCTCGTAGTACACCTTGGACGCGTAGAGCCCGTCGCGGTCGTAGCTGGAGCCGAAGAACGCGCCGTAGTCGAGGTTGCCGCCCGGTCGCGCGAAGCCCCGGAACGGCTCGCTCGCCTGGTCGAACCAGTGCAGCGCTTCGCGGCCGATGAAGTCGCGGATCAGCTTGCGCATTTCGCGCGTCGACGCGTCGCGCCGGTCGATCGCCGACGCCTCCGGCGGCAGCGGCTCGATCGTGAAGCGCAGCTTGCCCGGCTGGCTTTCCGAGAAGCTGGGTTCGAACGGCACCGCCATCGGCATCAGCGCGTTGTCGCGGAACCGCAGATCGTCGGCGCCGTCGCCGAACGTGCGCAGGAACAGGTCGCGCGACGGCGCGAAAGGATCGGCGGTGCCGAGGCTTCGCGCGGCGCTCTTCAGGCGGCGTTCGACGCGGGCGACGACCGGCTCGCGGATTGAGGTCAGGGGCATGGCTCGGCTCCGGCAGGGTTCGGGGATGGCGCAGCGCACGCAACGCCGGTTCAGTGCGGGCGGTTCGAGTAGTAGCTCGCGCCGTTGTGCGTGCCGACGCCGTAGCCCGCCTTCACCGGCACGCCCGTGCCGAGGCCGATGCCGGCGCCGATATCGCCGACGCCGTCCAGCATCTCGCGCGCCATCGCCGGGATCGGCACCGGCTTCGACGTCATCTGCGGCGCCTCGCGCGGCTGCGAGAACTGCTCGATCTGCGTATCGGTGGTCGCGGTATCGGCCAGCCACAGCTCGCACGCGTTGACCAGGTCGTAGTCGGTGGGATCGACGGTCGACTTGTGGTTCGACGAGACGTCGGGATTGGCGATCTGGTCGATGCTGAGCAGCGGGCCGGTCGCCTTGTTGACGCGATCGACGTTGTTGGCCAGCCACGCGGTGATGATCGTGCCGCAGGTCGCCAGCGTGCGATAGCGCGAGCTGGTGCGCGCGCCGCCCAGATCGTAGGTCGCGACCTGGTCGATCACCTGCCACATGTCCTTCGCGCCGTAGCAGCCGCGGATCTCGGGGTCCTGCAGCAGGTCGATCATGAACTTGACCTGCGACTGGATCTCGCGCGCGGCGTAATGCGCCATGCCGTAGCCGTGCAGCGACAGGTTGCCGGCGAGATCGCGGGCGGCCTTGCGCACCTGCTGGTGGTTGATCGGATTCGGCACGCTCGCGCGCAGCAACGAGTCGACCTCGGTCTGGCGCACGAACGACGACACCGACGACACGAAGCGGATCCACAGGTCGTTGAATTCGCGGTTGCCCGCGGTATTCGGATCGCCGCCCGGCACGCCGAGCGTGATGGCCGCGAAGTTCTTGCGCTCCTGCTCGGAGATGCGGTTCGGCGTTTCGCGCCAGTAGCGATAGAGCAGCTTGCCGGCATTGCCCGGGCCGATCGGCAGCGTGCCGTGCTGGAACTGCTCGACGATGCGGTCGACGACCTGGAACACCTTGAGCTCGTCGAACATCGCCGCGACGATCATCGGGCCCATCACGCGCACGTTGTCGGCGACGATATTCGCGTCCTCCAGATCCTCAAGGTTCGGCAGGTCGATGCCGAGATCGGCGATCGCGTCCTGGCTGCCGATGTTCTGGACGGTGTTCAGCTCCTCGTTGATGCGGCGGCGCAACTGCGGCTCGTCGGCCTGGATCTTGCGAGCCTGCAGGCCGCGCATCACCCGCGCGAATTCGGTGGCGACCACGCCCGGCTGCTGCTCGCCGCCGCGGCCGTCGGGATCGCCCTCGATGCACAGCAGCGCCAGCACCCGCTGCGCGAGCGCCCCGTACGAATTGGCTTCGCCCACCGCCGCGAAGAACTGGCGGGTAAACGCGTTCATCAGCCCGTTGTCGTCGTCCGGCACGATCTTGCCGTCCACGACCTTCACGGGCGGCGGCGTGGCCCCGTCCACCGCGAGGATGCCCAGCACCAGCGCGACCAGCGTGATCGACGCTGGCTCGGGATCCGCGCCGTTCGCGCCGTTCGCGCCATTTGAGCCGCCCACGCCGCCCTCGCCGAATTTCAGCTGGCCGGTTTCCTCGGAAAGCAGCGGCGGGTTGATCAGCGACTTGCTGGCGAGCAGCTCGCGGGTGGCGACGAACAGCGGGTCGCAGACCTCCGTCTCCTCGCCGGACGACGTCTTGCTGCCGTAGACGACGTCGAGAATGGCCTTGCACAGGGCGAGCTGCTGCCGCTCGGCAGCGACCAGGGGCCGCTTCAGCGACTCGAGCCGGTTGACGATATCGACCAGCCCGTCGCGTGCCCGGGTCTCGAGGTCGACGAGGTCGAGGAAGCGGACTTGATGATTGACATGAAACATTTAACTTCTCCTTGAAATCCGGTCGGTTCGAGGGAATGAACGGGATCCGGTGCGCAAGTCAGCCGTCGTCGGCGCTTCCTTCCTTGTCCGTGCAACCGTCGTCGCCCGCCGCTTCGTACGCGTCGATGCGGCCGGACAGCGCCTGCAGCGCCGCCGCCGCGTCGAGAATGCCGGCGCCGCAGCCGTCGGCCGCGCCGGGCGCGAACGGGCGGGCGGTGGCGACCAGCAGATCGCGCACCGTCGCGCCGTCGAGCGGATAGGCGCGGCGCTGCGCATACGCGACGAGCAGCGCCGCGGCGCCCGCGACGAACGGCGCGGCGAAGCTGGTGCCGGTTGCAAGCTGATAGGCCTCGATCGCGCTCGTCAGCACCCGTTCGCCCGGTGCGCACAGCGCAACGTGCGGACCGCGCGTCGAGAACCGGGTGGGCCGTCCGTCGTCGCCCACCGCACCGACCGCGATCACCTGCGGGTAGGCGGCGGGCCAGTAGCGGGTGACGCTGCCGTTGTTGCCGCTCGCGGCAACGAGGATGCAGCCGCGCGCGGCGGCATACGCAATCGTGTCGGCATGCGGTTTCGGGCGGTTGGCGGCGATCGTCGCATCGTCGGTGCCGAAACTCATGTTGATGACCTTGGCGCCGAGGTCGACCGCCAGCTTGAGCGCGCGGTCGAGGTCGGCGATCGCGCCGAGCCCGACCGCGTGCGCGTTGCCCGGCAGGCGGGCGGCCGCCAGCGCGCGCATCGGCAGGATGCGGCAATCGCCGCCGAGTCCGCGCGGCATCGCCACGCCCTCGGCGGCGATGATGCCCGCGCAGCCCATGCCGTGGCCGACGAAGCGATCCTCGGGAAAATCGCCGCGATGGCCGTGGCCGCTCAGCAGCTGCACGCCCGGCGACAGATCGCCGGGCTCCAGCCGCACCGTGTCGGCGCCCGCGCGGAACGCGTGGGCGAATTCGGGATGCTGGCGGGCGATGCCGCTGTCGATGAGGCCGACCGTGACGCCGCTGTCGCCCCGCTCGATCGCATGCGCGTCGGCCATGCGCACCAGCGCGCGGGCATCCTGTGCGAACCGCGCGGCCGGCGGCACGGGCGCCAGCCGGCCGGGCGCGTCCATCGGCACCATCGCCACGTAGTTGGGCGTCACGCTCTCCACGCTCGCGAGCTGCGCGAGCGAGTCGCACAGCGCGCCGATCGGCGTGCCGGCCGGCACGCGCAGCAGCAGCGTGCGGGCCATGCCCGTCGTCTGTTCGACCGCGTCGTAACCGTGGTGCGCCTGCCCGGGCACCCAGCGCCCGGCCACCGCGCTGAACGGGCGCACCGCGAGGAAGCGGCCGGCGAACGCGACCACGATGCGGTCGACCGGGCCGCCGTCGATGCATTGCGCGGCGGCCAGCGCGCCGCGCGTCACGTCGCGGATCGACGGCACATGCTCGGGCGCTTCGCCGAGCGCCAGCTTCAGGAGCAGGCTGGTCGGCAGGCTGAACTGCCGCTCGCCGGGCGACGCCCACGGCGTGCCGAGTGCATGGATCGTCATGGCCGCGTCTCCTCCTGACCGGGAACGGCGGCCAGGGTCATCGGCCTGGCGGCGGGCGCCGGCGGCGGCGCGAAGGCGCTCAGGTCGAACGCCATGGCGGCGGCATGCCGGCTCGTCGGCGACACGGCGAGTTCGCCGGCCCACTGGTCGTGACCGGGCGCGAGCAGCAGCTCGTCGTCCGCCGATTGCAGCACGGCGACCGGGCGATTGCCGATCCGCACCAGCGGCGCGTGCCCGCCGTTGACGAGATTGCGCCCGACCACGCGCAGCAGCGGCGACGCATCGGGCAGCGCATCGGTGGCGGGCGCCACGGGCTCGACCCGCTCGACGCTCGGCGCGGACGCCCGGTCGAGCGCCCGGCGCAGCCGGTCCACGGACAGGTTGGTGACGCGGCCGATCGCATGCACCATGTCGCGCTGCTCGGCCTGCCGAAACTGCCTGACCGTGCGCACGCCGGCCCATTCCAGCCGCTTGCGGTCCTCGGCCGAGAGTTCGTCGCCCAGCGCGTCCAGCGGCTGGTCCTTGCTGTCCTCGGACAGCGCGATCGCGTTCTCCTCGATCGCCGGCCGCGTGATGGTCGTGAAGACGAGATGGAAGGTGCTGCTGTCGGTGTCGCCCGGGCCGGCGGGGCGAATCCAGACCTCGCTTTCGACGAATTCGACGTGGGCGCGCAAATCGAGGTTGACGTCCTTGATCGCGAAGGTCAGCGGCAGGTTGAGGTTGCGCGCCTTGATTGCCATCGCCGCCTGCGCGTTGTCGAGCTGGCTCTGCACGGCCTGGATGAAATCCTCGAGGCGCAGGCTGGCGTTGCTGTTCATTGCCCCGCTCCATCGATCGGCACGGCTTCGAGGACGATCACGAGCCGCGCCGGCTCCGGATCGAAGGCCGTGCGGGTCAGGAACTGCGGCAGGTCGCCGACCAGCTCGATGCCGCCTGCGCCGCGCGCGACGCGCAGGTCGAGCGGCAGCTCCATGGCCAGCGAGCGCACCTGCAGCCCCTGCGCCGCCCCCGCGGTCAGCAGTTCGGCAACGTCGGCAAACGCGCCCAGCGTCTCGCCCAGCGGCCGCTGCGAAATCATGCCGGTTCTCCTCGAGTGGATGCGGGCGCAGCCGGAGCGGCCGGAACAGCGGACGGGGCGGGTGCGACGGGTGCGGCCGGCAACGCAGGCGTCGCCGCGGGAGCGGGCGCCGCAACCGGCGCGGCAGGCTGGGCGACCGTCGCGGCCGTCGGCGCAGGCGGCGCGATCCGCGCGGCGGGCCGGCTGTGCCGCTCCAGCAGATTGCGCGACGCCTCGTCGACGAAACGGTCGAGCGGCAGTGTCTCCGACGCGAAATTGATGCTCACCTTCCCGGTCAGCGTCGCCTTGAGATCGGTGTCGGTTTGCGCATTGACCGCAACGGTCGAGACCGTGGTGACGACGTCGCCCGACGTCCCCCGTCCGCCCCAGGTCGTCTGTCCCGACGACGGGTCGTTCGACGTCGCATACTGCACGGCGGCCCGATCGCGCGCCTTGGCCTGGAAATTGAGGCTGGCGGCGATCGTCCCGTCCTTGACCACGACGCGCTGCATGCCCAGCAGCACCATCGTCGACAGCGTCGACAGCCGATGTTGCGCAACGCGCGTGCGGGCGCGGGGCAGCACCACCGATTCGAGCGTCTGGGCGTCGAACGCGCCGTCTGCGGCGCCGAAATCGGCGAGCCACGCGGGCGCGGGCGCCGCGTCGTCGTCGCCGGGCCGGACCACCGGCGCGAGACGGTATTCGCCGCCGTCCTGCGCCAGCGTCACGTCGTGCGGATACTGCTCGACCAGCCACGCGCGCGCCTGTCCGTCGGTCACGTTCTCCTGCGCGAACTGGTCAAGCGGCTTGGCCACCGCGCCGACCAGGTCGGCGAAACTCTCGACCTGCTTGATCGAGCTGTCGACGATCGCGTCGTACGTGCCATGCACGAGGCTCGCGACGAAGGTCGGAAAGTCGATCGCGTCGGCCAGTGCCGCCGCACGCCGGCCGATGGCGTCGGTCGCCTTCTCCTTGGGGGGCGCCGACGCGCCCGGACCGCCGGCCGGCGCCGTCGCTTGCGGCAACGCGCCGTCCTGCCTGCCCGGGTCGCTCGATCCGGAGCCGTCGACGATCTCGCGGCCGAACGCGTCGCGAGCGAGCGCCATCGCGGGCGTTGCCGCACCGCGTGGCGGCGGAGGGGGAATGTGGCGGGCCATCGCGCGTGTCCCTCAGGGGTCAGGCGGGCTGCAATTCGCGCGCCGCGGGTTGCGTGCCGCTCGCCGGGAGCGGCGCCGCGCCGTCGGCGCCGTGCACGGTCTGGAAGCGGCCGTCGCCGTTCAGCGCCACCTCGGTCACGCCGATCTGATCCTCCTCGCCGGCATGCCGGAACGTGGTGGTGATGCGCAGCCTGACGCTCGCCCGCTCGGGGGTGCCGGAACCGCGGCCGATATCGGCGCGCACCAGCGCGCTCCAGCCGTCGAGCATCTGCCCGTCGCCCGGCGAAATCGCCACGTCGCCGACCGCGCCGCCCTGCCACGCCCAGTCGATCGTCACCGGCGCCGACGTGCGGCCGCTCGGCCCGTCGATGTACGGCCAGTCGTCGAGGGCGATGCGCTGACCGGTCATGCGCGGCTGGCCGGCACCGCCCGCCAGTGCATTGGCGGGCTGGACCAGCCCGGCCAGTTGCGCAAGATCGTAGCTGCGCCCGTCGCGACTCTCGGTGCGCCGGGTCAGGCTCACGCCGAAGCCGAATTCGCCGCCCGCGGCCGGCGGCTCGACGCCGAGCGCGTAGCCCGCGCCCGCCGCGCTGCCGCGATTGATCAGGTGGCCGAACGTGCCGCCCGCATGCATGAGCTGGATCACGCCGATGCCGGCCGCGGCCTCGTATTCCGACACGAAATCCTCGTAAGTCATGATGTAGCGGCTGCCGGTCGCGTGAGTCGGCGGCAGGGTCCGCGCGCCGGGATGGCCCGGCGTGCCGACCACGCGGTCCAGCGGATCGGTGATCCGCACGAAATACGCGTCGCCGCTGCGATACATGCCCGTCACCACCACCGCATGGAAGAAGTTGACCGGCGCGCGCACGACTTCGGCGACCCAGATCGGCCCGTTGGCCTCGAGCAACCGCCGAAAGCCTTCGGGCGCGAAGCATGCATTGGGTTCGACCGTGAGGCTCGACGCCCCGGCGAAGACCGCCACCTCGGCCGGCTTCAGGCCATCCTGCATCTGGCGCTCGAGGCTGATGCAGCGCGCGAGCAGCGCCGGGTCGACGCTCTGGTTGTCGCGCCAGCCGATCACCATCGACGCGGCCGTTGCCCAGCACCCCATGTCGGTAGGCTGCGGGGTCAGCTGCACCTCGTCCCAGTTCACCGTCCAGTCGTCGGCGCCCAGCGCGCGCGCGGTGCCCGGCGCGACCGACAGCGCCTGGCCGATGCCGAAGAAGCTGCGGCTCGGAATCGGCGCCTTCAGGTGGCCGACATACGCGAGCGTTCCCGGGGTCATCGTGCCGGTCGACAGGCTGGCGAGATCGCCCGGCGGCACCCAGTGCGGCGGCACGCTGACGATCGGCTTGCCCGCGTCCTGGAAGGACTGGGCGACCAGTTGCGAGCAGAAGAAGTTGTCGGTGTCGGTGCCTTCACCGAGCTCGATGCGGCCGACGAAACGGCGGCAGCGCTCCGCCGCGTCGCCCGACAGCAGTTCGCATGCGTGGCGGTCGATCAGGTAGCCGCCGCAGCGGACCAGCCCGACATAGTTGAAGCCGCGATCGAGGTAGCGCGCGGCGGCATCGGCGACCTGCCGCTTCTGCGTATCGGTCAGGCCCGGCACCCGGAACGCGACCGCGAGGCGCGCGTCGGCCAGCGCATCCGCGAGCGGGCGCAGCTGGACCCCGCCGGGAATCGCCTCGATCACCTGCCCGCCTTGCCCGACATAGAGCATCGCATGGCTGACCTCGGCGCCCGAGCCGGCACGAATGACGCCCGAGCCGGGATTGCCGGTGGTGCTGAGAATGATGTCGCCGATCTCCAGCGCATCGGTGCCGATCGACAGGCCGCCAACGCCCGGATCGAGCGGAATGTCGTCGCCGAGGCCGCGGGCGGCGAGCCCCAGCGCCTGGCCGGCCGACTGCGGCTGGCAGGTGCGGCTGTTGACCAGCCGCATGAAGTAGTCCCAGTCCCAGTTGCCGTCGGGGCACGCGGTATGGCCGGTCGAGGTGTCGGCCTCGCGATGGCCCATGATCGTGGTGCGATTGATCGGCAGCTGATACTTGTCGCACAGCGACGCGACCAGCGCCGCCGAGGTTTCGTACTGGAGCGGGGTCGGCGCCAGCGCGTCGAAATGCTGGACGGTGCCGTTGCGGCGCGGGTAGTCGGCGCCGCCGCGCTTCACCGCGATATGCTCGATGCCGATGCTGCGCTGGTTCGAGCCCTTGCAGTGCCACGCCGTGTCGGCCTCGGAAACGAACTGGACGACTTCGCCCGCCTGCCCGACCAGGTAATGCGAACTCACCTTGGACGCGGCATTGGTGAAGGTATTCACCACGTGCTGCACGGTGGGCACGTCGGCGATGTGGATGATGATGCGGTCGATCGTCCTGCTGCCGCGCCCCTCGTCGAAATTCGGGCTGGCCGCGGTGCGCGTGACGAGACTGTTCTCGCGCGCCCCCAGCGCCAGCGCACTGGCCGTTGCGGACGGCTCGGCGGCCGCGTCGTCGTCGCTGTACGGCGGCGTATCGATGCCGTACGCCTCCGGGTCGTCGCTCAGGCTGCGCGACCACGCGAGCGACGCCGAGGTGGCGATCGTGCCCGACGCGGCGCGCGATACGCCGACGAAGATGCTGACCGGGCTGCCGACGCTGACGCCGGCCGACAGCGTGACGCCGACGAATTCGTTGCGGGCGTTGAACAGCGCCGAGATGCCGCCCGCCGGGGCCTCGCCGATCATCACGCCCACGGATGTGCCGGCGCCCGCGAAATCGTCGATATGCCCGCGCAGCAGGCTGATCTGGCCGGTGACGCTCGCCGACACGATGAAGCCGAAGTCGAGCTCGCCCGCCGCGAAGGCGCCGATGTCGTCGCCATTGGCGTCGAAGATGAGGCCGACCGAGCCCGAGCCCCCGGCTTCCAGCCCGGCGCCCGCGCCCGCGCCGATCGAGACCGACAGGCCGTTGCGCATCGCGACCGGCAGCAGCAGCAGCAGCGACGCGGTGGCCGGATTCGCGCTCAACATCGCGCGCAGCGCGGCCCGCTCGACGGTCGAGAGCTTGCGCGGCCGCGGCCAGGTAAAGCTGCGGCGCTCGCCGGCAAGGCGGAACTCGGCATCGTCGCCCATCCCCTGCGAGACGGGCGTCGGCGCGGCGGCGGGCGCCGGTGCCGGCGCAGGAGGGATCGCTGCGACCGGCGCGGCGGCGTGCAGCGGCGGCAGCGGGCCGAACCCGTCGTCGTAGTGGACGTCGTGATGCGGCACAGCGGCCTCGACGCCCGGCTGCGGCGCGGCGGGAACGGCTGCCGGTGCGGCGGGCGCCGGCACGGCGGTGGTGCCCGGCCGGGTGCCGTCGCCGGCCCAGTTCAACAGCGGGCTCCTGAGGCCGGCCCCCCCGCGCGTCGGGAACATGAGCACCCTGCGCAACCCCCGGTCGCTGAGCCCCGACAGCGACACGTAGGGGCTGTCGGCATTCGGCAGGACGTCCACCGTCCACGCATCGGCATCGGGCGATGCGGCGGTGGCGAGACCAAACCACAGCCGGCCCGCGCCCGCGAAGCGCGCCAGCACCGCGGGCGGCACCATGAACACCGCTTCGCCGCGCGGGATCGCCAGCAGGCCGTCCTCGCGGCTGGTGTAGAACGTCGACGACGTGCGGCCTTCCTTGCGCACGAACAGCGCGGGATCGGTGGCGATCACCAGTTCGGCGACGCACGGCGCGTGGCCGACGCGAATCGTGAAGCCCAGCATCGGGAAGCGGTCGGTCACGACCATGCGGTTGGGATGGAGTTGCGCTGCCATGTCGTGTCCTCAGCTCTGGTTTTGATCGGGCTCGTCGCGACGGCCGCCGAGCATCGGCTTGCTGCGCGCATCGATCGCGCGCTGTTCGAATTCCTGCGGGGGAAGAATCGCCAGATCCGGTTCCGGTTCGGCGATGTCGGCAATGTCGGGGATGTCGTGGTGCGTCGCTTCGAACTGGGCGATCGAACGCGCGAGCAACTGCGCCAGCAGCTTGGCGTGAACCGGGCTGACCGCGATGCGGCTCATCAACTGGACGTTGCCGGACTGCGGCTCGACCTGTCCGGCATCGATCAGGAACTCGAACGCGTTATGCCCGACCTCGAAATAATTCGCATAACTGGCCAGCAGCGGCCGTGGCTGGCCGGCCGGCTGCGCCGGGTCCGGCGGGGCGTCCTGGAGTGGCTCGATGACGTGCACACGGCCTCCTTGCATGGCGACGGGCGGTCTGTCCGTCGATCTTCGCAAGGAGCGGGCCAACCCGCGCGCGCTGACGCAAGCGCATGATTTGCCGTGGAATTTCCCGGTCGGACCGGAATGCGTGAAGGCTGCCGGGCTGTACCATGTGACAGCCGCGCTGTCACACTGATGCAGTGTTGCCGGCGTCCAGGTTGTACTTGGCCAGCTTGCGGTACAGCGTCATGCGTGACCAGTTCATCTGGCGCGCCGCTTCCATCTTGTTCCAGTTGGTCTGGCGCAGCACCGAGACCAGCCGCTCGCGCTCATGTTCGCCGGCGGAAAAGTCCTGCACGAACAGGCGGCGAAACGCCGGCGGCAGATCGCCCAGCCCGAACGGGCGCCCTTCCGGCGCATCGATGAACAACGCCTCGACCAGGTTGCGCAGCTCGCGCACATTGCCCGGCCACGGGTAGTGCCGCATGCATTCGAGCAACGCCGGATCGGGCCGCCCCACCCGCATCGCACGCCGCTGGTTGTGTTCGGCGACGAAGTGATCGACGATCGACGCGATGTCTTCCGGCCGTTCCCGCAGCGGCGGTATCTCGATGCGCGCGACGTTCAGTCGATAGAACAGATCGGGGCGGAAACGGCGTTCGGCGACCAGGTCCTCCAGTCTTTCATTGCTGGCGGCCACGATCCGGACGTCGACCGCGCGTCGGCGCAGCGAGCCGACCGGCATCACCGTGCGGTCTTCGAGCAGACGCAGCAGCTTGGCCTGGACGGCGGGCGGCATCTCGCTGACTTCGTCGAGGAACAGCGTGCCGCCGTCGGCCTCGACGAAGCGGCCGGGAAACGCGTTTTGCGCGCTGGTGAAAGCGCCACGCTCGTGGCCGAACATCTCGGATTCGAACAGGCTGTCGGGCACGGCGGCGCAGTTGACCGCGATGAACGGCTTGCCGGTGCGGGCGCTGAGGCGATGGACGGCGGCGGCGACGCGCTCCTTGCCGGTGCCGGTTTCGCCGGTCACGAGCACCGTCGTATCGGTCTGCGCGACCTTCGCCAGATAGCGGCGCAGGTCGGCCATCGCCGGGCTCGTGCCATGCAGCCCGAGTGACGTCGCCTGAATGCTTCCGGTCGTGCTCATGCGCGCGCCGCTCGGCTAGCAAACCGCTGACGGGTTATGCGCAGCCCCGATTTTCATCGCCACTTTCCCCCCGCTGGATATTGAGGAACAAGGCAACCATCCTCGATGGCGATTGTCGGCACGCGTTTAATTAGTACTTGGCGATGCGTATCGAATGGATAACCGCGTGTCACGGCGCGCCGGCTGATAATCAGTGTAGTGTCAATATCGATATTCGTACAACCTATCGACTACCGACGCTCGCGCACGAAATACCGGCCGCCGATGCGCGTGCGAACCGCTCGGCGAAAGCATGCGCCGGCGCAAAATGCGAACGGGCGATTTCACGCATTTTTCATAATGGGATCGATGCGCCGAGCCCCGGCGTTGCTTCGTGAATGGCGCAACGCCGTGTCATACGAATCTCCGCGATTCCCTCAGCCCGTCCGACGCGCACTCCGCACCGGCTCACGCGCCGGCATCTCGACCGCAGATTGCATGAACCGCTGATCGACCGTCGCGGAGATGCGTCGTGCGGTTTCGCACAGCGCGACGCCGATCTGCCTGATCGACATCGCCCCGGCCTCTCCGGAGAGCGCCAGATATGGGCAAGCGAGGATGGCGATTGCCGAGCCCGACTTGTCGACGATCGGCGTTGCGATATCCGTGATGCCGGGAATGCGCTCATTCGGGCGGCAGATATAGCCGTCTGCCTGATGGGTCGGCAATGCTTCGTCACTGCGCGGCTGGTTCCACGACTCGACATCGTGCCCGACGGTCCGCAGCAATCGGGTTCGCACGTCTTCGTCCTGCAAAGCCAGGTACATCTCGCCCGCGGCGCTGCCGTGCAGCGGAACGCGCGTGCCGGCCCGAACCGCCAGGTTCCATTCCGTTTCAGCGCCGGCCGTTGCGATGACAACCATCGTGTCGCCATCGAATACCGTCAGGTAGCATGACTGAACAGTCTGCAGCGCGAACTGCTGCAGGAGCGGCGTGACAAGCGCGCCGAGCGATCGTGTCGGCGCATGATGCTGTCCGAGAAAATAAAGCTTCATGGTCAGCGCGTAACGGTCGTAACGATCCACCCTGTAGATGTACCCCCGCTCCTCGAGCACCTGCATCATCCGATACAGTTCGCTCCGGCTGCGCTTCAACGCGCGGCAGATGTCCGCCTGCGCCATTCCGTACTCGCGACCGATGAGCAACTCGAGAATATCGAGGCCCTTCTCGAGCGCCGGCGCACGATAATGCGCTTTTTTCTTGAGACCCGAACCGTCGGGATCAACCGGATCTTCGTTTGGATTCCGCATGTGAAACGATGCCTCTGGAATTCAGCTCACTTGAGTCACGCCGGCGTGACCGCGCGCGTCATGCGGCGCTGCTGCGAATGCGGGAAAAGTATCGTGGACACCGCTCACGAAGGCCGGATCGCATGGATCACGCCGCGCAGGTTTCTGCACGACGCCTCCTTTACGCGCGGCAGCGCGACATGCACCTGGTTGCGCAGTTGCGGAAGCGCCGACACGAACCGGTCCAGTACCGCCGCCAGATGCGTGGAGCGCATCGCTTCCTCGGGCTTCAGCAAGAAGCTGTCCGACAGACCGAAATGACTGAAGAGCCCCTGGAACTTGTCCTGATAGGTCAACGCGGCGACAGGCACACCCATGCCAAGACTCGCGATCGCCAGATGCATGCGCCCGGTGACCACGCCGTCCACCTGCCCTGAAATGGCCTTCAGTTCCGCCGCCGACATCCTGGTGCGCGGGTAGCAAAGCCGCTCGCCCATCGTCGCGGCCAATGCGCGATGCAGCGGCTCGAGACAGGTATCGTCGCCGTCCCGGCCGCGATAGTCGTGGGACAGCAGCACGATGCTGATCCGATGAAGCGCCGCGAGTTCGCGAATGGCTGCCTGTGCCGACGCGACCAGCGCCGCGATATCGTCGTCGCTGGCCCGGCGGATCAGCATCGGGTGAAGGTTGAATGCGATCACGATGTCGCCGGCCGCGCGGCGCGCTTCGACCCACGCGGCCGTGCCCCTGACGCAATCGGACGAGTCGTCCGGCTGAAGCATGAAGGCGGAATCCGCGACGAGCTCCGCGCTCGCCGAACTGAAACGCCTGAATCGATCGAGCGAAACGCCGTCGCGAACGTTGACCAGCAGCCGGGCGTCGATCCGATCGAATGCATGCCGCAAAGGCATGTACGGCAAGCGGTTGAAGCTGAAGCCGAGAATCGTGCCGTGCACGCCGCGTCGGACCAGCAGATCCGCCGTTGCCAGCAACCTCAGCGACGTAATGGGCGAATAGTAGCCGTCCATCACGTCGGCGCCGATGACGACCACCGCGCTGGGTCGCAGTGCGGCGAGCCGTTCGACCGTGTCCGTCAGGCGCCATGGCTCGTTCCATGCGTCGACCGCATGCAAACCGAGCCGGGTCGCCGCGTCTGCTGCCGCGGGCGTGGCCGTGACGACCGACACCTTCAATGCGCCGTTCGCCTGCCGCAACCGCTCGACGACCGCGCGCAGCATCGCTTCATCGCCTTTCGAGCCGACCAGCGTCCACGGATCGCACGGCAAGATCAGCAGATGGGCGGCGGACGCGCCGTCGTCGCCCGTGACGCGTCGCGCGGCCTCGCGACGCCACTGCATGGTCAATCGCTTCACATACAACCACACGCGAAGCCGCTGTTTCAAACCGGCCAGTTTCGACATGTTCTGTTCCCCTGAATGATTCGGTGGTTTCGACGGATGCAACCGTCAGGCCGGTGCGGCGACCGGCGGCCGCCGCCGGAGCGTGTCGCGAAGCACGCGAAGCTGCGTGTCGTGCCAGGCCCGCGCGCAATCGCGCGCCGCCGCGCCCTGGGCAATCCGATGCGCGCGGTCCGTCGCGAGCCGGACGACCGCATCCGAAAAGCCCCGCGGATCGCCGTCGCGCACGACGGTCACCCCGCTCAGGTCATGCTCGCCGAGGCCGCGCGCGCCGGTCCGGGTGCTGACGATCGGTACGCCGAGCGCCATGCTTTCGAGCAGCTTGATGTTGATGCCGGTGCCGAGCAGCATCGGATTGATCGAGATCGGTGCGATCGCGAATGCGTCGCCCAGCTCGGCGACGGGGCCGTGCTTGACGATATGCGGCCCGTCGGGGACGGCCGCGGCAATCGTGCCGGCGAGATGCAGGCGGAACGCCGGCAGCCGGGCCACGATACGCGGCAGGATCTCGTCGACGAAGTATTTGACGGCGTCGCGATTCGGCTGGTTGTCGCTGCCGAGGAAGGTCGCGTCGGCATGCGCGGCACAGTCCACCTGTGGCGGAAACGCCAGCAGATGACTCAGCACCGCGACCGCCGGGGTAGCGCCGCTGCCGAGACGCGCCGCCAGCAGGTCGCCTTCCTCGGCCTGGATGGCCAGCGCGACATGCGCGCGGCGCAATCCGTCGCACTCCCGTTCCGGCGGAATCGAAAACATGTAGCGCTTCGCGCCGGGGCGCCCGATGAACGGCACATGCCGGTCCGCAAAGATGTCGTGCGTATCGATGACCTTGACCACCGTATCGGGAAACGCATCGAGCGCGCGCGAATAAAACACGTATTCGACGAACACGGCATCGAATGCGTGGTGCTGCTGCAGCGCGCGCAATTGTGCGGTAAAGCGCTCGCTGAACAATTCGTCGAGCCCCGTGTAGTACGCATGCCGGCTGCCGGCCGCTTTCGCGGCGAGACGACGCGCCAGCCAGGCCACCCGCTTGACGCGATACAGCGCCAGCGCCAGGCCCGCGCGGCGCAATATCGACACGCAGTCGGCACCGAACTCCCGGCGATGCGCGTCAAGGTCCATGCCGCCCGTCTGGCGCGATTCCAGATAGACGAAATGCACGTCGCAGCCGAGCGATTTGACCGCCCGCGCGAGATTCAGCACGCGACTGCGATTGCCGGCATTGACGGGAAACAGCGGAATGGGCGAAACGATCGCAACTTTCATGAGGCGTTTCCTTTGGGCGGAACCGGCGGCGGCGCACCGCCCGGCGCACCGTGACGAATGGCGATGAAGGTGCCGACGCGCACGGACTGTCCTCGCGCGAATCCGACGCCGTGGACATAAATGCCCTTCTCGTGATCGGCGTCATACGCGAACGGGCCGCCCGGGACAGGCAGCCATTCGAATCGCGCGTCGTCGAGCGCGCGCGCCGGCGTGTCGGTGTGCAGCGTCATCGGCGGATAGGCGCCAACCCGCACGACCGCAGCGCCAGCACCACCCGCACCGCCGCCTTCCGGCACACGCACCGACGCGTAGAGATCCCAGCGCCCGTCGCGCGGCAGCTTGTCGAGCTTGAGCTGGATTGCCCAGACGCCCGAATCGCCGCGTATCGCTATCGCGGCGCCGTCGAGCGCCGCGGGGTCGGCCACCACGCGCGCGCTGTCGTAGAGATTCACGCGCGAAACATCGATCGCGCGCCAGTCGCTGTCGGCGAGGCCCGCCACGAGCGGCGGCGCAACGACCGGATGCCGGTCGAGATCGAGCAATGCGCCGAGCGCCGCGAGATTGCCGCTTTGCCGGTACTGACGAACGCCCGCTGCCGAGATTGCCGCGTCGAAACGCGCGCGCCGCGCGCGGATATCGAGGTCCCAGCCTTCCTGCGCGGCGCGCGCCGCGTAGCGGTCGCGCAGCGCCAGGATCACGAAATCGAGCGGCATGCGCGCGTGGCGAACGCGCGCGCTACGCACGGCATCGCCGTCGACAGCACGGGCGGCCGCATCGAAATCCCATTCCGACTGGCGGACGAAGTCGTACGTGTACATCGACATGCCGACCGGCGTCTGTTCGGCCAGCACGTCGCCGCTCGCGCGCAGCGCGGCGTGCATGCGATCGATGTAGCGGACGACGGCCGGCGCAGCCGCGCCGTAATAGGCGTCGCAATATTCGCGGACGAGCGTGCGCGGGTCCGCAGTCGGCGTCCAGAGCAGCCGGGCGATCAACCACACGCGCAGGCTCGCGAATTCGCCGCCGCGCGACTGCCAGTCGCCTTCCGCAAAGTAGCCGTCGACGCTCGGCAACGTGGCGAGCCACGCGATGCTGCGGCCGATCGGATAGAGATTCGGCGTCGGCTGGATGTAGCCGCCGAAGTTCACGACGTGATCCCACACGGTGACGTGCCGCGCGATGTCGCTCCATTTGCGCAGACCGTCGCGCAGCGACGCGTTGCGGTCCTCGTTCAGCGCGACGCCGTAGTCGACCTGGATCGTCATCGGATACACGCGAACGTAATCCGGGACCTGCATGCCGTCCGGCGGCGTGAAGCCCCAGTGATAGGCCGGCATTGCAAACCGCGCGCCGGGAACCGCGTCCCGGACCCGCGCCGCCACGTCCCGCACCATATCGAGAAACGCCACCGACGGCGCACCGCCATGTGCGTCGGCAAACGCGCGGCTGGCTGCGTCCAGGTCCCAGCCCCAGTCCATGTCGCGGATGCCGAACCAGATGCGGCTCGGGTCGGGTTGCCGCTTCAGGCGCGTCACGATCCCGGCCGCCATCGCGGCGCGGACGTCGGCCGACATCATCGCGAGTTGCCCGCCGGCATACCACTCGGGATGCGCGGCCGCATACCGGTCACGCGGCACGAGCGTCCAGAAATCCGCATCGCCGTCCCGCGCGAGCCAGCTGCGATCCCACATGTCGATACCGGGCGGGGAAGCGCGATACGACGTGCCGTGCGACTCGCCGTTCAGCAGGTTGTGCGCGCGGAACGGCTTGTCCTCCCCTTCCGCGCTCAACACCTCCCGATACGCGAAGCGCGGAACCTGCCTGATGGGCGCCGTGTCGACGCGCAGCTCAGCCTGTCGCGGCACCTCGGTCGCGTCGGGCGCGAGCCACTTCACGCCGAGCTTGCGGTCGAGCCACCAGTACGCGCCGAACAGCGTGCCGCGCGGGGTGTCGCCGGCCACGACGAGGTCGTCGCCGCTGCGGCAGACGACGAAGCCGTCGCTGCCGAGCGGCGCCGCGTGTGCCGACCGGCATCGTTCCGCCGCATGCTCGCCGCCAACGACAATGGCCGGCGTCCGGTCTTGCGCGTCGTCCGACACGGCGAACGATGCACCGCTGATCCGCGACAGGTAGTCGGCAATCTCGTCCGCCGCATGTCGCGTCACGGCATCCGTCGCACCGGCGCGAACGAGGTAGCGCGCGACGCCATCCCGCGCGAGCAGCACGCGCGGCGCCGACACCGGCGGCTTTCCGGCGACGACGTTCGCGTCGTGCGGCGGCCGCACCGGCTGCGCGCAATCGCCGCCGCGCGCGGCAATCGCGCACAATGCGACAGCCGCGGCACGCACGGCGACACGAACCGGCGCAGCAGGCCTCATTACCGTGCGATCCGCGAGATGCCGGGCGGCAACGACAGCGGCACGTGGAACTTGCGGTAGAACCGCCACAGGCTGCGCAGATGATGCCGCCCCGCTCGCGACACGGGGCTCGCCGCCGACTGTCGTTGATGATCGTGCACGAGCGTGACGCCCGGCATGCCGAGCACCCGATAGCCGGCCAGCCAGGTCCGCGCGCACAGATCGACATCCTCCATGTACAGGAAATACGATTCGTCCATGCCGCCGAGCGACTCGAACAGGTCGCGCCGCACGACGAATCCCGTTCCCATCACCCATTCGGCATCGAACGGGTTGCCGCACGACCATGCATCGATCATCAGGTGCTGGTTCATCCGCGCGCGAAAGCGGCCCGAGCGGCCGAGCGCGGTGCGTCGCGCGACGATGTCGAGCCAGCTGTAGAACCGTCGCGCCGAGTACTGGCGCCGGCCGTCGGGATACTGCAGGTCGAGCCCGACGAGCCCGGCCTCCGGTCGTGTCTCGAACAGCTCCAGCACTTTCGCCAGCCCGTTCTCGCTGAAGCGCGTATCGGGATTGACCACCAGCACGTAGTCGCGTCGACAGGCGGCCATGCCGAAGTTCACGCCGGAGCCGAAGCCGCGATTGCATGCCGCGCGCAGCAGCCTGACGCCGCGCGGCAACGCGTGCCGCAACCGCGTGTACGAGTCGTCCGGCGACGCATTCTCGACGACGACGATGTCGTCGGCGAGTGCGACGCGCAATGACGTCAACGACGCCACGCATCGTATCGTCAGGTCGGGCGTGCCGTAATTGACGACGATGACGCTGATTCTTCCTTCGGTTTCCATCGTGATACCCCGCGCCGTGGTTGATTGTGTCGGCCGGTTTGCCCGGCTCTGTTCGTTGACATGCGCGTCATGCCGACGCGCCGACCTGCTCGACGAGTTGCCAGAACCTGCGCGCCGACGTATCCCAGTCGAACCGGCGGATCTGCTCCCGGCCCCGCGCGACGAGCGCGTCGCGCCACACGGCCTCGGTGCCGAGCCGGCGCATCGCGACCGCGATGTCGGCGACCGACAACGGGTCGACGAGCATCGCGGCGTCACCCGCCACTTCCGGCATCGCCGACACGCTCGAGGTCAGCACCGGCACGTCGGACGCCATCGCCTCGAGAATCGGCAGGCCGAAACCTTCGTACTGCGACACGAACGCGACAAACAGCGCGCCTCGATACAGTTTCGGCATCGCGTCGTTCGGCAATACCCCCGCGAATACGAGGCCGTCCGCGCATCGGTGCCGCGCGGCGTGCGCAAGCAGCGCCGGGTCGGGGTCGCCGGTCAGCATCAGACGCACGCCGAGCGGCAACAGCCCGCTCGCGCCGAATGCCGCGATCAATCGGTGCAGGTTCTTGTAGTTGCGCCGGTTGCCCGGATAAAGCACGTACGGAAACGGATAGCCGAGCGTGTCGCGGTTGCGTCGGTATGCAGCGTCGGTCCCGTTGTGGATCACGTGAACGCGATCCGGCGGCATGTCCGACCAGCGGAGGAATTCGTCGCGCGTGAACTCGGACACGCAGACGATCGCGGTGCAACGCCGGTACAGCGGACGGAGCACCGTGTCGTAGTAGAAGCGGTGCGCGCGAGTATAGAAGTGGCGATGCGTGAGGTCGTGCACCACGACCACCGACGGGAAATCGGGCGACGCGGCCGGGACGAACCCGGGATTCCAGAACACGGCGTTGCGGGCCGGCAGCCGCCTCAGCGCGCGGCTCAACGCGAGCGGCGACAGCGGGTGCGCGACACCGCCACCGACCGGCAGCGGCTCGATGCGGACGGTCGACGGCGCGCGCTCGGCATAGGCCGCCATCACGTTGTGGATGCCGGTTCCAACCGGCCAGCGCGTGTCTGTATAGACCGTGAGGGGCGCGCGCTCGGTGCGCTCGGCACGGTCGGTGCATTCGGTCGAAGCGGTGAGGATCGTGCTCATCGTTCAATCCATCCAGCCAAGCAGGCGATGCGACGCGGCGATCCAGTAGTACTTCGCACGCCGCGGATTGCGGCGCACACATGACAGCAGGCAGCCGGCGACCGGCCGCGCGATCATGTAAAGGACGTAGGCGAGCGGATAGCGATTGATGCGCAGCACATGCCCGAACCCGCGGTTGTAGCGCCGGCCGCGCGCATACGCATGCTCGTCGAGCACGGCGAGCGGTTCGGGATGATGGACGCGCAGATGCGGGTCGTAGTCGATCCGGCACCCCGCCTGCAACGCGCGCACCAGAAAGTCGACTTCTTCCCCCGCTCCCCAGCGCGTGGCCGCGCCCACGCCGAGGTCCACGTCGAACTGCCCCGCCGCATGCACCGCGGACCGGCGCAGGAAGATCGTGTACGACGTCGCACACACCCATACGTTGAAGCGGTTGACGGTCTGCGCCGAGGTCGCCCACCGTCCTTGCGACGGCCGCCCCGCGGCGTCGACGCTCATGCCCGTCACGCCGTCCAGCATCCTGTCCGCGGACAAGCGCGCCGCGACCGCATGGAGCGTCCCGGGCCGATACCAGCAATCGTCGTCGGGGAACCCGACCACGTCGCCCGTCACGGCCTTCAGGCCGACGTTCGTCGCCCGCGACTTGCCCTTGTCGGATCGCAGATGGACGATCGTCAGCCGGTCGCAATACCGGTCGACGATCCGCTCGACCCGGTCGTCCGGGTTCTGGTCGACGACGATCACTTCGAGGTCGGCGTAGGCCTGCCGCAGCAGCGAATCGAACATGCGCTCGATCTCGTCGCTACGGCCGAGCGTCGCCATGATGAGAGAGAATTTCATCGCGTAGGTCCGGACGGGAAAATGGATCGGGGCCGCAACACGCGCGGCACAGCGCGCGCTTTCCGGCGTGCCGCCCGCGGAACGAACGCGAACGACGCGAGGTAGCCGACGAACAGGTACGACGTTTCGCTCTGGTGCATCGGGTTGATCAGCGACCATGCCGCGATCGGCGCGAGCAACACCATCGCGCGCCGGCCCTGGCCGAGGCCCGCAAAGAACACCGCCCATGCGAGCAGCCCGATCGGGCCGGCCACCAGCATCAGATCCAGCGGCGCGCAAAACACGGCGCTCGTGCCCTCGCCGAGCCCGCGGACGGCGACGGCCGAGTGCGAGAAGTAATGCTCGACGAAGCCGAAGCCGTGACCGATCCAGTCGCGGCCGACCAGCTTGATCGATTCCATGAAGGCAAGCCCGCGCTCCTGTTGCAGCCGGACCTGAAGCTGGTCGCCGGTCAGTTCGCGCGTGAACATGTACAGATAGAACCCGGCCCCGGCGGCCATCGTCAGCACTTTCGCGAAAAAATGGCCGCGCACCTGCAGCAGGATCACGATCGCGCATGCGATCAACACCGTCTTCGATTCGCTCAGCAGCGTCACGACGAGTGCGAGCGCAACGAACCTCACGACGTCGGGAATGCGGCGCGGCGACTGCAGGAAACAGGCGTAGGCGGTCAGGAAGAAAAACGCCGCGAACCAGTTGCGCTCCTTGAACGAACCGTGAATCGCGTTCTGCATGAAGTCGACTTTTTCGTACAGCACCGGGACGTCGAAATACTGCAGCGCGTACTGAAACGCCAGGAACCCCGCGATCGCGACATAGCCGAACGGCAACGGCCGCGTGCGTGCCCGCGCGCCGTAATAGCGGCCGATCAAATAGAACGCGGGCATCACGAACCCGAATTTCACGATCTGCTCGGTCGCCTTGAAACGCGGATAGCCGGACAGGAACGTCGTCGACAACGCGACGCCGACGAACAACGCGAAGGCCCAGATTTCCCATGCGCCGACGGGAATCCGGCGCCGCACCAGCAGCACCGGCAGCACGAGCACCGCGAACAGCTGACCGAGTTGCGCGCCGCCGATCTTCAGGAACTGGATCGAACTCAGCAGCAGCAGCACGAGCAGGACCGCGTCCGCGAGGTCGAAGCGCACCTGCGGCCCGCTCGTCGCCCCACCGAGTGACGACGCGCGTTGCCGCGGCACCTGCAGCGCGAGGCGGCTCATGTCCGTTGCCTCGCATCGCGTAATGCGATCAGCATCGCCACGGTTTGCCGGGCGGCCTGACGACGCAACGTCCAGGTTGCGCCGACATAAGCGGCGCCGAAGGCGACGATCAGCAGCGGCAACCTGACCAGGGCCGGCACACCGCCGAGGTGCGCGCCAAGCCGCGATACGATCAGCGCGCAGCCGAACGCAATCAGATACGGCGGCACCAGCCGACCCAGCAAGCGGCCGGGATCGATCGACAGCTCGACCACGACGGCACCGAAGCTGAGCGGCGTGATGAACAGCACCGCGCCGACATACAGCCACGCCAGCCCGGCGACGTCGTGCGACGGCAGGCAGACCATCGCGCCCAGCACCAGGACGAGCTTCACGACCGTCAGCCACATCGTGACGTTCGGCCGCCCGCGTGCCGACAGGAATGCACCGTTGACGAACTGGACCGTCTGAATCGCGCCGAGCCCCATCAGCGGCGTCATGATCGCGGCACTGTCGGCCCAGCGCGCGCCGAACAATACGACCGTGATGTCGTGGCTCGACACGGCCATCAGCACGAACAGCGGCGCCGCGACCATCGCGGCAAGCCCCGTGACGTCGAGGTAGGTGGCCGCCATTTTCCCGGCGTCGTGCGCGACACGCGACAGCACCGCGAGCGCGACGTCGGTCGCGGCGCGGCACAGCAGTTCCAGCGCCGTCTGGTACAGCCGTGCCCCGATCGCATAGATGCCCAGCCCGGCCGCGCCGTACAGCGCGACGACGATCAGGTCCACGGTGCGCGTCGCGCACCAGTCGATCAGCCTCGACGCAACGACGTGGCCGCCGAAGCGCGCAATGGGCCAGAACGTCGACGCGTTCCGGCGGCCGCGCGGACGCCAGACCGGTTTGCGCCAGAGCCAGAGCGCGGACATCGTCATGAAGGTCGCCGCCTGCGCAATCAGGCTCCACGCACCGGCGCCCGCGATCGCCAGCGCGACCGCCACGGCGCCTGCGACGCTCACCGAGCCGAGTTGACGCATCGCAAGCGTACGGAAATCCAGCCGCCGCTTGTACAGCCCCTCCTGGAACGAACTCGCCGAGCCGATCGGCACGAACACGCACGCCACCCGCAGATACGGCGCCAGGCCCGGTACGCCCAGCCACGTTTCGACGCGCCCGGCGAGGACGAACAGCGCGGCCGCGAGCACGATCGCCATGCCGATCGAGCACACGAACGGCCATTCGAGATCGTCGTCGTCGAGCGACGCGCGCTGAACCAGCGCGTCGCCCAGGCCGCCCTCGGCGATCATCAGGACCAGCGACAGCGACAGCGTGACCGCGGCCGCAAGCCCGACGTCCGCCGGGCCGAGCCAGCGCGCGACCAGCAGATAGGTGACGAGCGTGACGAGCTTGCCGCCCCATGCCTGCACCAGCGCCCACGCGAGGCTTCGCACCGTGCGCGCACCGAGCCGCTCGCCAGCGGGCGACGCGCGGTCGCTCGCGGCGCGCAGCGCGATGTCGCGAATCGCGGGCTCAGTGCTCGGTTTCATACGCGTATTTCCCTTCGCCATACGCGCCGTAGACGGCCTGACGCCGCGGCACGTCGTTCAGCACGACGCCGCTGATCGCGATGCCGGCGTTGCGCAGGCGACGCTCTGCCTCGCGAATTTCCGGCATCGAACTGCGGCCATGCCGGACGCACAGCAGCGTCGTCGCGCCGTGGCGGCCGATGGTCGCCGCATCGTGCAGCGCGAGGATCGGCGCCGTATCGACGATGACGATGTCGTAGAGACGCGCTGCCGTGTCGAGCAGCAACTTGAAGCGGCCGTCGTTGAACAGCTCCGACGTGCGGGCGACGGCACCGCGCGCGAGCACGTCGACGCCGGCGACCGCCGATTTCTGGACGCCGCGCTCGAGCGTGCCGCTCGCGATCGCGTCGGGCAGGCCGGGCGCCGCCGGCAGCCCGAAGTGGCGATGCGACTGACCGCGGCGAATATCGGCATCGATCAGCAGCACGCGCTTGCCGCCCGACGCGAACAGCGAAGCCAGGTTCGCGCAGAGGAACGATTTGCCCGCACTGGGCTGCGGGCTCGTGACCATGATCACGTTGTGCCCCGACTCGGACATCGTGAACTGCAGCGTCGTGCGCAGGCTGCGGATCGCGTCGACGGTCACGTCCTCCGGAATTTCCGATGCGAGAACATGCGCGCCCTGTCCCGCATGCTGCTGGTTGCGCACGAGACGCCGCTGCTCCCGGCTATGCGGCACCACCGCATAGACCGGTACGCCCAGCGCCTGCTCGAGGTGCTCGGAATGTTCGACGCGGCCCCATACCGCCCGCTGGGCGAACGGGGCGGCGATGCCGAGGGCGATCCCGACACACAACGACAGCGCGACCAGCAGCAGGCGCCTGGGCTTGACGGGCTTCACCGGCAGGACCGGCAAGTCGACGGCGCGGACATTGCCGATCTCGCTGCGCCTGGCGATCTCGAGCTGTTGTCCGGTGTTCAGCAGGTTCGTATACAGCTCGGTGTTGACGCGCACGTCACGCAGCACGCCGAGGCCCTCGCGCTCCGTATCGGGCAACCTGGCTTCGAGCGCCTTCAGCTCCTTCGCCTTGCCCGCCAGTTCCGCCAGGTTGGCGTCGAGCGCCTGCACGGCCGGATGGCCGTCGGCGAACCGCGCGATCAGGTCGACGCGCTTTTGCTTGAGTTCGAGCGTGCGCGTCTCGATGTCCACTTCCTGGCCGAGCAGCAGCTTGCCCTGTTCGTCGAGATCGACCGTCCCCGTGCGCGCGCGAAACGCCGCGTATTTGTCCTCGGCATCCTTCAGCGCCTTCATGACGGTCGGCATGCTGCTCTTCAGCGATGCCAGCGTCGCAGCGGCCTCCTCGCTCCGGTACTCCTTGTTCTGCTGGACGTAGCCGTCGACCACGGCCCGCAGGATGTCCCGGATGCGGGTCCGGTCGTCGCCCTCGAGCGTGACGGTCAGGATGCCGGATTGCTTGGCCTTTTCCTCGACGGTCAGATCGTCCTGGAGCTGGGAGACCGCTTCGAGCTGCGGGATGCGCCTGAGCCGAAACGCCGTGCCCGGCCGGGCGTCGAGGGCCGCGACCAGCAGCGTCAGCGGCTGCGCCTTGTACTGCCCGTGCGCCGGCACGCCGACCTCGCCTTTCAGCACGACGTCGCCGTCCTCGTCCCTGACCACGTAGCGTCCGCCGCCTTCGGCGGTCACGTCGAACCAGAGCCCGTCCAGCGCGTCGATGCCGTCGTGGCTCTTCTTGCCGGCCGTCTCGAACGTGACGACGTCGAATCGCTCGCCGCCCCAGGCAAACCGCGACAATCCCCAAAGCGGTCGCGCCACGCCGTCGTCCCGATAGCGACGCGCGACCCAGCGGCCGATCAACGGGACATAGCGCGGTTCGGCGATGAGGTTCAGATGCTGCTTCGTGACGACCGAGTCGATCACCATGCGCGCGCGCACGAGTTCGAGTTCGGCAGCGGTCGTGCTCCCGTTGTCGAGCAACGCCGCGATGTCGTGCAACGGCGAATTGCCCGCCGTGGTCGATTCGTTGACCTGGATCGTCGCGTCGACCCGATAGACCGGCGTCGCGAATACGACATACAGCAGCCCGAGCAGGAACACGCCGGCCGCGATGCCCAGCACCATGCGCCACCGGGCCAGCACGATGTCGACGTAGGACGAAAGGGGCGCATCGTCGTACAACGCCGCGTCGTACAGCCGTGCATCGGAAAGGTCTGTCATGGCAAATCCAGTGTCGATCGGGTTCCGGCGGTTCATTTCGCGACCAGCGCGCCGGTCATGCCGGCATTGATGGCGGGCAACAGCAGCGACAGCACGCGGCTGAGTCGGACGAGGCCGTTGCCGTCGACATAAACGACATCCTTCGGCGCCAGCCTGAAGTCGTTCGCGAGCACCATCGCGACCGGCGACTTCGCGTCGAGATGAAACACGTCGGGGGTACTCGAGCCGCGCCCGCGAATCACGTAGACCTGCGCCGTGTCGGCGGTGCCGCTGTTGAAGCTGCCGGCTTGCTGCAACGCATCGCCGAGCGTCAACGAGCCGTCGCGCAGCGGCAGCGCGAGCGTCGGCTTTGCGACCTCGCCCATCACGAACGCGCCGTTGTCCTCGCGCGACTGCACGCGCAGCACGTCCCGGTTGCGCAACAGGATGCTGGCCGGGTCGATACGTCGTGCGACGAACCGGGACAGGTTCAGCACGTAATGCTCGTCGCCGCGCATCAGCTCGATGCGGCTCCGATCGGCCGTTGGCTGAAGCCCGCCCGCGCGATCGATGGCCTCGATCAGCGTCATCGGCACGTCGTTGATCGGCTGGACGCCCGGATTGCGCACCTCGCCTTCGACGTAGACCTGCTGGCTGCGGTACGACGTGACGCGCACGGTGACCTGCGGGTCGCGGAAGGTTTTCGTCAACGCGACGCGGAATGCATCGCGAACCTCGGTCGTCGTCCTGCCCGAGACCGCGAGCGTGCCGACATAAGGAAACTGCACGCTGCCGGTTTCATCGACGACGAAGCCGCCGACGGGGTCGCTCTGCCGTTGTGTCGACGACGACTGATTCGTCGGCGCCGCCGCGGAAAGTTCGGGGTGATCCCACACCGTGATCTGCAACACGTCGCCGGCGCCGATCCGATAGCCGCCCTTCGCGCGCTCGCGCAACAGCGCGTCGACGTGCCCGATCGAGTCGCTGTCGTCGCGCATCGATTGCAGCAGGTTGACGTCGATTTCCCGGATCGGCACATCGAGCGACTGCGCCGGTTCGCCGTTTCGCGCGCTGGCCACCGGCAGTTCCTGCGAGCCGGTCATCCGCATGCCGGGCGCAACGGCACATGCCGTCAGGAACACGGACAGCACGAGCGGGGCCAGCGCGCGGCCCCGTCTGCTGCCTGTCGATACACCGTCGAATGATTTGCCCATTGCTGCCTCGTATGTCGCGCTGTCGTCAATTCCGTCCGTGGCACCGTGCTCGCGGATGTGTTCATTTCGTCGCGTGAGGGTTCGGCCTGCTTCGCCCTCATGCCGCACCGCCCGGTCGATCACCATGACGAACGGGACCAGGGCGGCGCCATGCCCGGCCAGTCGTCTGTCGCGTTGTCGTTTCCGCCGCGCGGCCGAATCGGGACGCGTGCCGCGCCGCGCGTGCGATGTGCCGCCGGCATGCCCAGCGCGTCGATCGACAACGCCCGCATCTGCCGCTCGATCGGCAGCGGCGCGTAGTTGCCGACCGCCGGCGCCGCGACGCCCGACGCGACCGCCGGCTTTGCGATCGATCCGCGCCACGGATTCGAGGTCTGGGAAGCGCTATCCGCGAGGCCCGCGATCCACCGCGGCGCATTCGTCGAAGGGCGCGCCACCGGCGCATTGCCGTGCGCAGCCGATGCACACGACAGGCCGAGGAGCATCGCGAATCGACCGACGTGGCGTCGCATCAGCCGTGCCCCCGTGCGGCAGCTGCGGGAATCCGCACAATCCAGTGCGCCACCGCGCGCTCGATGTGGCGCGCCACGGCATCGAACACTTGCGCCGACTTGCCGACCGGATCCGCGATATCGCATTTCGCGGCATGGTCGAGCTGGAAGACGCGACCGCGCGCGAACGGGTAACGGCGCTCGATCTCGCGACACTGCACGAGCGTCATCGCGAGGATCAGCTGCGATGCGCGCACGTGGCCGAGATGCACCGGTTGCGCGATATGCGACGTGATGTCGAAGCCGCGTTCGCGCATCACGTCGATCGCGGCCTGTGCGGCCGGCCGGCCCGCCAGCGCGATCAGTCCTGCGCAACGCACCTGCACGGACGGCAGCGCGCGTGCCAGCATCGCGCTCGCCATCGGGCTGCGGCATGCGTTGCCGTCGCAGACGACCAGAATGCGTTCGATCATGGCCGGGCTCAGTACGCGTTCGGATGGACGAAGCCCTTCAGCACCGTGGCGGCGACAATCTTCATGTCGAGCCCGAAGGACCAGTTGCGCAGGTAATAGAGGTCGTGCTGGACACGGCCGACCATCTTGTCGAGGTGATCCGTCTCGCCGCGATAACCGTTGACCTGCGCCCATCCGGTGATGCCCGGCTTGATCCGGTAGCGATGGATGTATCCCTCGACGAGCGGCCGGTACAGGTCGTCGTGCTCGATCGCGTGCGGTCTCGGCCCGACGACCGACATGTCGCCGCGCAGCACGTTGAAGAACTGCGGCAGCTCGTCGAGGCTGGTGCGACGCAGGAACGCGCCGACGCGCGTGATGCGCGCGTCGCCGCGAGTTGCCTGCCGCACGATGCCGGCCGGTTCGGCATGCACGCGCATCGTGCGGAACTTGTAGATCCTGAACACCCGGCCATCGGCGCCTTTCCGGTACTGCGTAAACAGCACCGGGCCCGGGGACGACAGCTTGACCGCCAGCGCGATCAGGCCGAGCAGCGGCGCCAGCGCGACGAGCGCTGCCGCCGCGAATACCCGGTCGAACAGCGCCTTCTGCATCAACGCGTGATGCGACATCGGCGATGCGACGAGGTTGATTGCCGGCATGCCGACGAGATCCATCATCGTTCCGCCGAGCAACGCGATGCTGCACATGTCCGGCATGAAGCGGATATTGATCAGATCGTCGCCGAACGTCTTCAACACGCGCCGGATCGTCCGTTCCTCGGAGATCGGCAACGCGAGCCAGATTTCCGTCGCGGCTTCGGCACGCACTGCCGCGGCGAATTCGGTGAAATCCGCGATCGCCGGGATGATGCCGCTGGACGATCCCGCGGGATCGTGGAGCACGACGGCGCGAAACCCGCTTGCCGGCGACAGCGCAAGCGTTTCGATCACACGCACGGCATGCGCGCCGTTACCGACGATCGCCACCTTGCGAAGATTCAGGCCCGCATGCCTGACGCGCGCGAGCATCGTATAGGCAGCCACGCGAATGACGATGAATCCGCATCCCGCGATCGCCGTCCAGTAGACGAACCACAGCCGCGACACCTGATCGGCGCGATGCATCGCGAACAGCAGCACGAGGTTGCATGCCTGCACGGCGACCCATGCGGCACTGATGCGGCTGATCATCGCGATCCACGACCGCCCGCGCCACGACTGGTACACCTGACATGCCGGAAAGACGGCGAGCGTCAGCATCGCGACAAACGGGACGACCATCGCGTCCGGCCGGCCGAGCGTATCGTCATCGAACCGCACGTGCGACGCGGCCGCCGCTCCGAGCACCACCACGAGCGCATCGAGCAGGCGCGCGATAATCGACTGAAATCCGAACATGGATATTCTCCAGGCGGCGCATGGTGGCGCCTTATTTGCGGTCAAACGCGTCCGTGCCGCTCACCACGCCGACGGACATTTCCCGAGCGACGCCGGACATGCTCCGCCCTCGGTATCCCGATGCATCGACAACGCTCATCCCGGGCATCATTGGCCCGTCGATGAATTAATCAAGAAATTCGCATTCCTATATGAAATTGAATGCGCCTTTATCGAACGGACGGTTCAATTCACGCCGGGAATCCAGACCGCGGACGAACTACCGGTTACTTGGGCTCACGCCCCCGCGTCGATGCATGGCCGCCGCGAGGACGTGTCAACACGATTCGGCATGGCAATGGAAATGCCGCGCCCGAACCATCCTGAATGGATTGGCGAATTGACGCGATTTATCGATTGAATGTCCGGAATCGACCGCTTCGCCCCCGCGTCGCGTCCGGATATAGGAGTGTTGATCTGATTCATGATTGGTCTAGCGTTATGGTATTAACTACTTCTGCACATGGCATTTGACGCACGATCCGTGCCACCGAGACGTTCTCTCGTGCTGCAGCGCGGAAAATCCTCGATAAACCAATGACCTATGTCCCAAATTTGAAAGGTATGAATAAATCAAAATAATCCTGTGTAACGTTTGCGCGACTGCGGCGTTCGCATACGTTACGTAACGACACGCCGTAACGCGGCCGACATGAACGGCATTCGGGAGGCTCAGGTCGCTGTCATGTGCATTGCCATCGACAGGCGCACGTCTCTTCCGCGCACGCTTGGCCGTGCGAGTCCGGGGCTGGGCCCGGTCAGGGCTGCAACGACCATGGACCGATATCGTTGCCGACATGCGGGAGGGGGATGCGGATGCTCGCGAATAAGGGCTGAATCGAGGCGAGTCAGTTCTCGAAGCATGATCGGGCTTCGAGCGATCAGCTATCGAAAATAGGGGTAGACATTCGAGTTCTGACACGGCATGAGCGTTTTTCCCGATTTCCCCCGGGAAATGGCCGATGCGGCAAGAGAGACGTATGGCGCGCTTCTTTCATCGCCTCCGGGCGATTTTTTTAATGCGTGTGCCCTTTATATCGACAGGGGCATAATTTCCGGCTCACCGGCAGCCAACTTTGCGGAAGGCCCGTCCCGCGCTCACGGCTTCGAATGCCGCACGTTCATTCCGCTCTCCGAACGGGTACGCTCGTACCGATTCGACACGACGTCGACATTCAGACGAACGCCCCCGCCGCTTCGGCATCGCCTGCGAGCCAGTCGTTCATCACGCGCGCATCCGCCTGCCGGTCCAGCGACAGACACACGTCGCCCAGTGCATCGACCTGCGCGCGGTCGAGCGCCATGCCCGCCAGCGCCCGATATTTCGCCAACAGCGCCGCGTCCGACAGCGGATTGCGCGGGTCGCCGAGCGCGATCGGCACGTGGCGCGATTCCCGCCGTCCGTCGGTGCGATGCAGGATCACCGTCGGCTCGTCGAGATCGCCGAGCGCAGGATCGACGTCGACCGCAACGCGCGCGAGCAGCGCGGTCACGCGCGGATCGGTGCGTCGGTCCGCGCGATACACGCCGATCCCCGTGTCGCCGAATGCCAGCGCCGTCGCCACCGCGTACGGCAGGCTCATCTGCGCGGACGACAGCGTCGACAGGTCGCGACCGCCGCACATGCGGGCCACGAACGCGCTCGTGCGCACGACCACCCGCTCGATCTCGCCGGCCTCGACGAGGCGGCCGTCTGCGAGCTGCAGCGCCGCGTCGACGGCCGCATGCGCGCTGCGGCACGATGCGTGCGGCTTGATCGAACAGCGCATCAGCTTCCAGTGCGCGCCGAGGCCGTCGGTCAATGCGTCGGGCACATGCGACTGTGCGGCGAACGTGTTGAAAAAACCGCCCCACACGTCGTCGAACACGTGCGCGGGGCCGCTCACGCCTTCGCGCGCGAGCAGCGCCGCGAGCACGCCGCCCTCCGCCGCACGCCCGGCGTGCAGCCGCTTCGTCTGCGCTCCGTCGTGGATGAAGCCCCACAGGCCGCCCGCAAAACTCGCCGCATGGCCGAGCGCGTCGCGCGTGCGCGCGGCGTCGAGCCCGAGCACGCGCGCGCTCGCGGCCGCCGCCCCGAACACGCCGCAACTGAGCGTCGAGTGCCAGCCCGCCCCGTTGTGAACCGAGTAGCCGCCCGCTGCCTCGAGCACGCGCCGGCCGACGTCGTAGCCGAGCACGATCGCCGCCACGCATTCGCGGCCCGTCACCGGGCGCCCCGCGCACGACAGCGCGGCGAGCACGGCCGGCAGCACGACCGCGCCCGAATGATCGCAGCCACCGGAATCGTCGAGTTCGAGCGCGTGCGCGGCAATCCCGTTGACGAACGCCGCATCGCGCGCGCCAGCGGTCCGCCGCGTGCCCCACAGCGACGCGCCGCCCTGCGCGACGGCGCCGGTCAGCGCACGGGCGCTGCGCGTCTCGACGGCGGACGTGCCCGCCAGCGCGGCACCGAACGTGTCGAGCACATGGCGCTTGGCCTTCGCGACGACGTCGTCCGGCAACGCGTCGGCGGGCGTCTGCGCGACGAACGCCGCGAGCCGCGTGGCGCGCGTATCGGCTGTCATCGTCATCGCGCCGACTCCTCCGCCACGCAGTGCGCGAAAACGTCGACCGGATGTCCCGGGGCATTGACGGGCGCTTGGGCACGCCACCAGCGCGCGACGTCGCGCCCCGTCGCGAACCAGACGTCGCCCGCGTCGCGCAGATGCGCGATCAATGCGCGCAGCAGGTCGATCCGCCCGGCCGTGCCGATGATCTCGGGATGCAGGCGCAGCACGCAGCACAGCCCGAAGCGCCGAAACCCGTCGACGTCGCGCCGCCAGTTGTCGAGCACGTCGCGGTACGCCGCGATGCGCGGCTGACCGGCCGGCACGGGCGGCGACAGGTTGAACTCGAAGTACGGCTCGTCCTCGAGTTCGTAGTGCAGTGGCAGCTCGACGAGCCGCGCGCCGTCCGCGCCGCCGTCGCCGCGCGGATGCACGTACGGCAGATCGTCGCCGCGCCACGACGACGACCACGTGAAGCCTTCCGCGACGAGGAAATCCGCAAAACCATCGGCCCAGTTACCGGTGAACGAGCGAAAGCCCTGCACGTCGCAGCCGATCGTGTCGGCGAGTGCCGCCCGCCCGGCGCGGCACGCGTCGATCTGCGCGGCAAGCGGCAGCGCATCGAAATCCTCGCAGCGATAGCCGCTGACGCCGAGCTCGTGGCCGGCCGCGGCGATCGCGCGCACCGCTTGTGCATGCGTTTCGGCGACGATGCCCGGGACGAACCAGCTCGCCGGTACGCGGAACGCGTCGAATGTCTCAAGCAGCCGGTCGACGCCGCGGGCCGCGCCGTAACGCCAGACCGACAGCGATTTCTCGCGGCCGACGATGCGCGGCTCGCGCGTCTGGATGCCATGAATGTCGTTGAAGTCGACCGTGATCGCGACCGCGCATCGCGCGCCGCCCGGCCATGAATGGGTCGTCGTCACAGGCTGCTCCGTTGCGTGGGTTGCGCGTCTCGCGCGTGCTGCACAAGCCACCAGTCGGCCACTTCGCGGCAGCGCGCGAACCATACGCCGTCCTGTGCGCGCATGTGGCCGAGCCACGCCTCGAGCAGCGCGATGCGGCCGGGCTTGCCGCACACCTTCGGATGCAGCAGCGTCGTCAGGCACAGTCCTTCGCGGTATACGCCGTCGAATTCGCGCGTCCAGTTGTCGAGCGTCGCGCCGTAGCCGGCGATCCGGTCGAGCCCGGCCGGATAATCGGGGTTGCGGTGATACGCAAGCGACGCGTAGTCGTCGGTCTCCCAGCGGCCGGGTATCTCGACGAGCGGCGCCTCGCCGTCGTCACCGTGCAGCAGGTACGGCCGGTCGTCGCCGCGCATCGAGCTCGAATAGCGCACGCCAGCTTCGCGCAGCACGGCGACCGTCGCCGCGCTCCAGTCGCCGGACGGCGTGCGGAACCCGACCGGCCGCACGCCGAGCGTACGTGCGAAGACGTCGGCCGACTGCGCCATGATCTCGCGCTGCCGCTCGGGCTCGAGCGTCCAGAACGCTTCGTGCCGATAGCCGTGGTAGCCGATCTCGTGGCCGCGCTCGACGATCGCCGCGCATTGCGCCGGCCAGGTCCGCGCGACCCACGCGGGCACGAAGAACGTCGCGGGCAGGTCGAACGCCGCGAGCATGTCGAGCAAGCGGCCGAGCGCGCGCCACGGCCCGTAGCTGCCGAGCGTGAAATACGCGGGGTTGCGCCAGATCGACCCGTTCAGCATCGCGTCGCCGGTCGGGCCGTCGAGATCGAACGCGAGCGCGACGCACGCGCGCTTCGCGTCCGGCCAGCGGGGAGCCAGGGCCGTCATCGCACGCTCAGTGAGTGCCGTTGATCATCGCCTTCGTCACCGCGTGCTCCTGCAGCCCCCACTTCGCCAGGATCTTCTGGTAGGAACCGTCAGCGATCAGCTGGTTCAGCGCCGTCGTCAGCGCGCTGCTCAGCGCGGTGTTGCTCTTCGCGACGCCGATGCCCGTGTATTGCGACAGGAACGGCTTGCCGACCGGCGCGTATGCATTCTGCTCGAGGCCGTTCTGGTACGGCAGCGTCTCGCCGCCCTGCACGGCCGCGTCGATACGGTTCTGGCGCAACTGCATGCGCGCGTCCGACGAGCCGTCGGTGCCGACCACGACGATCGCCGGCTTGCCGGCCTTCACGCAGTTCTCCGCGCTCCACGCGGTCGTGTTGTCCGGGAACGACGTGCGCCGGCTCGAGCCGACGCGCTTGCCGCACAGCGCGCTCATCTGCGCGAACTCGCCGGCGCGTGCCTTCAGCGTATAGAACTGCGGGCCCGTTTCGATGTAGTCGACGAACGTCACCGCGTCGCGGCGCGTCGGCAGGTCGGTCATGCCGGACAGGATCATGTCGACGCGCTGCGTCGCGACCGCGCTCATCATCTGGTCGAAGCTCGTCTCGACCCAGTTCAGCTTCGCGCCCATCTTCGCGGCGATCGCTTCGCCGAGATCGACGTCGAAGCCCGCGAGCTTGTCGGTCGCCGGGTCCTTGTATTCGAACGGCGGATAGTTCGGCACGATCGCGACGTTCAGCGTGCGCTTCGCGCCCGCGGCCTGCGCGACTGCGAAGGAGGCATGCAGCGCGAACGCGCCGAATGCGACGGCGGCCAGCGTGCGGGTCAGGACGGATGCTTTCATGGGGAGTATCGCCTTGTCGTGGTGGGCTTGTATCGTTGACGGTGGAATCGTTCGGGCGCTTCGGTACGGGGCGCCCGGCCCGGTCATGCAATCACGGCCGAGATGAAATCGCGCGTGCGCGCGTGCGTCGGCGCGGACAGCACCTGGTCGGGCGGCCCGCTCTCGACGATCCGTCCGCCGTCCATGAACACGACGCGGTCGGCCACCTCGCGCGCGAAGCCGAGCTCGTGCGTGACGACGATCATCGTCATCCCGCTCTTCGCGAGATCGCGCATCACGGCCAGCACTTCGCCGACGAGCTCGGGATCGAGCGCCGACGTCGGCTCGTCGAACAGGATCAGTTGCGGATGCATCGCGAGCGCCCGCGCGATCGCGACACGCTGCTGCTGGCCGCCCGACAGCTCGACCGGAAACGCGTCGCATTTGTGCGCGAGCCCGACGCGCGCGAGCAGCGCGCGCGCTTCCTCCTCCGCTTGCCCGCGGCGGCGCTTGAGCACCTGCACGGGGCCCTCGGTCACGTTCTCGAGCGCGGTCTTGTGCGGGAACAGGTTGAAGCGCTGGAACACCATGCTCGTCGCCAGCCGCTGGCGCGCGACCTGGCGCTCCGACAGCTCGTGGAGCCGGTTGCCGGTGCGGCGGAAGCCGGCCAGTTCGCCGTTGACCCACAGCGCGCCCGCGCTGATCGTCTCGAGCTGGTTGATGCAGCGCAGGAACGTGCTCTTGCCCGAGCCCGACGGCCCGATGATGCACAGCACTTCGCCCTGCGCGACGTCGAGCGTGATGCCGTGCAGCGCCTGGAAATCGCCGTACGACTTGCGCACGTCGACCGCGCGAACGACCGCGTTCGTCATGACGTTCTCCCGATGGTTGAGGGTCGTGTCGTTCATGTGCGGCCCACCGCGCGACCCGCGCCGCGCGCGAAGCGCCGTTCGACGCGCGCCTGCGCGAGCGACAGCACGGTGACGACCGCGAGATACCAGATGCCCGCGACGATCAGCAACTCGATCACGCGGGCGTTCGCGTAGTAGATGTTCTGCGCGTTGTGCAGCATCTCCGCGTATTGCACGACGCTCGCGAGCGACGTCAGCTTGACCATGCCGATCAGCTCGTTTCCGATCGGCGGCACGATTACGCGCATCGCCTGCGGCAGGATGATCCGGCGCAGCGCCTGCAGGCGCGGCATGCCGATCGATTTCGCGGCCTCGTACTGGCCGGTGTCGACCGACAGCAGCCCCGCACGCACGACTTCCGACGTATACGCGCCCTGGTTGATGCCGAGCCCGAGCACCGCCGCGAGGAACGGCGTCATCACGTCGACGGTCCGGAATTCGGCGATACCCGGAATGCCGAGCGTCGGGAACACCAGCGCGAGGTTGAACCACAGCAGCAGTTGCAGGATGATCGGCGTGCCGCGGAACAGCCAGATGTAGCCCTGCGCGATCGCGCCGAGCACCGGGTTCGACGACAGCCGCATCACCGCGGTGACCACGCCCAGCACGACGCCGAGCGTCATCGCGAGAACGGTCATCACGATCGTGTTGCCGAGCCCCGTCAGGATCGAGCGGGCGGTCAGGAACTGGCCGACGACGCGCCACTCGATCTGTCCGCGCGCGAACGCGGCGGCCACGTAGGCGAGCGCGGCAACGATCGCGATCGACGCGACATAACGGCCCCAGTAGCGCCGGCGCACGCGCACGAGGCCTGCGGTATCGTCTGCCGCGGCGCCGGCCGGCCCGGGTGCGCCGTCGAGACGGCTCGAATCGGATGCGCTCAGCATGACGGCCCCCGGTAGTCGGCCGCCCAGGCGGCCTGGCGTTCGATCGCACCGCTCAGGCGGCCGATCTGCTCGCGCACGCGCGCGGGCGACGTGCCGCCCGCGCCGCCGCGCGCGGCGACGGCCGCGTCGAGCGTCAGATGCGCGCGCACCGCCGGCGCGAGGCGCGGGTCGACGGCCTGCAGCTGTTCCGCGCTTGCGTCCGCGAGCTCGATGCCGTCGCGTTCGCACGCCCGCACGAGCGCGCCGGTGATCTCGTGCGCTTCGCTGAACGGCACGCCCGTCAGCGCGAGCCAGTCCGCGACCTCGGTCGCGAGCGTGAAGCCGAGCGGCGCCTGGCGGCGCATCTCGTCGACGTTCACGCGCATCGTGCGGATCATCCCCGCCATCGCCGGCAGCACGAGTTCGAGCGTGTCGATCGAATCGAACGCGGCGATCTTGTCTTCCGCGAGATCGCGGTTGTACGCGAGCGGCAGCGACTTCAGCGTCGCGAGCAGGCCCGTCAGGTTGCCGATCAGGCGCCCGGCCTTGCCGCGCGTCAGTTCCGCGATGTCCGGGTTCTTCTTCTGCGGCATGATCGAGCTGCCCGTCGCATAACCGTCGTCGAGTTCCACCCAGCGGAATTGTCGCGACGTCCACAGGATCACTTCTTCCGACAGGCGGGACAGGTTCACGGCCAGCATGCTCGCGACGAACGCGAATTCGGCGACGTGATCGCGTGCGGCCACCGCGTCGATCGAGTTCTCGCACGGCGCGTCGTAGCCGAGCTCCTGCGCGGACAGTTCGGGCCGCACGCAAATCGCCGAGCCTGCCAGCGCGGCCGCGCCGAGCGGCGAACGCGCGGTGCGGCGGTCCCAGTCGACCAGGCGGTCGGCGTCGCGATACAGCGACTGCGCGTGCGCCAGCAACTGATGGCCGAACACGATCGGCTGCGCGGGCTGCAGGTGGGTGAAGCCGGCGGTCACCGTGTCGACGTGCCGGCTCGCCTGGCCGACCAGCGCCTGCTGCAGGTCGAGCACGCCGCGCACGAGCTGGCGCGCCTTGTCGCGCAGGTACAGGCGCAGATCGTTCGCCGCCTGGTCGTTGCGCGAACGCCCGGCGCGCAGCTTGCCGCCGAGCGCCGGCAGCCGCTGCGTGAGCACGCGCTCGAGGAACGTGTGCACGTCTTCGTCGGCAAGCGACGGCGCGATCGCACCGGCCGCGTAGTCGCGCGCGATGCCGTCCATCGCGGCCAGCAACTGCGCGAGGTCGTCGTCGTTCACGATGCCGGCGCGGTTCAATTCGCGCGCATGCGCACGGGAGCCGGCCAGATCGTACGGCACGAGGCGGTAGAAACTCGGATCGGAGCGGGACAGGTTCTGCAGCGCGTCGGACGGCTCCGACTGGAAGCGGCCGCCCCACAGGCGTTCGATCGGTTCGGTAAGGCTCATTGCGGTCGACCTCGACTCGGTTGAATTGCCCCCACTGTAGGCATTCAATTTTTTTTGTTGTAGCGAGAAATTGGCTCCGCTTAAATGAAGTTTTTCTCAGCACCGTCGCCTTCGACGCGCCCGCCGATGCGCAACCGCCTGCCCCCGCTGAACCCGCTTCGCGCATTCGAGGCCGCCGCCCGGCGCGGCAGCGTGTCGGCCGCCGCCGACGAACTGCACGTGACCGCGAGCGCGGTCAGCCACCAGATCCGTATTCTCGAAAGCACGCTCGGCGTCGCGCTATTCGTCCGATCAAAGGCGCGCGTGAAGCTGACGCCCGAAGGCGAGGCGCTGCTGGAACCGGTCGGCGCCGCGTTCGACCTGATCGCGAACGCCACCGTCAGGCTCGATTCGCCGGCCGCCGTCGGCGATCTCGTCGTGTCGACGCCGCTGTCGCTGACGTCGCGCTGGCTCGCCCGACACATCGGCGATTTTCTCGAGCGCTATCCGGGCATCCATCTGAAGGTGATTCCGTCGAACGACGAACGCGAGATCTATTCGACGGACGTCGACGTCTGCATCCGTTACGGGGAAGGCACCTGGCGCAATCGGCACGTCGAGCTGCTCGAGCATCCGGCGCTGTTCCCGGTCGTGAGCCCGGCGTTGATGAACGGGCCCGATGCGATCCGCAAGGTGCAGGATCTCGCCGGGCGCACGCTGTTCTGCGAGCATGCGGGCTCGTGGATGCGCTGGCTGGCGGAAGCGAACGCCGACAAGCTGCCGGGCATCCGCATCCTCGAAATCGGCAACGCGCACATCGGCGTCGAAGCCGCGGTGCACGGGCAAGGCGTCGCACTCGGCGACAGCCTGTCCGTGCGCGACGACCTGATCGACGGCACGCTCGTGCGGCCGTTCAGCGCAACGGTGCCGTCACGTCATGCGTACTATCTCGTCACGCGTCACGAGCTGACCGGGACGCCGCTCGTGACCGCGTTCACGTCGTGGCTGCGAGCATGCCTCGCGTGATGCGCGTCGTTGCTTGCGGCAGGGTTTCGGTCAGGAAATGAGATTCGCCAGGTCGTCCCACACCATGACGATGTTGTGCGACCGCCAGATCGGCCCCGCATCGACGTACTCGCCGGCAAACCGCGCATTCAGCGCCTCGTAAAAGGCAATCGCGGATTCGTTTCCGTTGACGACACTCAACGCGGCACCCCGATACCGCAGCCTTCTCAAATGCGTTGCGAGTTGGGCAAGCAGCTTGCGGCCGATGCCGCGACGCTTGAATTCGGGATCGACATACAGGAATTTGATCTCGCCACGGCCGTCGAATATCGGTTCCGACGGCGCGCCAGCCGCGCCGATTCCGACGATCCTGCCGTCGGTCTCCGCAACGAGCACTAGCTGGTCGCCGTCGTTCGACGCCAGCTTTTCCTGCCATTTCCTGCCGCGATAGCGCTCGTCGAGCACGGCATGCGCTTGCGCCGGTGCGAGATCCCGATAGGTGTGCCGCCAGACCTTGACGTGGAAATCGGCGATCGCCTGTGCGTCGTCGATGTTTGCGGACCTGATGGATATTCCAGTCATTGAGGACTCCCTGTCGGGTGGCTTTGCGCCAGTGGGTGCGGTGTATGCAGCGGATTGTAACGATCCTGGCAGCGATGTCGAATGACCGCTGGTGGCCCGCGGCTGGCCACCGGTCACGATCTCCGAAGGCCGGCGGCCGACACGTCCGTCGTTTCGTACTCCCTCCTTCGCACCAGCCAACGACCGCTCACACGGCGAGTTCGAAGAACGATTGCGCCACGACCCGGCCGTTGACGATCAGCTCGACCTCATGCCGGCCCGCATAGTGCCGGCGTGTAGTGAAATCGCGGATCGGCCGACTGTGCCTCAGCGTGATGCGCTGGCCGGGTTCGAGCGTCAGTACCTTCAGCTTGAACACCTTCGGCGACGCATCGCCATTTTGCTTCACGTAGGCGATACGATAATCGACGACGAGCCGCTGCGCCGTGCCGGCCGTCGAATGCAGCTCGCAGGCGAGCGTGATCGACTCGCCGAGCACCACCTGCGCAGGCGTCACGCCAAACGGACCGGCTTCCACGAGAGGCGCGCTTTCGGCACCCAGTATCGCGAGCGCTCGCGCATCGCACTGCTTCACGAGGGTGCGAAGCGCATGACGAACGATCCAGCGCGTATACGGATGGTCGCCGCCCCATCTTTCGGCTCGATCGAGCACCCATGCAGGATGCGTCTTCGCCACATCGTTCAGGTGATTCGCGACCGAGCGGCGTACATAAGCGCTCGAGTCAGCGCGAAGATTGTCGAGTATCCGCGCGGCCAGCGCCGGGTCGGCCTCGATCTCGCGCAGCCGGAACGACCATGGCAGGCGCGGGCGGCTTCCCTCGCTTGCCAGGCGGCGCACTGCGTCGTCCGCGTCGTACGACCAGGTTTCCATCACTGCGAGCGCGCGAGCGCTGTCGATGCGCAGGAATTCGCGCACCGCGAATTCCGACGAGCCGAACGGCGTGAAATATTTCAGCGCGTCCATCGAGCGGTCGAATGCGTGCCGACCGTACTGCCCGACGTAGTCGGGGGCGATCAGCGAGACGAAACCCCGGCCCAATCGAGGTGCCGCCTCCTGCAACAACGCCAGCACGCCATCGTATCCGCCAGGTAGCGACCGCGCCCCCGTGTCGATCGCCACGCTGGCGCGCCTGACGCGCTCCATCAGCGTCAAGCCGTCGAGGCCGTCGAGCGCCGTCGCAAGAAATGCCGCCCGGTCGAAGGCGGGCTCGATCGAATGCAGCACGTCGGACAGCGCGTGGAACTGCCGCGCTGCCAGCGATTCCTTCAGCGGGACGGGAGCTTGAGTGGTGGTCATTGCGAGTGGATCCGACGTGCGCCGCAGATCGATGATTGCGAAAGCACACAGTATCGCCGAAGCCCCTGCCAGTTCCTGTCAGCAGTCTTTGCCCGGCCGGCGCCCCCGTACGGGACGCAATCGACACGCGCGGAACGCGAACCGCGAGCGGGCGGGCAGTGTTCATGCGTCCGTTCGCCGCTGCTCGCGGGATGGATCGTGCGAATCGCCGCTGGAGAACCTGTTTCGCAGCTGACCGCCGGCGAACGCGGCCGCAATCAATGACAGATACCCGGCGACGAGGAGATGTCGCCAGCCGTCGAGCGCGGCGCGGTGCGCGACCAGCGCCGCGTCGGGTGCCGGTACGGCGAGACTTCCCGGCACGATCGCACGCGTCATCTGCACGAATCCCGCCGCCGACAGCACGGGCAGCAGGACGAGCATCGCCAGCAGCACGAACTTCGCACGCCGAAAAAATGCATGGCGGCGCAAATGAAACCACAGCCCGAGACTGCCGTGTACCCATCCCGGTGCGAGCAGCGCGATCTGCAAACCCTGCGTGCCGCTCGTGAGGAGCGACACGATGACCCGTTCGTAGTTCGGCTCGAAGCCGTAGAACGATGTCGCAACCCGTGTCCCGACGACGTGACGTATCAACAGCAAGGGCAGGCTGAGGCCCGCCCACAGACGAAGCCATTCGGCGGGCGGCAGCGCCCAGTGTCGGCGGCCGTAGATGGTGCGGATCGCCAGCGCGAAATGCAGGCCGGCCGCGCCATACAGCAGGATCGTGCCGGGCGCGCTTTGCCAGAGCCCGATTGCCAGGTGCAGCCCGCGCTCGGCGATATCGATCGACCAGATGCCGAGCGCGTGATTGACCATATGGACGGAAATATAGAGCCACAGCAGGATGCCGGAACCGAGTTGCAGCCTTCGCGCGGCCTTGTGCATCCCGTCGTGCGCCGACGCCGGTTTACCGGCATCGGAGTCGATCGCCTGCAGCGCGGGACGCGGCGCGCGGTTGCGCCGCGGCGGGCGCATGCCGATGCGATCCTGGAACAACGATGGCCGCCATGCCTCGTTCACCTGCGGGGCACCGTCGCGATCGCGCCGCGATCGGCCCGGAATGTTCCGGGTTTGCCTCTCCTTGCCGTTCATTGGCGCCTCCCCGTCGATGCGTCCGGTGCTTGATCGGCATACCGCGGAGCGGGCCCGTTTATTCCAGCGACGCGCGACATCCCGCGCAAGAAGTGCATCGCGCGGTTTCGGGAATAGACGCCGTACTCGCCAGGTATACGGTGTGTGGGCCGACGGATGACGACCGCGACGCGTCGGCGCCCTTCACATCGAAGCGAACGGAGTCAAGGAGACCATCATGTCCAACGTTCTGTCCCACTGGATTCTGATCGGTTGCGACGCATATGACGAGTATGTGTTCGTGCCATGGCTCGATAAATCCGTCTATCTGAGAACGGTCACGCTGCGTCGGATCTGCCTGTTGTGACGGAAGCGGTTCCAGCACACCTCGCCGCTCCCAACGGACAATCCGGACCAGAATCCACACTGCTTGCCGTCTCAGCGCCCCCCCGGCACAACAGCACCTGTCACGTGCCGCGGAGCCGATGGCCACCGCGGCCACGACACAAAGCGGAGTTACCCCGCAGTCCCGGACCCAGCCTCACACTACGGTCGATGAATCCACCGCGCGTCGAAACTCGCGTGGTGAGCGATATTTCAGCGCGCATCCGGGGATGCTTCTCGTTGCAATACTCGAACGCAACGGCGAGATTCCGCGCGGCCGTCGCTGCATCCGGTTTCAGCACGAGAAGGCCCCATAGTCGCGCTTCATCGTCTTCACGAAGCTCTCAGCCATGCCGTTGCTCGGCGGGCTGCACACCGGCGGCGTCAGTGGCTTCAGTTGCTACGCGAGCCACGACTTGATGTTCGCCTGCATCGCGCCGGTCGAGATCCCGTAGCGCTCGTGCAACGTCGGCAACGCGCCCGCGGCGAGGTACGCATCCGGCAGCGCGATCTGGCGAAACGGTACGGCAACGCCGGCCCCGATCAACGCAGTCGCCACCGCTTCGCCGAGCCCGCCGATCACCGTATGGTTCTCGGCGACGATCACCATGCGTCCCTTGCGCGCCGCCTCGCGAACGATGGTTGCCGTATCGAGCGGCTTGATCGTCGGCACATGCAGCACGGCCACATCGACGCGATCGGCTTCAAGTGCCTTCGCAACCTCGAGCGCGCGCATCGTCATGATCCCGGACGAGATCAGCAGCACGTCGTTGCCGTCGCGCAGCAGCTTGGCCTTGCCGAGTTCGAAACGGTAATCGTATTCATCGAGCACGGCCGGCACGTTTCCACGCAGCAGGCGTGCGTATACCGGCCCCTTGTGCGCAGCAATGGCCGGCACCATCTGCTCGATATCCAGCGCGTCGCACGGGTCGATCACCGTCATGTTCGGCATCGCACGCATCAGCGCCAGATCTTCGGCGGCCTGGTGGCTCGGCCCGTAGCCGGTCGTCAGTCCCGGCAACGCGCACACCAGCTTCACATCGAGATTGTCCTCGGCAATCGCCTGATGAATGAAGTCGTATGCACGGCGCGTGGCGAATACCGCATAGGTCGTGACGAACGGCTGCGCCCCTTCGTGCGCGAACCCGGCGGCCGCGCCCATCAGCAACTGCTCGGCCATGCCCATCTGGTAGTAACGCTCCGGAAATTCCTTCGCGAAGATGTGCAGGTCGGTGTACTTTCCGAGATCGGCGGTCATTCCGATCACATGGCTGCTCGTTCGCGCGAGCTTCGCGAGCGCATGGCCGAACGGCGCGGGACGCGTAGTCTGCCCTTCTGCCGCGATGGACGCGATCATCGCGGAAGTCTTCAGGCGCGGCTTGTTGTCGACGGTGCTCATGCGTGTCTCCCTGCTTCGAGTGCGTCGAGCGCGAGCTTCCACTCGTGCGCATCGACGCGGATGAAATGGCTCTTCTCGCGTGCTTCGAGGAACGGCACACCGCGCCCCATCTTCGTGTCGCAGACGATGATCCGCGGCTGCGGCTTGTCATGTCGGCGCGCGTTGTCGAACGCGCGCTTTACCGCGTCGATATCGTTGCCGTCGACTCGCTGCGTATACCAGCCGAATGCTTCGAGCTTGTCGACCAGCGGCTCGAACGCCATGACTTGCGTCGACGGGCCATCGGCCTGCTGGTTGTTCACGTCGACGATCGCGATCAGGTTGTCGAGCTTCCAGTGCGCGGCCGACATGAGCCCTTCCCAGATCGCACCTTCGTCGAGCTCGCCATCCGAAAAGAGCGTATAGACGAAGGCATCCGAGCCCTTGCGCTTGAGGCCCAGACAACGACCGACCGCGATCGTCAGGCCCTGCCCGAGCGAACCGCCGGACATTTCCATGCCGGGCGTATAGCTCGCCATCCCCGACATCGGCAGGCGACTGTCGTCGCTGCCGTAGGTTTCGAGTTCCTCGGCCGGCAGGATGCCGGCTTCGAACAGCGCCGCGTACAGCGCGATCGCGTAGTGGCCGTTCGACAGCAGGAACCGGTCGCGCCCTTCCCACTCGGGATCGTCGGGGCGATAGCGCATCGCGCCGAAATACGCGACGGCCAGCACGTCGGCGATGTCGAGCGCCTGGCCGACATAGCCCTGCCCCTGGACTTCGCCCATCAGCACGGCGTTTCTTCGGATGCGGTACGCGCGCTCGGCGAGCGTGACCGCTTCATGGATGGTTTCGGTATCCATCGATAGCTCCAGTATTGAGTCGGAAGGAATGCAAATCGAATCAGCGGTTGACGGATCGGGGCACCAGGAACACCAGCAGAGCGCCGACCGTGATCGCGACGGAGATGAAGAGCAGTCCCGCAGTGGACTTGCCGGTCAGGTCGTTCAGCCAGCCGACGATCGCAGGCGAGAAGAAGCCCGCGAGATTGGCAAAGCAGTTGACCGCGGCGATGCCCGCCGCCGCCGACATCCCGCCCAGCAGGGCCGTCGGCAGCGACCAGAACTGTGACGACGACGCGAGGATGCCGGCGGACGCAATGCTCAGGCACACGATCGACGCGCTGACGCTGCCGAGCGTCGGCAAAGTCGCGAAGCCCGCCGCCGCGATCAGCATCGGCACCGCGAGATGGAAGCGGCGCTCGCGGCGGCGATCCGCGCTCATGCCGATCAGCGGCAGCGCGACGATTGCGCACGCATACGGGATCGCGGTGAACAGGCCGACCCACAGCGGATCGGCGACCCCGGCCTTGCGAATGATCGTGGGCAGCCAGAACGTGAGGCCGTACTGACCGAGCACGACGCAGAAGTAGATCGCGGCCATCAGCCACAGGCGGCGGTCGGCGACGAACGCACGAATCGACAGGTGGGCGGTAGTGTGCTCGGCGTCGGCCGACACGTTGCGCGCCAGCAAGGCTTTTTCGGCATCGGTCAGCCATTTCGCGCCGGCAATGCCGTCATCGAGATACAGCAGGATCGCAAAGCCCAGCACGAACGAAGGCAGCGCCTCGAGCAGGAACAACCACTTCCAGCCCGCCATCGACATCGCGCCGTGCAGCGAATGCATGATCGCGCCCGACAGCGGCCCGCCGATGATCCCCGCCAGCGGAATCGCCATGAAGAACAGCGACAGTGCCTTCGCGCGGCGTGCCGACGGGAACCAGTACGTGAGGTACAGGATCACACCCGGTGCGAAGCCCGCTTCGGCGACGCCGAGCAGAAACCGCAGCACATAGAACGCGGTGGGTGACTTGACGAACACGAAGCTCGCCGAAATGACTGCCCACGTCAGCATGATGCGGGCGAGCCAGCGGCGCGCACCGACGCGATGCAGGATCAGGTTGCTCGGCACTTCGAACAGAAAGTAGCCGAGAAAGAAAATGCCTGCACCCATGCCGTACACCGTCTCGCTGAAACGCAGGTCGTTGAGCATCTGCAGTTTCGCGAACCCGACGTTGACGCGGTCGAGATAGGCGCCCAGGTAGCACAGCATCAGGAACGGGATCAGCCGTCGCGCCACCTTCGCGTAGGTGGCCGCTTCGAACGTCCGCGCATCGTCCCGTTGCAGCATCTCGCCCGGAACCGGCGGTGCGGGGTATTTTGCTCTCATGTTTGTCTCCTGCCATGGCCCCGGGTTGTCCCGGGTGCATGATGGGCGGCGCCGCGCGTTTCGCGGCACCGTTTCAGTGGATCAGCATCCCGCCGTTGACGTCGAGCGTGATGCCCGTCAGGTAGCTCGACAGGTCGCTCAGCAGGAACAGGCATGCGTTGGCGACATCGGCGGCATCGCCGAGGCGGCCGAGCGGAATGCCCTTGATGATCTCCTCGCGCATGTCGGGCGTCAGCTTGTCGCCGGTGATGTCGGTCTGGATCAGGCCCGGCGTGATCGAATTGATGCGGATATGGTCGGCGCCGAATTCGCGCGCCATCGCCTTCGCGAGGCCGAGCACGCCGGCCTTCGCGGCGCTGTAGTGCGGGCCGCCGAAGATGCCGCCGCCGCGTTGCGCGGACACCGACGACATGCATACGATGCTGCCGCCGCGCTGCTCCTTCATCGCCGGCAGCACCGCTTGCGACATGTAAAGCGTGCCGCGCAGGTTCACGTCGACGATCGCGTCGAAGTCGCGCCCGGAAATGTCCATCGTGCGCACGGGCTGCGTGATGCCGGCGTTGTTCACGAGGCCGTCGATGCGGCCGAAGCGCTCCAGCGTCGCGCGGGCCGCGGCCACGCACGCGTCGCGGTCGGTCACGTCGCATGCCAGGCCGAGATGGTCCGTCCCGAGTTCGGCGGCGGCGGCCTCGGCGTCTTCGCGGCGAAGGTCGAGAATCGCAACCCGTGCGCCATGTGCAGCCAGCGTGCGGGCCGTGGCCTTGCCGATACCGCGCGGCGATGCGGCGCCTGTCACGATGATGGTCTTGTTGTCGAGCAACATCGGTCGTCTCCAGTTGTTGATGTGTGTCCAGAGTGTCGGCTCACCGGACACCCGCATCAACGCGGAAACGCTCAGCCATAGTTGAGAAAATTTCAGATGACGCCGCACGGCGCGCCGCGGGTGCTGCAACGCAATATCGCGTGCGGACCGGAGGGCGTGGCGCTCAGCCCGGCCGCCCGTCAGCCGCGACCTCCCGCTCGATCCATGCAAGGAAACGCTTCACGCGGGGCAGTTCCGCGTTCTGCCGCGGGTAAACGAGGTGATGAGCGCCGACTTCGACCGCATGAGTGTCGTCGAACACCGGAACCAGCAGCCCTTCGCGGATCTTCACCGACGCAAGCATCAGGCTTTCGAGTGCGATGCCCAGGCCCAGCGCAGCGGTTTCGAGCGACATGTATGACCGGTCGAATGAAAAATCGAAGGTCTTCTGAGCCGCGAGCGATACGCCGGCTCGACCGAACCACTGCTTCCACTGGACCAACGGCGTTTCGGAATAGATCAGCCGATGCGCGAGCAGTTCTTCCGGCGCCTTCACCGGATGCCGTTCGAGATATTGCGGCGAAGCGAGCGGCGCAATGAACTCGCCGCGCACCGTCCTGACCTCGAGGTTGTCCCAGTTGCCGTAGCCGTGCCGGACATCGATATCGTAGAAGCCGTTCGAGAACGACACGTTTTCGTAAGAGCACGCGAGGTTCAGCTGGATATCGCCGTTCGCCTCCTGAAACGACGACAGCCGCGGCAGCAGCCACATCAACCCGAAGCTCGGGCTCGAATGCACGCGCAGGATATCGACTTCGGTGCGGCTCGACGCGCGCTCGGTTGCGCGGCTCAGGTCGGCCAGCGAGCCGGTGACGTCCGCCAGGTAGCGCTCGCCGGTCGGCGTGAGGACGAGTCCGCGCCCCGATCGCTGGAACAGCGGCTGACCGATCAGCGATTCGAGGTTGCTGAGTTGGTGGCTCACGGCGGATGCGGTCAGGCCGAGCTCGTCCGCAGCGCGATTCACGCTCTTGGTCCGGGCCACGCTTTCGAACGCGATGATTGCCTTTAGTGGTGGGATGCGCATGTTGGAATCCGTTGAGGAGGTCTACTCGCCCGACCGGCCGGCGTCGACATGAACGTCGAACGGTTTGTCCGGGCAAAGGCGCTTCGGCACAGGCATCAATTCTAGAGCGCCGGTCGATCCGGGCTCCTGCCGCCCACCTCCTTGCCGACGAAACGCGCTTCCACGCCGCTTCGCATGACCAGATCAAAACGCTCAGGCAAATATGGCACACGGTGGACTCGCATGCCCTGACGTCGTGGCCGCGAAGAGGCCGATCGTTTGGTGGAACGTCGCTTTCGGAAGGGAATCTCAGGAAGTCAGGGGCACCGCCAAGCTGGGGTAGATCTATCCGGAAAATTGCACCGGAATCAAAGCGACCCCTGCTGCATACCATAGCGATACACCTTCACCCTCTCCGGAGTAACGAACCTCAGGCGCGCCCGCCAGCACGCACCCCGTAGAGGCAGTTGTGGTGACCGAAGAAGTACCTGGTAGAGACGGCCACGCGCGACGCGTCATTGCAACGTGTCGCGCGCGACCTGCTGCCGGATGCCTGGCCTGCGATGTGCGTGGTTCATCTTTTCGCGGTTCGCGAACCCGCAGTGGAGGTATGAGTCCAGTGCCACCATTCATGGTGGTCCAGATTTCTAAGCAGTTCCGCGCGACGATGTTCGCGGCGATAGCGGTTCATTGCGGCAATTGCCGCAAACGCCAGCACGAACGCGCCGACCACGAACCCGACCCATGCTCCGCTCATAGCAGCCTCCGTCATTTTCGGCCAACTCGGATCACTTAGCGCATTCGCGACACCGCTCTCAGGACAGCGCGGCCCTCTGCAGTAACCTGGACACGCCGACAACCCGATGCCGGCTGATCAAGGGCGATCAGGCGATGCTCGATGAGCGTGACGAGTTCGTCGCGATCCAGTTCGATCTGATCTGGCGCATCCCGAACGATCATTAAAGTAGTAATTTCGTGCGGACTTAGCATGGTCTGCATGGAATGTTCGTATCGGACAATTGGATTGTGTATACATGCGCGAACGCATGCCTCCCGCTTTCAACGTAACGAGGTGCTCGAGAGTTTGTAACGCCCTCACCATTTCCTGCGACGATTCAATGCGAAATTTAGTGGGCACATTCTAACGCGCTCGCATCCATTTCGGTCCGCTACCTCATAGGTGGATGCCCTGATTCGGAAACGTTATCATTGATCTAAATTAAGAAAACATGCGAAATGGTATGAATATATAAATACCACCGTATTTCATATAATCACCAAATCATTCATTTTTGAAGCTGTCAGATAATGCAGGTCGATATCTTCAAGAAACATTCTCCTGCATTCATTCGAAATCCTCACATTCGCTGTATCGCCGGAGAGAAACGGCCAGTGCGTCGACATCGCTTTGATAGCTTGAAATCACATCCGCCCGCTCCGGAAATCGTTCGCGTTGCAACGACAGTGTCTCCACGGCTGCGGCATGACGCCTGACAAGCTGCCCGCGCGTCACCCATTCGTCATTTCCGCCGGTGCAGGACTTGATGTGCTTCAGCACGCCGTCGCCGAGCACCTTGAGCGGCGCGTGCCCATTGATGAATTCCGCGTAGTGTCCCGAGAAAAACCGCTCCCACTCGTTCCCCTCCGAGTCGTGCCGAAACGCGACGATATGCCCGCCGAGATCGACCAGGTAGCGATAGGACAAATTCTCGTGCGCGTCGGGTGAAGTCAGCTCGGCAAACCTGTTCGCTCGATGAAATCTGTCGGCGAGCGATCCGGCGCCATCGGACAGATGCGCGGCAAGGAAAAACTGGGCCGCGCCGGATGGGCAGCCGTTCTGAGGAATCAGGAACGTCACATGGCTGCCGTGCTGCAATGCGAACGTGTAAGTCGCAAGTATGCTCATTACGATTTCCTCTTGATCCTCATGAAGACGATCGCACCTGGACGCTATTTCCCGGATCACTCGTCTGCGGGTCAATCTCAGTAGCAAGCGATATGCCATCGCAATGCACTCGATTCGCACGGCGATACGAACCGCCGGAATACACGGAAAGTCGCCGTGAACGGATGAAAATGTTTCAGCGTTGATACGTTTCGCACGGCTCAAGCGCCTGCACACGTCGCTCGCCCTTGTCGAAACCTTCGGGGTCGATGCGGAAGGTTCCCCTTCCCGATCCCATTGGGCTCGCCATTTCCCGACTCGCCTGCCCGGTTGCAACGCTGAAACAGACCGGTTGGCCGGTCGAAGCGCATTCGGGAACACGAATTGCGCCATCGTTTCGGTGCAGCCCAACCCGGGAGTGAAAGATGCGCAACGGCCATACCGTCGGCAAGGTGGCTGCGTGGCTCGCCGTTGTCGTTGCCCTGACGATTGCCGCGCTGTTCGTCTTCATCGTGACGTTCGACTGGAACCGCGCGCGCCCTTGGGTCGACGACAAGGTATCGGACGCGATCGGACGGCAGTTCGCCATCAACGGCGACCTGCGTGTCGGGTGGCACCGGCCCGTGAGCGAGCACGGCTGGCGCGCCTGGGTGCCGTGGCCGCGATTCAGCGCCGGCAATGTCACGATCGCCAACCCGGACTGGGCGCGCACGAAGCATTTCGCCACGCTCGACGCGATCAGCTTCGAAGTCGAGGCGCTGCCGCTGCTCGCGCGCCGCATCGTGATTCCGGCCATCGACCTCGTCAATCCGTCCGTCGACCTCGAACGCCTCGCGGACGGGCGCGTCAACTGGACGTTCCAGCTCAAGAATGCCGATCATCCGGGCAAGTGGACGCTCGACCTGCACGATATCGCGTTCGCCACCGGCAAGCTCCGCTACTACGACCAACAGAAGCAATTCGACCTGAGCGGTGTGATCGACACACTCGGCAAGCCGATTGCGTTCGGCGATGCGCTGAAGCAGCAGGCGGCGCTGGCGCGCAGCGAATCGGCGCAGGCCGTCGGCCAGGAGGGCCAAAAGAAACTCGCGGCACAGGTACACCAAGGTGCGGCACGATCCCCGGCGCCCGGGTCGGGTATCGAAGCGGCATCCCGCGCATCGGCAGCGGCGTCGCAAGCGGTGGCCGCGGCGTCGCAAGCGTCGGCCGCGATATCCACTACCGCGATCGCCCCGGCGGCATCGGCTGCATCGGCTGCGTCGAGCACGTCCGCGACGGCGGCGTCGGGCGCGCCGGCCTCCGCAGCGTCCGGCGCGTCGGCAGGCGCCGCGCCCGCGGCGTCCGCAAGCACGGGCGATTACACGATCGGGTGGACCGTCGACGGAACCTACAAGAAAGGGCACGTCGCCGGCACTGGCAAGATCGGAAACGTGCTGGGGCTGCAAAGCGTTCAGCGCCCGTTTCCGGTCCAGGCCAATTTGCGCTTCGGCGATACGAAGCTGGCGCTGGTCGGCACGCTGACCGATCCGGCGCACCTGGCGGCGGTCGACCTGCGACTGTGGCTCGCGGGCACCAGCATGGCGCACCTGTACGACGTCACCGGCATCACGCTGCCCGAGACCCCGCCCTATGCGACCGACGGACGACTGATCGGGCAATTCCGCGCGTCCGGCAATGTCTTCAAGTACGAGGACTTCACGGGGCGTGTCGGCGGCAGCGATCTCACCGGCACGCTGGTGTACGTTTCGCGCGAACCGAGGCCGCTCCTGTCGGGCACGCTGGTGTCGAAGGTGCTGCGGTTCGCCGACCTTGCGCCGCTCATCGGCGCCGACACGAATGCCAGCAAGGCGCGCCGCGGCGCCGCGGTCGCGCAGCCCGCGAACAAGGCACTGCCGGTCGAGGCGTTCCGCACCGAGCGCTGGAAGAAGATCGACGCCGACGTCCGGTTCACCGGGCAGCGCATCATCAAGTCCCCGAGCTTGCCGATCACCGATCTGAAGACCCACGTCGTCATGCAGGACGGCGTGCTGACGCTCAACCCGCTGAACTTCGGCGTCGCGGGCGGCACGCTGGCGTCGAACATCCACCTGGACGGCAGCGGCACGCCGCTCAAGGGGCGGTTCACGCTGCAGGCGCGGCACCTGAAGCTGAAGCGGCTATTCCCGACGTTCGAGGTCATGCAGACGGCGCTCGGCGAAGTCAACGGCGATGCCGCGCTGTCGGCCACCGGCAACTCGCCGGCGGCGCTCGCCGCCACGTCCAACGGAGAAGTGAAGACGCTGGTCACGGACGGCACCGTAAGCCTGTTGCTGATGGAAGCGGCCGGGTTGAACGTGGCGAACGTGGTGTACGAGAAGCTGTTCGGCGATCGCGACGTGAAGATCAACTGCGCGGTGGCCGATTTCGTGGTCACCAATGGCGTGCTCGACTCGCGCGTATTCGCGCTCGACACCGCAGATGCGGTGATCGGCATGAACGGGAACGTGAACCTGCGGGACGAGACCATGAACCTGACGATCCATCCGCATACCAAGGGGTTCCGGGTGGTATCGCTGCGCTCGCCGCTGTACGTCACCGGTACCTTCAAGCAGCCTCACGTGGGCGTGAAGCCGGGGGCGCTCATCGCGCGCGGCGGGGCGGCGGTGGCGCTGGGCCTGCTGAATCCGCTCGCGAGTTTGCTCGCATTGCTCCAGCCGGGCCGCAATCAGCCGCTGCCGTGCAAGCAGATGCTGACCGACATGGAGCAGCGCCCGACCGCGCCGCCACCGGGAGTACGAAAGGAGAAAAAGGCTGCACCGGCGTATATGAATGCGGCGCCGCCGGCTTCACAGGCTCACGCGCCGGCGGCTGTCGAACCCGAGCAAGCGACGCGTGCGGGCCGAACCGCCGCTCCTGGCCGGTAAGGCCGCGGTATTCGGGTTCGGACGGAGACGTCGACCTGCTGCGTCGAGCAATGGCGGCACGGGAGCGTAAGGGCCGGCCGCACTCGAACGCGTCGCGCAGGTCGGCTTCCAGCGCCGAGCACCACCACAACGCTTGCCGGCGCGCCGCCGATCTGATTAGCCAGCGACGGCACACTCAGCACAGGCCCACTACCGAATCCTTACATGCCCGCGAGGCTGGCCTGGCTTTGCTCAATCATCTAAAAGGGCTGATCGAAGACCCAGATATCGAACGAATGGATCAAAGTCCCGACCGCTGTACAGCAGCGAAACGCCGTTCTCGATACAGTAAGTCGCGATCAGCGTGTCGATGGTCTTGCGGACCGTCACGCCTCGCGCCCTCAAGTCGCGATAATTTCGTGCGGCCTGGACGGCGTTATCGGTACCGACCAGCGACACGACATTCAAGCGCGTCGTCATCAACTGGCGGGCCACATTGAATTCGGATTCAGCCGGGAAACCTTGCAACACCTCTGCCACGATCAGGTCGCCCGACAACAGCGCCTCGTTGCCGAGCAAACCGTCCAGCTTGTCGGTTTCCGGCGAAACCTTGCCACGAAAATAGTCAATCCAGACGCTCGAATCCACGAGCGTCATCGATCCGTCCTCATCGCGTCGAGATCGCCTTCCCAGTGGAGTTTTCCGCGAAACTGGCGAATCTGCTCTTGCTGTTTGAGCCTGATGATCGTCTTCAAACCGAGCTCGACGGCTTCCCGCTTGGTTTTGACACCGGTTGCGGCAAGTGCCTCGGCCATCAGCTTGTCGTCGATTTCAATGTTGGTACGCATGGCATGCCTCGCTATGTGTATAAATCAATTCGATTACACACATTGCAGATGGCTGCATCCGGCCCGGGCGCAATCAACCTACCACCCCTCAGGCAGAGCAACCCCACGGATTTCAGCAAATATCTGCGGCTCCCCCCGAGAGCCCCCTGTCTGCCGGCGCTTGAACGGATTCCGGCGTCCCCCGCAACAACACCCAGACATCACAATTCATTTACTTTTGATCGTGCCTGTTCTGTGAGCCAATGTCCGTAAGGCGACGCGGAGGTGATGTTTGTTTTCTCCGTGCCGGTTCTTATCGCGGCTGTTGGAATCATCCTGATCGTCGTGGGCCTCATCGAACGATTCAGGACGCGCGATTGCCCCAACCACGCGGCAGGTGCCGCTTTACTTTACGGCGCGAAAATCGGTGTGATTGGATAGCGGTGTTTGCGTCGAGCCAGAATCAGGAGCAGGAACTTCCATGCGCGGGATTATTCGGGTCGGCGACGTACATCAACATCTTCAGATGGGTCCAGCTCAATTCTCTCCGCAGTGCGGAGAGAATTGGTTCATCCGGGAACACCTCGGCCGCGCGGATGCAGTGGCGCAATTGCTGCTCGCTCCAACCACGGCCGTACTCAGCTCTCAGTTGTCGTGCGAGCGCGGGGAGGATCTGTTGTCCGTAGCCCGCGCGCTCCCCGCCCAGCACATCATCTCGAATGCGACGACCAACCTGCCAATAAAGTAGGGTCAGCTCTGCGTTGACGGCCGCGGCCGCCCGGGCGCGCGCCGAATCAATCATGCAGCGGATGTCGGTCAAGAGGGATGCGGGGACGAGTTCGGTAATCTTGTTGGGAATGGAGGAATCGGCGGGCCGGCGCGCGCCAGCAGTGGCCACGTTACCGGAATCTCAGCAACGGCGGAACCCTGCTGGGCGCTCCCCCAATTCTCTCCGCACCGCGGAGAGAATCCAGCCATCTTCCCGCCGAAGCCCTCGCCCCCTCACCGCGCTAAATGTGGGTGCTCGCAATTGAGCTTCGGCGTCGCCAGAGACGAAGCCACCCTCCAGTCGCCCGGCTCGGATCGAAGAACCTCCAGGCCCGCGTGTGACGCAATGCCCAATGAACCCGCCCACCGGCACGTCGTCGCCCGCGCCAGAAATACAGGGGCGCCGAGACGGTGGCGGCAGCGTTTTTCGATCGCCGCGGCGGGGGCGCTTAATGCCCCTCGGACACGGTGCCTCGTACGCGGAGGCTTCGCTTATGTCCCGAAATGAAGGGTAACATAGCCCTAACTATGTCCCCCTTCATTCCGCCGGATCCTGCCTATGAATGGACCACCTCAGCGGAGCGCATCGCGTCGCCATTTCACTGCACAACGGCGCACGTCCTAACTCGCTTCTTGAAGTTTCTACGTAGAAACTGTCAAACGTCCGCGTCCACACGCGCACCACGCGTCGGTCGCGATAGCTTGCAAATTCATCCGTCTATCAATGCGCATCAGACGCTCGATGTGATTCGCGACCGCAGTCAAACAACGCTCGTGTCTCAGTCCGATTCGATCGGCAAACCAAAGTCCCGATTCGCCGCGCCACTCGACGAACACTAAAAAGACACTAAAAATCGCGGCGCGAACAGGTGCTCGGTAAGCATCTGCGGCTCACCCGCTCGAAGGCCCTTGCCAGCTGGAGCTTCGACGGATTTCAGCGCGCCTCGACGGAACACCCAGACATCACAAATCATTTAACTTTCCGTGAGGACTTCGACACCGGCCGCTGCCTACGATAGGCGCATGTTTTCAGGACCTGCTTCCAGGAGCCCATCATGCCCACCCGCAGACATCTGCTGCTGTTCGCCGGCGCCACCGGCCTCGCCGCGCTCGCGGCGCTGTCGTCCACCGGCCGCCGCGCGCTGGTCGGCCGCGCATTCGCCGCGCCGCCGCCGGCAGCCCCACGGATGGCCGCCCCTTTCGAAATCACGCTCAGCGACGCCGAATGGCATCGCCGGCTCACGCCCGCCCAGTTCGCGATCCTGCGCGAAGCCGGCACCGAGCGGCCGTACAGCAGCCCGCTGAACGACGAGCACCGGCCCGGCACGTTCGCATGCGCCGGCTGCGACCTCGCGCTGTTCTCGTCGGCCACCAAGTTCGACAGCCATACGGGGTGGCCGAGCTTCTGGAAATCGCTCGACCACGCGGTCGGCACCCACGCCGACGCGTCGTTCGGGATGGTCCGCACCGAAGTGCACTGCCGCCGCTGCGGCGGCCATCTCGGCCACGTGTTCGACGACGGCCCGCCGCCGACCGGCCTGCGCTACTGCATGAACGGGCTCGCACTCGCCTTCCACCCGGCCGCCGCCTGATCCGGCCCCGCTCCCGACCGACTGGAGAACGCACCATGCTGCTCATCGTCCTTGCCTATCTCGGCGGCGTGCTCACGATCCTGAGCCCGTGCATCCTGCCCGTGCTGCCGTTCGTGTTCGCGCGCGCCGACCAGCCGTTCGTGCGCACCGGCCTGCCGCTGCTGGCCGGCATGGCGCTCACGTTCGCCGTCGTCGCGACGCTCGCCGCCGTCGGCGGCGGCTGGGTCGCGCAGGCCAACCAGGCCGGCCGCTGGATCGCCATCGTGCTGCTCGCGGTGTTCGGCCTGACGCTGCTGATGCCGCGCTTCGCGGAACACCTGACGCGCCCGCTCGTCGCGGCCGGCAACCGGCTCACCGGTCTCGCGCAGCGCGACGGCCGCCCGGCCGGCCCCGCGTCGTCGCTGCTGCTCGGCGTCGCGACCGGCCTGCTGTGGGCGCCGTGCGCGGGCCCGATCCTCGGGCTCGTGCTGACCGGCGCCGCGCTGCGCGGCGCGAGCGTCGGCACGACGCTGCTGCTCGTCGCGTATGCGGCCGGCGCGGCGACGTCGCTCGCCGTCGCGCTCGTGATCGGCGGCAAGGTGTTCGCCGCGATGAAGCGCTCGCTCGGCGCCGGCGAATGGATCCGGCGCGGGATCGGCGCGGCGCTCTTGGCCGGCGTCGGCGCGATCGCGCTCGGCCTCGATACGGGTGCGCTCGCGCAACTGTCGACCGTCACGACGGGCGGGCTCGAGACGAAGCTCGTCGACAGGCTCGGCGGGCGCTCGAACGGTGCGCCCGCAACGACAGCCGCCACGGGTAATACGGCAGGCAACGCGTCCGGCAACGCAAGTGGCGGCGCGATGATGGCCGCGACTGCCGATGGCGCGCAGTCCGGCGGCGGTGCGACGGCCGGCAGCGCGATGATGCGCGCGGCCGACGTGAAGCCATCCGCGCTGCCCGTCGAAGGCACGCTGCCGTCGCTCGACGGCGCCGTGCAGTGGCTGAACTCGCCGCCGCTGACGGCGGCCGGCCTGCGCGGCAAGGTCGTGCTGGTCGATTTCTGGACCTATTCGTGCATCAACTGCCTGCGCACGCTGCCGTACACCAACGCGTGGGCGCGCAAGTACGCGCCGTACGGGCTCGTCGTGATCGGCGTGCACGCGCCGGAGTTCGCGTTCGAGCGCGACATCGGCAACGTGAAGAAAGCCGTGCACGACCTCGGCATCGACTACCCGGTCGCGATCGACAACGGTTATTCGATCTGGCGCGCGTTCGGCAACGAATACTGGCCCGCGCACTACTTCATCGACGCGCAAGGGCGCATCCGCCATCACCACTTCGGCGAAGGCGAATACGCGCAGTCGGAACGCGCGATCCAGTCGCTGCTCGCCGAAGCCGGCCATCCGGAAGCGCTGAACGTGCCGCTCGGGCTGGCCGGTGCGCCCGCGAAGGGCGCGCTCGCGGCGGCGGACCCCGCGGACGTCCGCTCGCCCGAAACCTATGTCGGCTATGCGCGTGCGGAAGATTTCTCGTCGCCGGGCGGCGTCGTGCGCGACGCGGCGCATCGCTACGACGCGCCGGCGCGCCCCGGTCTCAACGACTGGGGCCTCGCCGGCACCTGGCAGGTCGGCGCCGAGCGCGCGTCGCTCGCCGCGCCGTCCGGCCGGATCGTCTACCGCTTCCATGCGCGCGACCTGCACCTCGTGCTCGGCCCGGGCGCGAACGGCCAGCCCGTGCGCTTTCGCGTGACGCTCGACGGCGCGGCGCCCGGTGCCGCGCACGGCGCCGACGTCGACGCGCAGGGCTACGGCACCGTCACCGGGCAGCGCCTGTACCAGCTCGTCCGGCAGCCCGGCGCGATCGCAGACCGCACGTTCGCAATCGAATTTCTCGATCCCGGCGTCGATGCGTACGCATTCACTTTCGGTTGAACGCGGGCGCCGCACGCGAGCGCCGCACGCGGGCAACGCCGCCACCCGAGCACCGTCTTCCACAACGCATTCCGAAGGAGCAAACGATGAACCCGACACCCACCCGCGATTCCGCGCCACGACGGCGCGCAGCGATGCTGCGCCGCATCGGCGCCATCGCCGTCGCGGCCGCCGCCGTGTTCGGCTTCCAGCGCATCGTCAATTCCGCCGAGCCGATGCGCACCGTGCCCGCGCCGACGCTCGACGAAACGCCCGGTGCATCGCACGACGAAACGGCCGTGCTCGCCGGCGGCTGCTTCTGGGGCGTGCAGGGCGTGTTCGAGCACGTGAAGGGCGTGAAGCAGGTCACGGCGGGTTATGCAGGCGGTGCATCCGAAACCGCGCACTACGCGCTCGTCGGCTCGGGGCTGACCGGGCACGCGGAATCGGTTCGCATCGTCTACGACCCGACGCAGATCACGTACGGCCGGCTGCTGCAGGTGTTCTTCTCGGTCGCGCACGACCCGACCGAACTCAACCGGCAGGGCCCCGACGAAGGGCCGCAGTACCGGTCCGCGATCTTCCCGACCAACGCGCAGCAACGCGCGGTCGCGACCGCATATATCGCGCAGCTCGGCAGCGCGCACGTGTTTCCGGCGCCCGTCGTCACGCGCGTCGAGGCATACAAGGGGTTTTATCCGGCCGAGGCCTATCACCAGAACTACCTCGAACTGCATCCCGACGCGCCGTATATCGCGTTCAACGACCTGCCGAAGGTCGCCGGGCTGAAGCAGCGCTTCCCGGCGCTGTACCGCACGGACGCGGTGCTGTGGCGCGATGCCGGCTCGTGACCGGCAGCCGGCCGCGCGGCAGGGTTGCCGCCCGCCGCGCAGCCGGGGCGGGCGCGCACCGCCTGCGGCCCGGTTTGCGCCGCATCAACGAAACCCCGGCCGTCATGCCGGGGCAAACCCGCATCGTGTCCGCCACATCGGGCAACTTCGCGTAGACTTCTCAAGATCCCCGCCGTTTCTTGCGGCGCCCGGACTTTCTGCCCAGCCAGGAGACGTCACGCATGCTCGCAGTGCCTTTGCCTGACAGCAGCACCCTCGAAGAATCGTCTTCCGGCGCGCTCGTGCGCGATCTGCGCCGCGTGCCCATTCACCCCGATCACTGGTATCCGCTCGCGTGGTCGCGCGAGCTCAAGCGCGGCAAGACGCTCGGCGTGCGCTTCGCCGGCGATCCGATCGTGCTCGTGCGCACCGAATCGGGCGCCGTGTACGCGCTCGAAGATCGTTGCGCGCACCGCCAGGTGCCGCTGCATGCTGGCGTCGTGAGCGGCGAAACGCTGCGCTGCTGCTATCACGGCTGGACCTACGCGTGCGACAGCGGCCGCTGCGTCGACGTGCCCTACCTCGGCCGCGAGCGTTTGCCGAACGGCGTGCGCGCGTATCCGTGCCGCGAAGCGCACGGGCTGATCTTCGTGTTCCCCGGCGACGCGACGCTCGCCGACACGCGGCCGTTCCCCGCGCTCGAATCGGCGGACAACCCCGCGTACAAGACCCGCCGCTTCGGCCGCGAGGTCAAGTGCCACTACTCGTTCATGCACGAGAACCTGATGGACATGAACCATCAGTTCCTGCATCGCAAGCAGATGGGGCAGATGCGCGCGCGCTCGGTGGGCCGTCGCCGCGGCGACGACTGGGTCGAGGTCGACTACACGTTCGCGCGGATGGAAGGCAAGCAGCCGGTCGGCGAGGCGCTCGTGTTCGGCGCGAGCAAGAAGCCGGCCGACCAGTCCGACAAGAGCGTGATGACGGTGCGCACCGGCTACCCGTACCAGACGCTGCGGATCCGTTCGAGCGAAGGCACGCTCGTGATGGACCTGTGGATCGTCTACGTGCCGCTCGACGCCGAGCAACGCACCAACCGCACGTTCGGACTGCTGTCGATCCACAAGCCCGGCATCCCGTTCGCGCTCGATCTCGCGTGGCCGCTGCTCGTCTGGTTCACCGAGCGCATCTTCCGCGAGGATCGCTGGATCGTCGAGCGCGAGCAGGAAGCGCACGATCGCCAGGGCGCCGACTGGAACCACGAGGTGTTTCCGGTCATCAACGAACTGCGCGACCTGCTGCGCCAATGCGGCGGCCGCACCGTGATCCCGATCCGCGAAGCACGCGACGGCGCGTAATACGCGCGGCGCGCCGCACGACCGCGCAGGCTCGCCGCGGCGCGCTCCGCTACAACCGGAACGCGCCCGGCAGCAACGCGTGTGCCGTCGTGACCTCGACATCGCCTTTCAGGTTGCCCAGGATCACTTCGATGTCGGGCATGCCGATCTCGATGATCACCTGACGGCACGCGCCGCATGGCGCGATCGGGCCGTCCGTGTCGCCGACGACCGCGAGCCGCGCGAAGTCCCCCGGACGATAGCCGGCGGCGATGGCCGAAAACATCGCCGTGCGCTCCGCGCAATTGCACAGTCCGTAGGACGCGTTCTCGACGTTGCAGCCGCGAAAGATCGTCCCGTCGCGCGCCTGCAGCGCCGCGCCGACCTTGAAGCGCGAATACGGCGCATACGCGCGTTCGCGCGCCGCCTTTGCCTGTTCGAGCAATTCGTCTCGTTCCATCTCGATGATGCCTCCGGTGGTGTGCCGGGATGCATCGACGCAGCCGCATCCCGGCGCGCACGATACATCCCGTGATGTGAAGCGGCCGCCGACGCCCGCACGCACCCGCCGTGCCGGCACCGGCGGCCGGTCAGCCGATCCGCTGGTAAATGGTCGGCGGCGCATCGCCCGTTTCGCCCAGCACGTAGCTGCGCTGGACCGCGTCCACCGCGCGCGCCGCCGCGGCGGCGTCGCTGGCGTGCACGCAACCGAGCGGTTGGCCGGCCTCGACGCGCTGCCCGATCTCCGCGAGCGCGGACAGGCCGACACGGGTGTCGATCGCATCCGCCGCGCGCGTGCGGCCACCGCCGAGCGCGACGACCGCCAGCCCGAGCGCACGGCAATCGACCCGCTGCACGACGCCGCTCGCGCGCGCCGGAACCGGCACGATCACCGCCGCCCGCGCGAGATGACGCCCAGGCGCATCGATCAGGTCCGCGGGGCCGCCGAGCGCCACGACCATTCTCGCGAAGCGTTCCGCCGCCGCGCCCGAGTCGAGCGCCTGTTGCAGCATCGCGCGCGCCTGCGCGGCATCGCCTGCCAGCCCGCCGGTGACGAGCAACTGTGCCGACAGCGCCATCGTCACTTCATGCAGCCGGGCCGGACGCGACTTGCCGGTCAGGTAGTCGATCGCGCACGCCACTTCGAGCGCATTGCCCGCGCACGGTGCGAGCGACTGGTTCATGTCGGTGAGGATCGCGGTCGTCTTCATGCCGGCGCCGTTGCCGACGTCGACGATGCTGCGGGCCAGTTCCGCCGATTGCTCGACGGTCGGCATGAACGCACCGGAGCCGACCTTGACGTCCATCACGAGCCCGTCGAGTCCTGCCGCGAGCTTCTTCGACAGGATCGACGCGGTGATCATCGCGACCGACTCGACGGTCGCCGTCACGTCGCGAATCGCATAGATGCGCTTGTCGGCCGGCGCCAGCCGCGCGGTCTGCCCGATGATCGCGACGCCGGCGTCGCGCACCGTGCGGCGAAACGCATCCGTATCGGGCGTCACGTCATAGCCGGGGATCGCGCTGAGCTTGTCGAGCGTTCCGCCGGTGTGGCCGAGCCCGCGCCCCGAGATCATCGGCACGTAGCCGCCGCACGCGGCCACCATCGGCCCGAGCATCAGCGACACGACGTCGCCGACGCCGCCGGTCGAATGCTTGTCGATCACGGGTCCGCCGAGATCGAGCGCGCGCCAGTCGAGCACGTCGCCCGAGTCGCGCTGCGCAAGCGTCAGCGCGACGCGTTCGTCGACGCTCAGGTCGTTGAAATACACGGCCATCGCGAATGCCGCCACCTGGCCCTCGGTCACGCTGCCGTCGGTCACGCCACGCACGAACGCGGCAATCTCGTCGCGATCGAGCGGCTGCCGGTCGCGCTTCTTGCGGATGAATTCCTGCGGTAGAAACATCGTTGCATCTCCTCGTTCGGTCAGTGGCCGCTGCACGGTCAATGCAGGGAGAAGAACAGGCCGGCAATCGCGGCGCTCATCAGGTTCGACAGTGTCGCGGCCGTCAGCGCACGCAAGCCGTGCCGGGCGACTTCCGACCGACGCTCCGGCGCGACCGCGCTGAAGCCGCCCGCGAGAATGGCGATCGACGAGAAGTTCGCGAAGCCGCACAGCGCGAACGACACGATCGCGAGCGTCTTCGGGTCAAGCACTTGCAGGCCGGCCGCCGCGACGTGCTCGCTGCCCTTCAGGTACGGCGACAGGTCGCCGTACGCGACGAACTCGTTGAAGATCAGTTTCTCGCCGATGAAGTTGCCGGCCAGCGCCGCGTCGTGCCACGGCACGCCGATGATCCACGCAAGCGGCGCGAACAGGTGGCCGAGGATGCCCAGCAGCGTGACCTGCGGAAAGCCCGCGAACGCAGCCACGCCGCCGACGATGAGGTTCATCAGCGCGATGAGCCCCACGAACGCGATCAGCATCGCGCCGACGTTGATCGCGATTCGCAGTCCGACCGACGCGCCGGACGCCGCCGCCTCGATCACGTTGGCGGCCCGCTTGTCGTCGAAATCGAGACCGTCGACCACGACACGGCTCGGCTCGACGGTCGGAAACAGCAGCTTGCCGAACAGCAGCCCGCCCGGCACCGCCATGAACGACGCGGCGAGCAGATACTCCATCTTCACGCCGAGGCCGGCATAGCCGACCAGCACCGAGCCCGCGACCGACGCCATGCCGCTCGCCATCACCGTGAAGATCTCGGCGCTCGTCATGTTCCGCACGAACGGCTTCACGAGCGCGGGCATCTCGCTTTGCCCGAGGAAGATCGTCGCGACGGCCGAGCACGCCTCGATACGGCTCACGCCGAGCACTTTCGCCAGCCCGGCGCCGAGGATCGCGACAATCCACTTCATCACGCCGACGTAGTACAGCACCGCGATCAGCGCGGTGACGAAGATGATCATCGGCAGCACGCGCAGGCCGAATACGAACCCGCCGTCGCCGAACAACTGGAACATCCGGCTGTCGACCAGCCCGCCGAACACGAACGCGATGCCGTGGTTGCCCATGTCGAGCACGCGATTGACGCCGTTCGCGGCCGCTGCCAGCGCCGCGCGGCCGGACGGCACGAACAGCACCAGCGCACCGATCGCGAACTGCGTGAGCAGCGCGGCGATCAGGGTTCGGCCGCTCACCGCGCGCCGGTTGTTCGACAGCAGATAGGCAACCAGCAGCAGGAACAACATACCCAGGAGACTGCGCAGAATATCCACCTTGTGCTCCTTTCTCTCAATGTTATTGATCTGTCCCGCACGCCGCCGGGAACGTTCGTGCAACGCTGTCGGTGGATATTACCCGGTCGGCACGCTCAAATGCATGCGGGGCGTGCCGTGCGAACGGACACGCCCCGCGCGACACGCGTCGCTCAGCCCGCGCGCTCGACCGGATGCGGTTCGCGTAGCCGGTTCGCAATGCGCGCGGCCTCGTAGTAGCCGGCCGCAGGCGGGCGTTTCAGATAGCGGCCCGCGCCGCGCACCGCGCGCAGGTCGCCGTCGGCCCACGCGAGCGCGCCGCGCGTGAGCGTGTGCGTTGCGACGCCCTGCACCGTCATCCCCTCGAACACGTTGAAATCGACCTGCTGGTGGTGGGTCTTCACCGAGATCGTCTTCGTCGCGGCCGGATCCCACACGACGAGGTCGGCGTCGGCGCCCACCTGCACGGCGCCCTTGCGCGGATACAGGTTGAAGATCTGCGCGGCGTTCGTCGACGTGATCCGCACGAACTCGTTCGGCGTGATGCGGCCGTGATTCACGCCGTGATGCCACAGCACCGACATGCGATCCTCGACGCCGCCGCAGCCGTTCGGAATCCTCGTGAAATCGTCGCGGCCCATCGTCTTCTGCGACGCGCAGAACACGCAGTGATCGGTCGCCGTCGTATGCAGCTGCCCCGCCTGCAGCCCGCGCCACAGCGCCTCGCGATGCTCGGCCGAGCGGAACGGCGGGCTCATCACGTGCGCGGCCGCCCGCGTCCAGTCCGGGTCGCGATAGACGGCCTCGTCGATCACCAGATGGCCCGGCAGCACTTCGCCGAACACGCGCAGCCCTTCGCTGCGCGCGCGCGTGATCGCGTCGACCGCATCCTTCGACGATACGTGCACGATATACACGGGCACGCCGAGCACCTGCGCGATGCGGATCGCGCGGTTCGCGGCCTCGCCTTCGACTTCCGGCGGCCGCGACAGCGGATGCGCCTCCGGCCCCGTCATGCCGCGCGCGAGCAGCGCCTGCTGCAGCCGGAACACGAGCTCGCCGTTCTCCGCGTGCACGGTCGGCAGCGCGCCGAGTTCGAGCGAACGCGAGAAGCTGTTCACGAGGATCTCGTCGTCGGCCATGATCGCGTTCTTGTACGCCATGAAGTGCTTGAAGCTCGACACGCCGTGCTCGCGCACGAGCGTGCCCATGTCGCGATGCACGCTCTCGTCCCACCACGTCACCGCCACGTGGAAGCCGTAGTCGGCCGCCGCCTTCTCGGCCCAGCCGCGCCATTCGCGGAACGCGTCCATCAGCGGCTGCTTCGGGCTCGGGATCACGAAGTCGATGATGCTCGTCGTGCCGCCCGACAGCCCGGCGGCCGTGCCCGAGTAGAAATCGTCGCTCGCGGTCGTGCCCATGAACGGCAGTTCCATGTGCGTATGCGGATCGATGCCGCCCGGCATCACGTACTGGTCGTGCGCGTCGACGACGCTCGCGCCGGCCGGCGCGTCGATCTTCTCGGCGATCTGCAGGATCGTGCCGCCATCCTGCGGATCCGCGCAGAGCACGTCCGCGCGATAGGAGCGGTCCGCATCGACCACGGTGCCGCCGCGAATCAGGATTGCCATTTGGTTGCCTCCTCGTTGACTGTCGGGTGCCGCATGCGGCGCTCGGGTCACATGCACAGCACGCGTCATGCGCTCGCGATCTGCGCGCGCTGTCCGGCGCGCCACTTCATCCAGGTGCCGTACACGCCCGACGCCAGCACGAGGCCGACGAACCACGCGTACGTGTAAAGCGTGTTGAAGAACGCCGGCACGTTTGGAAACGACGCCGGAAATGCCGTGTGCAGGAAGCCGGGCAGGTTCGGCAGCACGCCGACCGCGAGCGCGGCCAGCGCGGCCGGGTTCCAGCCGCGCGCGTAGCTGAAGCCGCCGCGCTCGTCGAACAGCGCGCGCGTGTCGAGCTGCGTGCCGCGAATCAGGAAGTAGTCGACCATCATGATGCCCGCGACGGGCCCGAGCAGCGCCGAATAACCGACGAGCCAGGTGAAGATATAACCGTCCGTCGTCGCGAGGATCTTCCACGGCATCATCACGATCGCGATCGTCGCGGTGATCATCCCGCCCGTGCGGTACGAGATGGCCTTCGGCCACAGGCTCGAGAAGTCGTACGCGGGGCCGACGAGATTCGCGGCGAGGTTGCAGCACATCGTGTCGAGCGTGAGGATCACGAGCGCGATGCCCACGCCGATGCCCGTCATCCGGCTCGTCAGGTCGATCGGGTCCCAGATCGCGTTGCCGTAGATCACGACCGTCGCCGACGTCACGACGACCGACACCACCGACAGCAGCGCCATCGGCAGCGGCAGCCCGATCGACTGCCCGATCATCTGGTCGCGCTGCGAATGCGCGAAGCGCGTGAAATCGGGAATGTTCAGCGCGAGCGTCGCCCAGAAGCCGACCATCGCGGTCAGGCCCGGCCAGAAGGTCGCCCAGAACAGCCCGGCCTTCTTGCCGCCCGCCGCGAACTGCGACGGCGCCGACAGCATCGAACCGAAGCCGCCCGCCTTCGACGTCGCCCACCATACGAGCGCCACGCACATCACGACCTTGATCGGCGCGGACCAGCTTTCGAGCCAGCGGATCGAATCGGTGCCGTGCAGGATGAAGTAGATCTGCAGCGCCCAGAACACGAGGAAGCACGCGAACTGCCCGAACGAGATGCCGACTATCGGCAGCGCCGCGCCGTGCAGCGCGTTGCCGGTCAGGATGTTCAGCAGCGTGTAGATCGCGCTGCCGCCGAGCCAGGTCTGGATGCCGTACCAGCCGCACGCGACGATCGCGCGCAAGAGCGCCGGCAGCTTCGCACCCTGCGTGCCGAACGACGCGCGCACGAGCACCGCGTACGGAATCCCGTGCTTCGCGCCCGCATGGCCGATCAGCAGCATCGGCACGAGCACGATCAGGTTGCCGAGCAGCACGGTCATCACCGCCTGCCACGGCGACATGCCTTCCTGGATCAGCCCGGCCGCGAGCATGTACGACGCGATGTTCATCACCATCCCGACCCACAGCGCCGCGAAGTGATACCACTTCCACGTGCGCTGCGCCGGCGTCGTCGGCGCGAGGTCGTCGTTGTACAGGCTGCCGCCCGGCGCCGCGGCGCTGTCGGGTTCGGCGGGGGTCGCTGCTGGCTTCATCGGAGGCACTCCACGTAAACGTCAGCGCCGGCATCGCGCGATGCCGGCTCACGGAAACGAAAAACGGCGGCGCCGGATCTCGCGCGCCGCCGGACGCAGGTCAGGCCGCCTTCGCGTGCTTCTCGGGCGCCGCCGGGCTCGCCCCCGCATCGGTGCGCGCCGGATTGTTCGGATGCGTGGTCCAGTTCGCGTACTCGCCCGAGTCGACGCGCTCCATCGTGATGCATTGCTCGACCGGACACACGTGCATGCAAAGATTGCACCCGACGCACGCCGAATCGATCACTTCGAAGTGCCGCACGCCGTCCTTCTCGCGCGTGATCGCCTGGTGCGACGTGTCCTCGCACGCGATATGGCACAGCCCGCACTGGATGCAGCGGTCCTGGTCGATGCGCGCCTTGATGTCGTACTTCAGGTTCAGGTATTTCCAGTCGGTCACGTTCGGCACCGCGCGGCCGCGCACGTCGTCGAGCGTCGCGTAGCCCTTCTCGTCCATCCAGTTCGACAGGCCGTCGGCGAGATCCGACACGATCCGGAAGCCGTAATGCATCGCCGCGGTGCACACCTGCACGCTGCCGGCGCCGAGCACGATGAATTCGGCCGCGTCGCGCCACGTCGAGATGCCGCCGATGCCCGAGATCGGCAGGTTCGGCGTTTCCGGATCGCGTGCGATTTCCGCGACCATGTTCAGCGCGATCGGCTTGACCGCCGGACCGCAATAGCCGCCGTGCGTGCCCTTGCCGTCGACGGTCGGCATCGGCGCCATGTGGTCGAGATCGACCGCGACGATCGAGTTGATCGTGTTGATCAACGACACGCCGTCGGCACCGCCCTTGTACGCGGCGCGCGACCCCATCCGGATGTCGCTGATGTTCGGCGTGAGCTTCACGAGGCACGGCAGCTTCGTGCCTTCCTTGACCCAGCGCGTGACCATCTCGACATATTCGGGCACCTGCCCCACGGCCGCACCCATCCCACGCTCGCTCATCCCGTGCGGGCAGCCGAAGTTCAGCTCGACCGCGTCGGCGCCCGTATCCTCGACGAGCGGCAGGATCCATTTCCAGTCGCGCTCGTTGCACGGCACCATCAGCGATACGATCAGCGCGCGGTCCGGCCAGTCGCGCTTGACCTGCGCGATCTCTCTCAGGTTCACGTCGAGCGGACGGTCGGTGATCAGCTCGATGTTGTTCAGCCCCGCGATGCGCTGGCCGTTCCACTGCACGGCGCCGTAGCGCGAACTGACGTTGACGACGTGCGGATCGAGCCCCAGCGTCTTCCACACGACGCCGCCCCAGCCCGCCTCGAATGCGCGGTTGACGTTGTAGGCCTTGTCGGTCGGCGGCGCGGACGCGAGCCAGAAGGGATTCGGCGAAGTGATGCCCGCGATGGTGCAGCGAAGGTCGGCCATGTTCGGCTCCGTGAGAGTGGGGTCGTTGTCGTGGAGTGGATGCGTGCGCGGGCGCTTATGCCGCCTTCGCGTCGCGCAGCGCGAGCGCCGCGTCGATCGACGCGGCCGCGCGCTTGCCGTCCTGCACGGCCTGCACCGTGAGGTCGATGCCGTCCGTCGCCGCGCAATCGCCGCCGGCCCACACGTCGGGCAGTGCCGTGCGCCCGTCCGCGTCCACCGCGATGCGCGCGCCGTCCGTCGTCAGCAACGCGGCCGCGATGCCGTCGGGCACCAGCGTCTGGCCGATCGCCTTCAGCACCATGTCCGCATCGACGGTGAAGCGCTCGCCCGATGCCGCTTCAAACTCGACGCCCGTCACCTGCCCGTTCGCGCCCGCGATGCGCACCGGCTTCGCGTGCGTGACGAGCGTGACGCCGCTCTTCTGCGCGAACTCGCGCTCGGCCCACGTCGCGCTCATCGCATCCACACCGCGCCGGTAAACCATCGTCACGCGCTCGGCGCCGAGCTTGCGGCTCTGCACGGCCGCATCGATGGCCGTATTGCCGCCGCCGATCACGACCACGCGCCGCCCGACCGGCACGCTCTCCAGCCCGTCGGCCTGCCGCACCTGCTCGATGAAGTCGACCGCGTTCATCACGCCGGCCAGTTGCTCGCCGTCGATCGCAAGCGCGCGCACGCCGCCGAGGCCCATCGCGAGAAACACCGCGTCATGCTGCTCGCGCAGCGTGTCGAGCGTCATGTCGCGTCCGAGCGCAACACCCGTTTTCAGCGTGATGCCGCCGACCGACAGCAGCCATCCGACTTCACGCTGCGCGAAATCGTCGACCGTCTTGTACGCGGCGATCCCGTATTCGTTGAGACCGCCGGCCTTCTGGCGCGCGTCGAACAGCGTCACGCGGTGCCCGGCGAGCGCGAGCCGGTGCGCGCACGCGAGCCCGGCCGGCCCCGCGCCGACCACCGCGACATGGCGGCCCGTATCGGGCGCACGCGTAAAACGTACCGCCCCGGTTGCCATCGCCCAGTCGGTCGCGTGCCGCTGCAGCGCGCCGATCGCGACCGGCTGCGCATCCTGATGGTTGCGCACGCATGCGCCTTCGCACAGGATCTCGGTCGGGCACACGCGTGCGCACATGCCGCCGAGCGGATTCGCGGACAGGATGTCGGTCGCGGCGCCTTTCAGGTTGCCGTTGCCGATCTTGCGGATGAAGCTCGGGATGTCGATCTGCGTCGGGCACGCCTGTACGCACGGCGCGTCGTAGCAGTAGTGACAGCGGCTGGCAGCGGCCGCCGCCGCAGTCGGATCGAGCAGCGGCGCGATATCGGCGAATTCGCACGAGAGTTGCGTGGACGACAGGCGATGCGCGGCGATATCGCCGGTTGGCTTGGTGGTCATACGCGTTCCTTCGACTGGGTGGAGACAAAGCCGTCCCCGCCGGCTGCGAATGCACAGTCGGGGCGGTCATGCTGAGGAATCCTGCGGTCAGGCGATGCGCGGCCTGCCGGCTGCTACGGTCGATTCGTCATGAAGCCGGCTCGCATGCGCGCGACAGCATCGCGTGCAGCAGCACATTCGCGCCGGCCTCGATCCACGCGGGCGTCGCGTCCTCGATCTCGTTGTGGCTGATGCCGTCGACACACGGCACGAACACCATCGACGTCGGCGCGACCTGCGCCAGATAACATGCGTCATGCCCTGCACCCGACACGATGTCGCGGTGCGAGTAGCCGAAGCGATCGGCCGCGTCACGCACGGCCGCCACGCACGCCGCATCGAATGCGACGGGCTTGTAGTAGAAAATCTGCTCGAGTTCCGTTTCGAGCCCGATGCCGGCCGCAATGCGCGCGACGCCGTCGCGCAGCGCGGCGTCCATCTTCGCGAGCACGGCGTCGTCCGGATGACGGAAATCGACGGTGAAGAACACGCGGCCCGGAATCACGTTGCGCGAGTTCGGATGGACCTGCATCATGCCGACCGTCGCGCAGCCGAACGGCGCATGATCGAGGCCGATCCGGTTGACGAGATCGACCACGCGCGACGCGCCGAGCAGCGCGTCGCGGCGGCGCGGCATCGGCGTCGGTCCCGCATGCGCCTCCTGGCCGGTGAACGTGATCTCGTACCAGCGCTGCCCCTGCGCATCGGTCACGACGCCGATCGTCTTGCACTCCGCTTCGAGAATCGGCCCCTGCTCGATATGCAGTTCGAACGCCGCGTGCAGCTTGCGTCCGCCGCACGGCACGTCGCCCGCGTAGCCGATGCGCGCCAGCTCCTCGCCGATCGTCTTGCCGTCGACGTCCTTGCGCGACAGCCCGTATTCGAGCGGGAACACGCCCGCAAACACACCGGACGCGACCATCGCGGGCGCGAAGCGCGAGCCCTCCTCGTTGGTCCAGATCACGACCTCGACCGGATGCTCGGTCTCGATCCCGTGATCGTTGAGACTGCGAATCACCTCGAGGCCGCCGAGCACGCCGTAGATGCCGTCGAAGCGGCCGCCCGTCGGCTGCGAATCCGCGTGCGAGCCCGTGACGACCGGCGCCGCGTCCGCCACGCGGCCCGCGCGGCGCATGAACACGTTGCCCATCGTATCGACCGTCACCGCGCAGCCGGCGGCCTTCGCCCAGCCGACGATCAGGTCGCGGCCGGCCTTGTCGAGATCGGTCAGCGCGAGGCGGCACACGCCGCCTTTCGGCGTCGCGCCGATCTTCGCGACTTCCATCAGGCTGTCCCACAACCGCTTGCCGTCGACCTTGATCGACGGGTCGAAGACCGGCCGCTTCACTGTTTCCGATACCGCGTTCATTCGCATCGCTCCTGTGGGGTAGGTGATGTCGTCGGACCGGTCTGCGCCGGTGCGTGCAATACCTGTTTCGGGGCATACCCGCCCGTGCGCGGTGCATGTCCCGGTCGTGCGCGAAGTTCGTCCGACGAATTGCCGGAACCGCATTGCGCTGCTCGTCGAATCCTGTCCGATTGGACAGGTTTTAGACGATCAAAATGACCAAGGCAATGTCTTTCTTTCGTGGTTCGATAGAGCGAGAAACGTGCCATCGCAACGCAGCATCGCTGCGGATGCGCAGTGTCCGCACGCGTGCGTCCGACACGAATCAGCGGCTAGAATGAAGCCCAACGCGGCATGCCCGCCGCGCGAGGGTAACGATGAGACATGACGAGGCGGCAGCCGAAGCGACCGACAGCGAAGAAACGTCCGCGCCTTTGCGGCGACGCAAGGCGCACATCCGCGAGTCCAACGAAGCGCATCTGCTCGCCTGTGCGGAAGCCGTGTTCGCGGAGCGCGGGCTCGACGGCGCGAGCACCGCGATGATCGCGGAACGCGCCGGCCTGCCGAAGGCAAACGTGCACTACTACTTCCCGACGAAGCTCGCGCTGTACCGCCGCGTGCTCGACGACCTGTTCGAGGACTGGCATCGCGCGGCCGGCTCGTTCGAGGCAAGCGACGATCCGGTGGAAGCGATCGGCGGCTACGTGCGCGCGAAGATGGATCTGTCGCGGCGGCGCCCGCTCGGCTCGAAGGTCTGGGCCAACGAGATCATCCATGGCGCGGAGCACATGCATGACATCCTGTCGCAACGCGTGAAGCCGTGGTTCGACACGCGCGTGAAGGTGATCGACGGCTGGATCGCGCGCGGGCTGCTCGCGCCGATCGACGCGCATGCGCTGATGTACCTGATCTGGGCGACCACGCAGCACTATGCGGATTTCGATGCGCAGATCCGCGCGCTGAGCGGCAAGCGCGCGTTCACGCGGAAGGCGTTCGACGAGAAGACCGAGCAGGTCGTGCAGCTCGTGATACGCGCATGCGGGGCCGTGTCGCCGAACACGAAGCCGTAGCGCAACCACGCGAGCCGCCGAATAAAAAACGGGCGACGAGCACCACGCAGGCGTTTCCTGCGCGATACCCGTCGCCCGCGTCGCAGCGTGCGTGTTATGCGCTACACGTTACGCGATGCGCTCGATCGCGATGGCCGTCGCCTCGCCGCCGCCGATGCACAGCGACGCGACGCCGCGTTTCAGGCCATACGTTTCGAGCGCGGCCAGCAGCGTCACCATCACGCGCGCGCCCGATGCGCCGATCGGATGTCCGAGCGCGCACGCGCCGCCGTGCACGTTGACCTTCTCGTGCGGCAGGTCGAGATCGCGCATCGCGGCCATCGGCACCACCGCGAACGCTTCGTTGATCTCGAACAGATCGACGTCGCGCAGGTTCCAGCCGGTTTTCTCCGACAGCTTGCGCAGTGCGCCGACCGGCGCGGTCGCGAACAGGCCCGGCTTGTCTGCGTAAGTCGAATGCCCGACGATCACGGCCTTCGGCGTGAGGCCCAGGCGCTCCGCTTCCGAGCGGCGCATCATCACCAGCGCCGCCGCACCGTCCGAGATCGACGATGCGTTCGCTGCCGTCACCGTGCCGCCTTCGCGGAATGCCGGTTTCAGCGTCGGGATCTTGTCGAGCTTCGCCTTGCCCGGCTGCTCGTCGATCGACACGACTGCTTCGGTCTTGCCGGCCTTCACGGTCACCGGCGCGATCTCCGACACGAAATGCCCTTCGGCGATCGCGCGTTGCGCGCGCGTCAGCGACGCGATCGCAAACGCATCCTGCGCTTCGCGCGTGAACTGGTACGCCTGCGCGCAATCCTCGGCGAACGTGCCCATCAAGCGGCCTTTGTCATACGCGTCCTCGAGCCCGTCGAGGAACATGTGGTCGAGCACCTGGCCGTGGCCCATCCGCATCCCCGCGCGCGCTTTCGGCAGCAGGTACGGCGCATTCGTCATGCTTTCCATCCCGCCCGCAACGGCCACGCCCGCCGAGCCTGCCAGCAGCAGGTCGTGCACGAACATCGCGGCCTTCATCCCGGAGCCGCACATCTTGTTGACCGTGGTCGCGCCCGCCGCGAGCGGCAGCCCGGCCTTCAGCGCGGCCTGCCGCGCCGGCGCCTGGCCCTGCCCGGCCGGCAGCACGCAGCCGAACACGATTTCATCGATACGCTCGGCCGGCACGTTCGCGCGCTCGAGCGCCGCGCGAATCGCTACCGCACCGAGCTCGCTCGCGCTAGCCGCAGCCAGGTCGCCCTGAAAACCACCCATCGGCGTACGCGCCATACCAACGATTACGATCGGATCCTGATTCGCCATGATTCGTTTCCTCCAGTGTCAGCGCGGTGCCATGCGCAACGCGCCATCGAGACGGATGACTTCGCCGTTCAGCATCGTGTTCTCGGCGATGTGGCGCACCAGCGCCGCAAATTCTTCCGGGCGGCCGAGCCGCGGCGGGAACGGCACGCTCTTGCCGAGCGCGTCCTGCACGTCCTGCGGCATGCCGGCCATCATCGGCGTCGCGAAGATGCCGGGCGCGACCGTCACGACACGAATACCGAACCGCGCGAGTTCGCGCGCGATCGGCAGCGTCATGCCCACCACGCCGCTCTTCGACGCCGCATACGCGGCCTGCCCGATCTGCCCGTCGAACGCCGCGACCGACGCGGTGTTGACGATCACGCCGCGCTCGCCTTCCGCGTCGGCATCCTGCTTCGACATCGCTTCGGCGGCCAGCCGGATCATGTTGAACGTGCCGACGAGATTGATCGACACAGCGCGCGCGAAACGGTCGAGCGAGTGCGGACCGTCGCGGCCGACGACCTTCTCGCCGGGTGCGACGCCCGCGCAGTTGACGAGCGCGTCGATGCGGCCGAACGCGTCGCGCGCGGCGGCCACGGCTGCGTGCCCGTCGGCTTCGCTCGTCACGTCGGTCTTCACGAAGCGCGCGGCCGCGCCGAGTTCGTGCGCGAGGCTCGCACCGGCATCGTCATTGACATCCAGCAGCACGGCCTTGCCGCCTTCCGCGACGACCATGCGCGCTACCGCGGCACCAAGGCCCGAACCGGCGCCCGTAATCAAAAAAACGCGATCCTTGATATTCATTAGCAATCCGTATTCAGGGTTGAGCGGCCTTCTCGGCTTCCATCTTGCGCAACACGAAGCGCTGGATCTTGCCGCTCGGGGTTTTCGGCAGCGCGTCGACGAAGTCGATCGCGCGAGGATAGGCGTGGGCGGACAGCCGCCGCTTCACGTGCTGGCTCAGTTCCTCGGCCAGCGCCGACGTGCCGTCGAAGCCCTTCGACAGCACGACGAACGCCTTGACGATCTCCGTGCGCTCCGGATCCGGCACGCCGATCACGGCGGCTTCGCTGACGGCAGGATGCTCGATCAGCGCGCTTTCCACGTCGAACGGGCCGATCCGGTAGCCGGACGACGTGATCACGTCGTCCGCGCGACCGATGAAGCTCACGGTGCCGTCCGGCTCCAGCTCGACGTTGTCGCCGGTCCGGTAGTAGCCACCCGCGATCGCCGGCGTGTCCTGCTGCCAGTAGCCGTGGAACCACAGCAGCGGCGAGCGCGCGATGTCGATCGCGAGGTTGCCCGGCTCGCCGGGGCCGAGCTCGTGGCTCGCTTCGTCGAGCACCGCGACGCGATAACCGGGCATCGCGAAGCCGGCCGAGCCGGCGTGCACGACGTGTGCGAGGCCGTGGTGATTGTTCACGACCATCCCGAGTTCGGTCTGGCCGTAGTGATCGTAGATCGGTGCATCGAGCGCCGCGTCGAACCAGCGCACGACTTCCGGATTCAGCGGCTCGCCCGCGCTGCTGACCACGCGCAGCTTGCCCTTCACGCGCGCCGCCGCTTCCGGACCGGCCGCCATCAGCATCCGGTACGCGGTCGGCGAGCCGGCGAGGCTCGTGATGCCGAGCCGTTCGATCACGTCGTACGTGCTGTCGACCGTGAAGCCACCCTCGTAGAGCGTCGTCGCGTGGCCCAGCAGCAGCGGACCCGTGATCGCGTAATAGAGGCCGTACGCCCAGCCCGGATCGGCGATGTTCCAGAACCGGTCGCCTTCGCGCAGGTCGACCGCGTCGCGCATGTACGCGCCGAACGCGAGCAGCGCGCGCAGCGGCACCGGCACGCCCTTCGGCAGGCCCGTCGTGCCCGACGTCGACATCATCATGAACAGATCCGTACCCTTGCGCAGCACCGGCTCGAACGTGTCGGGCTGAGCGTCCAGCGCCGCGCGGAAATCGATGTCGCGTTCCGGCAGCGCGTCGCCCGGCTCGCGCACCGTCGCGACCGGCGGGCAACCGGCGATCTCGTCGAGCTTCGCGCGATTCGCGACGTTGGTCACGACCAGGCGCGCGTCGCTCATCCGCAGCCGGTGCTCGATCGCCTTCGGGCCGAACGCAGTGAACAGCGGCTGATAGACGGCGCCCGCGCGCCACGTGCCGAGGATCGTCGCGACGAGCTCGGGCGTGCGCGGCAACAGGCCAGCCACCACGTCGCCCGGCTTCACGCCTTGCGCGACCAGCAGGTTCGCCACGCGTGCCGACAGCGCCCGCATCTGCGCGAACGTGAAGCGGCGGTGCTGCCCGCCCGCATCGATCCAGTCGAGCGCGATCGCGTCCGCCGATGCGTGCCGGTCGCAGCATTCGACACATGCGTTCAGGCCGCGCTCCAGGTCGCCGTGCAGATGCGCGGCGGCGGTCTCGATACTAAACCGGGCCACGGCGTCGGCGTAAGCCGGCACCGCCCGGGCGGTTGCTCCATCAGGCATGCGTGTCTCCTGTGCGTTATGGCCGCCGACGAGCCAGCGGCGCGACGGGGATACATCGATAGTAGACAGCCGTCACATTGCAATCAATGACAAACAGAATCTAGAATCGTGATCGCTTTTGCCATGTCGGGAGGACACAGGAAAATGGGGCCGCAGATGATTTCGCCGGATTTCGTCGACGACGCGCTCGCGTGCCTGCGCCGGCAACGCATCGCGACGGCGCCCGTGCTGCGCGCCGCGGGCCTGCCGGCCATCGTGTGCGAGCCCGTCACGCCGCAACAATACGGCCGCCTGTGGCTCGCGATCGCCGGCACGATCGACGACGAATTCTTCGGGCTCGCCGCGCGTCCGATGCGGCAAGGCAGCTTCAAGCTGCTGTGCCACGCGGTGCTGCATGCCGGCACGCTCGACAAGGCGCTGCGGCGGGCGCTGCAGTTCCTGCGCGTGGTGCTCGACGAGCCGCACGGCGAGCTCGTCGTGGCCGACGGGCAGGCGCAGATCGTGCTGACGCAATCGGGCGCGCCGTATCCGGCATTCGCGTACCGGACGTTCTGGCTGATCCTGCTCGGCGTCGCGTGCTGGCTGACCGGCCGGCGCATCCCGCTGCAGCGCATCGATTTCGCGTGCCCGAGCCCCGACCAGCGCAGCGACTATCAGCAGTTCTTCGGCGTGCCCGTGCATTTCGACCGCCCCGACAGCCGGCTCGCGTTCAACGCCGCCTATCTCGCACTGCCGACGATCCGCTCCGCGCAGGCGCTGAAGACTTTCCTGCGCGGAGCGCCCGGCAACCTGCTGGTCCGCTACCGGCACGACACGGGCTGGGTTGCGAAGACGCGCGCGCACCTGAAGGCGCTGCCCGCCGCCGAGTGGCCCGACTTCGATTCGCTGGCTGTGCGCCTCGGCACGACGCCCGCGACGCTGCGGCGGCGTTTGCGCAGTGAAGGACAAAGCTTCGCTGCGATCAAGGACGAGTTGCGCGGCGCGCTGGCCCAGTCGCTGCTGCGCGGGCACGCACTCAGCGTCGCGGAGATCGCGGCCGAGCTCGGCTTCACCGAGCCGAGCGCATTTCATCGCGCATTCCGCAAATGGACGGGCACGAGCCCCGGCGCGTTCCGGCGCGACGTGCATGCGGCGAATCCGGAACCTTGAATCGCACGCCGAGGAGGCGTGTCGTACGTAGCGGATACGGATATCCCGCCACACCACGCTGATACGATGCGAACCTCTTGCTGCCATCCGCGACCGATATGCGACGGCAAACGACCGACAAACCACCACCGCCCCCGCGCCGATACTAGGTTATTTCTATTCATTCGGCCGTCATGCAGTGGGTGCTCCAGCTGCTTCACGATCCCTGTGCCGTTTGTTTGGGTTTGTTTGGGTTTGCTTGGGTTCGTTTGCGTTTGACCGCATCGGTCGCCGGCATCGGCATTCCGGTGCGATGCACCGCGCAACTGCCCGCGGCGCTGCCCGGCGCGACATTGCGCCCCGGTCCTTCCGGCCACATACTGGTCAGCCCGCGCGAACAAGATTGCGTCGATGGTGAGTGTCGATCAGGGTGCCGCATCGTTCTTTGGCGCTATCGGAACTGCCGTGTCTTTGCTGGCAGCGATTCCGTACGCGCTCGCGATCTACCGGCGCACCGTTCGTCCGCATCTGTTCACGTGGCTCGTGTGGTCGGTCGTCACGGCGATCGCGGCCGCCGGCCAGTTCGTCGCGGGTGCGGGGCCCTCCGCGTGGTGCACGGCGGCGATTGCCGTCACGTGCTTCCTGACGTTGGTCGCCAGCATTTTTCGCGGCGAACGCGGCTGGACCGGCATCGACTGGTTTTTCCTGTGCGCAGCCCTTTCGGCCATTCCGCTCTGGATGCTAGCCGACGATCCGACGGTCTCGATCTGCCTGGTCACGCTGATCGAGCTTGCCGGTCTCGGCCCGACCGTCCGCAAGACGATCCGCGATCCGTGGAGCGAGAGCCTCGCGTATTTCGCGCTGTGCGTGCTCAAGTACGCGCTGGCGTTGCTGGCACTGAGCACGTGGAGTATTGCGGTCGCGTTCTATCCGGCCGTCAACATCATCGCGTCGATCGGCATCTGCCTGATCATGCTGGTTCGACGTCAATCGCTGTCGAACGCGCGGTAGGCTCTTGCCGTCGCCGCAGTGTTTGGAACGCGTTGCGTGCTGCAACAGGTCACCGCCGATGAGCGGAACCACAAACCTTCAGAGATGGTGAGAGGTCCCGAGATGGATGCAATCAGTACAGTCATCGAACCCTACGAAACCGCGCTTCGTGCTGCGATGCTGGCCAACGATGTCGACGCGCTCGATGCGTTGCTGGACGACGATCTGGTGTTCACCGTTCCGACCGGCCAGATCATCTCGAAGGAGGACGATCTGTCCACGCATCGCGCGAAGCTGCTGCGTCTCGACAGACTCGATTTCCTCGAAACGCGGGCATGCGAGATCGGCGAGATGATCCTGACCACGACGAAGGCGACACTTGCCGGCCGTTTTGACGGCGCTGCGTTCGACGGCACATTTGCCTATACGCGCCTGTGGCGTCGATCGGATACCGGCTGGCGCGTCGCCGCCGGGCATGCATCGCAGATCATGTAGCCCTCGCTGGATGGGTGAGGGCGAGGGAAGCGGTATAGCTCACCGTGTCGCGCTCGAGAGAATCGAGGCGACCGACACCGACGGTCGTGAATAGGATTGCTGTTGATGCGATGATGGAGCACGCTACCCGTTGCCCGGCCGCCTCGCATTTCCGC